>DAIMZS010000327.1:0-3392 GCA_036733825.1 Rudaea sp.
AGGGATGCGTCCCCACGCAAATCAAGAGCAAAGGCACTGGATTCCCGCTAAGAGCATGCGGGAATGACGAGCTAAAAGCTGGATTCCCGCTTGACCAGCCATCCGGCTGTTGAAAGCCGCCGGAATGACGAGCCACAGCAAGAACTAGATTCCCGCCTGCGCGGGAATGACGAGCAAGAGCGCGGCGCGACGAATCGCGCCCGAAAATCAGGACAGATTGCGCCCGTGAAACAACTCCTCGATCTCGCGCTTGAGCAGCGACTCGATGCGCAGCCGCTCCTTGAACGACAGGTCCTTGGCGTGCGCCTCGAACAGGTACGTCTCCAGATCGAACTCCTTCACGTGCATCTTCGTGTGGAAGATGTTTTCCTGATACACGTTGACGTCGAACATCTCGTACTTGTTGCGGATGTGCTTGGCCAGGTATTCCTGGATCGAGTTGATGCGATGGTCGATGTAGTGCTTCTTGCCCTTCACGTCGCGGGTGAAGCCGCGCACGCGGTAATCCATCGTCACGATGTCCGACTCGAAGCTGTCGATCAGGTAGTTCAGGGCCTTCAGCGGCGAGATGACGCCGCAGGTGGCCACGTCGATGTCGGCGCGGAACGTCGCGATGCCATTGTGCGGGTGCGTCTCCGGATAGGTGTGCACCGTGATGTGGCTCTTGTCGAGGTGCGCGACGGCACTGGCGTCGTGATGCTCGTGGACCGCGTCGGAGATCAGCTCGCGTCCGGCGTCGCGCTTGTCGATGATCGGCTGCTCGGAGATCAGGATCGTGACCGACGCGCCCTGCGGATCGTAGTCCTGGCGCGCGATGTTGAGGATGTTCGCGCCGATGATGTCGGCCACGTCGGTGAGGATCTTGGTCAGGCGATCGGAGTCGTACGCCTCGTCGATGTACTCGATGTAGCGATCGCGCTGCTCGGGCGTCACCGCGTAGCAGATATCGTAAATATTGAAGCTCAGTGCCTTGGTCAGGTTGTTGAAGCCCTGGAGCTTAAGGCGGGGGATGGGCTTGACCATGGTGGTATTCCTCGAAAAAACGCTCCGCGGATGCGGTGAAGGGGGCGAATTATGGGCCAACTTGATGACAGGCGAAACTGTGCGGCCGGATGGCGCAAATTCCACGGCGAAAATCGCGGGGCGCGGCGGGCCGTAAAACCGCTTTCAGCGCACCCCGCGCCCTTCGCCGGCCGCGCCGCAGCGCGATTTCGTGAACTGTGCGGCAGCACGCAGGCAAGCCATGCAATTTTTTTTCCGCCGATGGCCTTAACCGCTTTTTTTCGTCTAAGATGCAAAATCGTCGATCCGGGAGCCTTGTTGAGCACCGTGCGATTCAAGGGATGATCGGCAGTCCGTGAGCAACCCTAAAGAACGAGGTCGAGCGTGCCCCAGCCCTTGCGTTACACCCTGCAAAAAGCCGTAGCGCGTGTGCAAACCCCACCCGCTCTGGTCTTGGACCAGGCAGCCCTGAATCGCTTCCTGGAGGACTGCCATCTGCGCCACTACCCGCGCAAGACGGTGATCATCCGTCCGGGTGATTCGGCCAATATCCTTTATTTCATCATCGACGGCTCGGTAACCGTTTCCTCCGAAGACGAGGAGGGACGCGAGCTGATCCTGGCCTATATCAATGCCGGCGAGTTCATCGGCGAGATGGGTTTGTTCGTCGAAACGCCGCAGCGCGAAGTGACCGTGCGCACGCGCACGCCGTGCGACCTGGCCGAAATCAGCTACGAGCGCCTGTTCCAGCTGGCCGAAGGCCCGCTGCGCGAGGATCTGCCGAAGATTCTCTTCGCAATCGGCACGCAACTCACCAACCGCGTGCTCAACACCTCGCGCAAGGTCAGCCGCCTCGCGTTCATGGACGTCACCAACCGCGTCGCCAAGACCCTGATCGACCTGACCAACGAGCCCGACGCGCTGTCGCACCCGAAAGGGATGCAGATCCGCATTTCGCGTCAGGAAATCAGCCGTATCGTCGGCTGCTCGCGCGAGATGGTCGGACGCGTGCTCAAGCAGCTTGAAAGCCAGGGCATGATATCGGTGTCGGGCAAGAACATGGTGGTGTTCGACTCGCGCTGAGCGAAGCGGGGAACAGGAGCCGCGGGCCTTCCCGCAAACTATCTTTTCCTGTTCCCCGTTCCCTGCTCGCGGTTCCCTTTCTTGTAAATCATGTACACATCCGAACGCGCATAGTGCGAGCCGGGCCGCAGCCCGCGCTGATGCACGAAGCCGGCGTCCTCGTACAATTTCAGCGCCGGCCCGAGTTTCGAATTCGATTCCAGGAACAACATGCGTCCGCCGCGGCGCTTGAACTCCGCAACCGCCGCATCGAGCAGCCGCCGGCCCGCGCCGCGTCCGCGCCAGCCGGCCTCGACGCCCATCTTCGATACTTCGTATTCGCCGGCCGCCGCGTCCTTGAGCAGCGCGACCGTGCCGATCACCTCGCCGTCGACCCGCGCGTAGAAAATCGCGCCGCCCGGTTTCAGCACATGTTTCTCCGGCTCGCCGAGAACCTGGCGATCGATCGGCTCCAGCGACCAGTAGCGTTCCAGCCACTGCGCATTGATGCGGAAGAAATGCTCACGCAGCCCGGGCCGGAACGGCACGATCTCCAATTTGGCTGCAGCCAGGCGCGCATGCTGGGCGAGAATGTCCTGCAACACCCGCTCGCCGGACAGCTCGGCTTCGAGCGCGATCATCGCCGCGCCGAGATCACCGGCGTGACGCGCGAGCAGCGCCGCCGTCGCGCGGCGGATCGCCGTCCAGATCGGCCCCATGCCGGCGAGGCGGCGTTCGCCGTCCGCAGACAAATCGAGCACGCTGCGGCGCGCATCGGCGCGGTCGGACTTGCGCACGAGCCAGCCCTCGCCCACCAGGCGCGTCGCCAGCTGGCTCACCGCCGAGTGGGTCTGGCCGATAGCCTGGGCGATCTGGGTCACCGTCCCCGGCCCCTTCACCTGCACATAGCGCAGCACCGGAAACCAGTGTGCATCGAGCTCGACGCCTGTCGCATGATAGGCGGCGTTGGCGATGCGGTAGCAGTGTTCGCTCAGCGCCTTGAAGCGGCTGCCGAGCGCGAGTTCGGCTTGGGATTGCAGGAACATACGGCTGATCCGAAAGCATTTACGTAAGTGCTAACGTATATGCTTGCAAGTGCGAATGCAACTGCAGCACGCGACGGCTGAGCAGGCGATCGCAACCGGCGGTAGTATTTTGCGCAAATGATTCACGCCGAAGTACGCCATGTTGATCTTCGAGCAGCGAGAGATTCCCGACGGCAGCCTGAGCGACTGCCTGCGCCAGTCGATCCGCAGTTACGCGGCTCCGCGCGGCGACGAAGGCGATTTTCATCCGCTGGACTGGGTGCAGCGGCTGGTGCAGGCCCA
>DAIMZS010000328.1:0-3359 GCA_036733825.1 Rudaea sp.
TCGCGAAGCTGCGCGCGACGAAAACGGACTCGCGCCCGCTGCTGTTCAAGATCGATATGGCCGGCGGCCACAACGGCAAGAGCGGGCGCTTTGCACGCTACCGCGAGACGGCGGATATGTACGCGTTCTTTCTCGACATGCTACGTCCAGGGCAATGAAGGTCGCTCTCTGGTCGCCATCCCGAGTTTCGGGATCCGGCAGGTAATTTCCTAACCCTCACGAATCACGTCCGCAGAATTAGTTGACAGCAATTTGCCAGCCCCAAGACAATTCTCCTCGCTTGGATGCATTGAAACCGGAAACACGGGGGTGCGGCAAGCATAGGTACGTATCGTCTCACCGTTCACTCCAGGGGGAAGTTCCATGCATCGTTTTTTCCTGTTGTTCTGCAAGCTATCTGCTGCGTTGCTGCTTCTCGCACTCGCCGGCTGCGTCACCGCGCCCAAACACTTGGCTTTTAATCGTGAAGCCGACCAAGGCGCGAAGCGTGTACTGGTATTGACCATGCGCCATTCGGATATCGACCTGATTATCGTCAACAATCCCGCGTTGAATTTCGGCCTTATCGGGCTTGCTATAGAGGAAGCGAATCGCCTGCCCAAGGCGCACTGGCTCAAAGACGAGGTGGCGAAGAACCATTTCGACTATCTTGGCGAATTTCGCTCCAAGTTGACCGAAGCCATGGCTGCAAAAGGCTACGAACTGCGCTGGTCCGATCCTGTGCAGCAAGCCGAAAAGACCAAAGATGTCGCACGCGAGGATTTTGGCCTTCGCAAATCTTATGCCGGAGTCGCCGATGCCGACGCGCAGCTCGACGTCAACTTTGGCTTCATTGGCTACGCCGCCGCCGGCAGCAGCAGCGATGCCCCATACCGTCCCACTGTCGTGCTGTCCGCCCGCATGGTTTCGGCCGACGGCAAGCGCGTATTGTTTGAAGACCTGATCGAATACAACCCGGTGTTCCCCAATCAGAGTTCGCCGATCACGATCGAACCCGACGACCACTATCGTTACCCAGAATTCAACGCACTGCAGGCGGCCGGACCCGACGCAGTGAAGGGCCTGCAGGTCGCCTTCGCCGGGACAGCGGCGGAGCTCGCCAAGCAATTTTGAATCTGACGGAGAACGAGCATGCGCGTGACATGCCTTTTCGCCGGCCTTGTGGCGTTGCCGATCTGCGCCGTCGCGGCAGACACTCCGCCATCGGCGTGTGTCGCTGAAGTCAGCGGGCTACCGCAATGGGCATTTGCCGCGGACAAGCCCGCAAAAAGCAGCCGCGAACTCAATGGCAAGCCGCTCAAGTTTGCTATGGATGCGAGTTGCCTAAATCTGGCTAACGGCAACCAGACAGGCGCGCTCCTCGTGCGTCTCGGCCAAACCTCGAAAGCGAGCAACGTCAAAGTCACCGTCGTCACCGTGAAGGAGCAAACGCTGCCGGCGAAAGTGGAGGTGCTTGACGACGGGTTCAAACCGCTGAAATCGTATCCATTTGATCGCTTCACCCAGCGCGGCATGAACTATTCGCATACCGTCTTCGCCGATCCATCCGGCCACGCAGCCTTCATTCTAATTTCGCCGGACGCGGACTGGCTCGGGCGCGCCCATCAGACCACGGCCGGAGAACGCTGGTGGACGTACGTGCCGGGGCTGGTGGGCGGCTTCGCCAACGGCAACGAAGCGCAGCACATCGCATCGTTCGCCTCGGGCGGAGAACTCCGGATTGAACTCGAAGACGACGCGCGTTCAACCGAAAAAGCGCGGCACTAGCGCATATATCCTTTCATCGCGAATAAGCGATATAATGCCCGCCCCTCCCCGCCGAGGGGCGCTGCATTTTCGCAATGCGAAATCAGGCTCGGCGGGCTTTCGGGTTCCATCCACCGAAACCGCGCCCAGTAAATCACTGGAGATTTCGCAATGAACGCCGTAGTAAAACCCACGCAGGCCGATTCAAAACACGACTTTAAAGTCGCCGACATGTCGCTCGCCGACTGGGGCCGCAAGGAAATCGACATCGCCGAGCACGAAATGCCGGGCCTGATGTCGATCCGCAAGCAGTACGCCGCCGCCAAGCCGCTCAAGGGCGTGCGCGTGACCGGCTCGCTGCACATGACGATTCAGACCGCCGTCTTGATCGAAACGCTCAAGGACATCGGCGCCGACGTGCGCTGGGCCTCGTGCAACATCTTCTCGACCCAGGACCAGGCCGCCGCCGCGATCGCCGCGACCGGCACGCCGGTGTTCGCGTGGAAGGGCGAGACGCTCGAAGAGTACTGGGACTGCACGCTCGACGCGGTCACCTTCCCCGGCAACAAGGGCCCGCAGCTCGTCGTCGACGACGGCGGCGACGTGACCCTGCTGATCCACAAGGGCTATGAGCTCGAGCAGGGCGACAAGTGGGTCGATTCGCCGTCGTCCTCGCACGAAGAACAGGTGATCAAGAACCTGCTCAAGCGCGTCGCCAAAGAGCGCCCGGGCTTCTGGACCGGCGTGGTCAAGGAATGGAAGGGCGTGTCGGAAGAAACCACCACCGGCGTGCACCGCCTCTATCAGATCGCCGAGGCCGGCAAGCTGCTCGTGCCCGCGATCAACGTCAACGACTCGGTGACCAAGTCGAAGTTCGACAACCTCTACGGCTGCCGCGAGTCGCTGGCCGACGGCCTCAAGCGCGCGATGGACGTCATGCTCGCCGGCAAAGTCGCGGTGGTCTGCGGCTACGGTGACGTCGGCAAGGGCTCGGCGCACAGCCTGCGCGCGTACGGCGCGCGCGTGGTCGTCACCGAGATCGACCCGATCAACGCGCTGCAGGCGGCGATGGAAGGCTTCGAAGTCAACACGGTCGAGTCCACGCTCGGCCAGGGCGACATCTACGTCACCACGACCGGCAACAAGGACGTGCTCACGCTCGATCACCTGACCAAGATGAAGGACCAGGCCATCGTCTGCAACATCGGCCACTTCGACAACGAGATCCAGGTCGACGCGCTCAAGGCGCTGGCCGGCGTCAAGCACACCAACATCAAGCCGCAGGTGGACAAGTATACTTTTGCCGGCGGTAACTCGATCTTCCTGCTCGCCGAAGGCCGCTTGGTCAACCTGGGTTGCGCGACGGGCCACCCGAGCTTCGTCATGTCCAACTCGTTCTCGAACCAGACCCTCGCCCAGATCGACCTGTGGGCGAACAAGGACAAGTACGAGAAGACGGTTTATCGCCTGCCGAAGAAGCTCGACGAGGAAGTCGCGCGCCTGCACCTGGAAAAGATCGGCGTGGTGCTGACCAAACTTACCGACGCGCAGGCCGCCTACCTCGGCGTCGATGTGAACGGCCCGTACAAGCCGGAGCACTATCGCTACTGATC
>DAIMZS010000329.1:0-3328 GCA_036733825.1 Rudaea sp.
TTGAGAGTGACGTTGCTGAACACCTGCGCCAGGATCGGCGTGCCGGGGTTGCTCGCCGTCGGATTGGGCACGCCGGGATTCGATGCCGTCGTGCGCACGGGCGTGGCCGGACACCAGTTTCTCGGATTGGATGGATGGCTGCCGGTGGTGTTGCCTTCCAGCGAGGTGTTGAGCGGGTTGATCGTGCTGCTCGCGTACGGTGCGCAGTCGGCCTGCATGCTGAAGGAGCTGCCGACCTGCGTGCCGTTGATGGCCAGCGTATTGCCGCTGTTGTAGCCGTATTCCGAATCGCTGCCGTGGCTGGTCACGATGACGATCACGCTGCCGGTGGCGGTCGTGCCGGTGCCCGAACTCGGCACGGTGATCGTTCCGGCGATGGACAGCGCGACGGTTTTCGAGCCAACCACGGTCGGCGCATTCAACACCGCGGGTATGGCGTCGACCGACGCAGGCACGGCGGCGGCTTGCGAGGAAACGAAACCGAGCGCAAAGCTGAAGCCGACGTACGGCGCCTGCGCTTCGGTGATGTTCGGCGGGAACGTGGTGAGCGGGATGTTCGTGCTCGCATTGCCATTGCTGTCCCAGCACTTCTGGTAGCCCTGCGAGGGCGGGAAGGTCGGGTTCGAACCGCCGGCGATGCCGACCCAAATGTCCTGCGCGCCGTTCGCCAGGAAGCGCTGGTACGCGCTGATATTCATGTACGGATAGACATAGATCGGCGCGGCCTGGTCGTAGTAGTTGAACGAGGACATGAAGCGCGCCATCTCGATCGCATTGGGTAAATCGTTGACAGTCGGCTGCACGCCGGGCGCCATCGCCAGATACACCAGTGATTCGATGCGGTCGTAGGAATCGCAGCCGCCGTAATAGGTGACTTTCGCCTTGAGGTCGGCGCCGAGCTGCTGTTGCTGCGAGGCGGTCAGCTTGGTCAGCGTGTACCAGGTCTGGTTTCCGCGCAGCACGATCACACCCTGCGGCGGCGTGTAGTTGGTTGGCAGCGTGCTGCTGTAGATGCCGAACTGCGGCGCCTCGGCGAGCACGTTGACCGTGGTTTGCGCGGCGGCGGCGAGCGGCAGGCCCAAGAGAACGAGGCAGCCGAGTTGCTTGAGAGGGTTCATCCATTTCGCGAATTGCATAACTCACTCCTGTTGTGTGGGTAGACAGGGACTGAAATGCGTGTTGCGGCGAAGCGTGGGTGTTGCGACGTGTCTGCACGTCATGAAAAGCGGCGCAGAAGTTGTATTCGCTTCCGTGCGATTCCCGGGAAGAGCGTGTGTCGGAGCTTTTTAGATCGATTTAAAAATAAAAATACAACAAGCGGGCTCTGTCCGCATTCTGCGGCGCAGCACCATATATAAAATCTCAATTCATTCTCAGAATTGGCGGCGAGCTGCGACGCGCGCGAGCGACATCACGACAAGTGTCGCGATGTCGCAATTTCAGGAAGGAAGCAGAGCGATTATTTCGCCGCTTTCGCAAACGAATCGCGCAGGGTGACGACGCGATTGAAGACCGGCGAACCCGCCGCATGGTCGCGGCTGTCGGCAACGAAGTAGCCCAGACGCTCAAACTGGAATGCGGCGCCCGCCGTCGCCTCGGCGAGCGAGGCTTCGAGATAGCCGCGCACGACGCGGCGCGAATTCGGATTGAGATGATCGCGGTAAGTTTTGCCGTCCGCGTCGTCGTCGGGATCGGCGGCGGTGAACAGGCGTTCGTACAGGCGCACGTCGGCCTCGATCGCGTGGCGCGCGCTGACCCAGTGGATCGTGCCCTTGACCTTGCGTTCGGCGCCGCTCTGTCCGGCGCGCGAGGTGGGGTCGAGCGTGCAGTGCACTTCGCTCACGTTTCCGTCCGCGTCCTTCTGCACGCTCTCGGCCTTGACGATGCCGACACCGCGCAGACGCACTTCGCCGCCCGGTACGAGGCGGTGGAAGCCCTTCACCGGCTCCTCGAGGAAATCCTCGCGCTCGATCCACAGCTCGCGCGAGAACGGCACGGCGCGCGTGCCGAAGGTTTCGTTCTTCGGATGGTTGGAGAAGGTCAGCGTCTCGGCGTGATCGTCCGCCAGATTGGTGATGACGAGCTTGAGTGGATCGATCACGGCGAGGCGGCGCGGCGCGTTGGCGTCGAGTTCCTCGCGCACGCAGGCTTCGAGCACGGAGTATTCGATCGTCGACACCTGCTTGGACACACCCGCGCGTTCCCAGAACGTGCGGATCGCCGCGGCCGGATAACCGCGGCGGCGCACGCCGGCGAGGGTCGGCATGCGCGGATCGTCCCAGCCGTCGACGAGGCCGTCCTCGACGAGTGCGGCGAGCTTGCGCTTGCTTGTCACCGTGTAGTCGAGATTGCCGCGCGCGAATTCGATCTGCTGCGGCGTGCTCACGGGCATGCTCAGGCCGGCGTCGACCAGCGGCTGCAGAAGTTCGGCGTGATGCGGCAGATCGATCTGCGCCAGGCACCAGTCGTAGAGCGGGCGGTGATCCTCGAACTCGAGCGTGCACAGCGAATGGGTGATGCCTTCGACCGCGTCGGAAATGCAGTGCGCGTAGTCGTACATCGGATAGATCGGCCACGCGTCGCCGGTGTTCTGGTGCGTGGTCTTGCGGATGCGGTACAGCGCCGGATCGCGCAGGTTGATGTTGCCCGAGGCCATGTCGATCTTCGCGCGCAGCGTCTTCGCGCCGTCGGCGAATTCGCCGGCGCGCATGCGCTGGAACAGGTCGAGGTTCTCTTCGACGCTGCGATCGCGATACGGCGAATTGCGGCCGGGTTCGGTCAACGTGCCGCGGTATTCGCGCACCTCATCGGCGGACAAGTCGCAAACGAACGCCTTGCCATCGCGGATCAGCTTCAACGCGCAGAGATAGAACACCTCGAAATAGTCGGAGGCGTGGCGCAGCGCATCCCATTCGAAGCCGAGCCAACGCACGTCGGCCTTGATCGCCTCGACGAATTCCGGGTCCTCGCGCGTCGGATTGGTGTCGTCCAGGCGCAGATGGCAGACCCCGTCATAATCGCCGGCGACGCCGAAATTCAGGCAGATCGACTTGGCGTGGCCGAGGTGCAGGTAGCCGTTCGGCTCGGGCGGAAAGCGGGTCACGACGCGCCCGCCGTGTTTCCCGGCGGCGACGTCGCTCGTGATGATCTGGCGGATGAAATTGTTGACGATCGGGGGATTGCTGCTCATTTTCGGGTAAGTCTGCGGCTCTGCGGCCGTTTTCGGGCAGGCGTTCGAGTATACCGGTCCGGCGCGGAAATGGCAGGCCGGACCGGGCGAGCCGCGCTGCCGCTTTACCCGCCGTCGCCGAATGCGCTAGCGTGGGAG
>DAIMZS010000330.1:0-3317 GCA_036733825.1 Rudaea sp.
TCGCGGGGTTCGGACTGTACTTTGCGTACGGCTACCGCAAGAGCAAGCTGCATCGCGAAGACGGCGGGGCGACGGCCACCGCGTCGACATAGCGACACCGGATTCCGCAATGCGATTTCTGGCCAAGCTTGCGCAGTTGCCGAAGCATCTCTGGTTTCTGCTCGCACTGTACTGCTGCGCAAGCTTCATCCATTTCGCGCACAACGCGGAATACATCGCGTTCTACCCGAACATGCCGCTCTGGATCACGCGCGAGAACGTGTATTGGGTGTGGCTGGCGATCACAGCCGTCGGCATCGCCGCGGTCGCTGCCTCATTATCGGGATGGCGCGCCATCGCGGCGCTGCTGCTTATCGTCTACGGCAGTCTGGGGCTCGACGGATTGGGCCACTATGCGCTCGCGCTTTGCTCGCAACATACGTTGGCGATGAATTTCACGATCTGGTTTGAAGTCGCCGCCGGCGCAATCCTCGCCCTTTGCGCGGCGAACCAGCTACGCGCCGTCACGCTTGCGCGGGCCTGACGGCTTTGAACGCTCACCGCAAATTCCGCTAGCCAAGCCGCGGCAAGTCAGCCGTCCAGCCGATCCTGCACTTCGTCGATCTGCGCACGTTCGACTTGCGCATCCGGCAGCGCCTTGCTCGTCCGCGCGCCGAGTTCACGCAGCTTTTCGACCTGGCCGATCAGGTTGCCGCGCCCCGTTTCGAGCTTGCTCGACGCCCCCGCCAGCGCATTGCGTGCCGCGTCGAGCTTGGCCTTGGCTTCGTTGAGATCATCCACGAAACCGACGAACTTGTCGTAGAGCTTGCCGGCGCGGTCGGCGATTTCAGCGACGTTGCGGTTGCGATCGTCGTTGCGCCACAAGCTGGCGACGGTCTGCAGCGTCGCCAGCAATGTAGACGTGGTGACGACAACGATCTGCTTCTCCAACGCGAATGCGTGCAAGGTGTCGTCGCGATGCACCGCTTCGATGTAGGCCGCCTCGACCGGCACGAACATCAGCACGAATTCGAGCGAATGGACGCCGGGCAGATCGCTGTAGCGCTTGTCGGCGAGTTCCTTGACGTGGCTACGCAGCGAGGCGAGATGCGCGCTGAGCTGCGCGCCGCGCTCGGCGTCGTCGGCCGCGGCACAGTAGCGCTCGTACGCGGTCAGCGACACCTTCGCGTCGATGACGATGTCGCGGCCTTCGGGTAGATGCACGATCACGTCCGGCCGCGCGCGGCCGCCGCCTTCGTTCTGGAACGTGGCCTGGGTTTCGTACTGCCGCCCCTTCTGCAAACCGGACGCTTCGAGCAGGCGTTCGAGCACGAGCTCGCCCCAGGCGCCCTGCGCCTTGCTCTCGCGCGTGAGCGCGCGCGTGAGATTGCGCGCGTCCTCGTCGATGCGCTGATTGAGATTTTTCAGCGTGTCGATCTCGGCCTTGAGCAGTTGGCGCTCGCGGCTTTCCTTGTCGTAGACCTCGCCGACCGTCTTGCGGAATTCGCCGAGCTGCTCACGCAGCGGATTGAGCAGACTGCCGATCTGGGTCTGGTTCTGTTCAGTGAATTTCTTGCTCTTTTCTTCGAGCAGATCGCCGGCCAGCGCCTTGAACTGATCGCTGAGGCTTTCGCGCACGCGCTCGAGCAGCGCGATTTTTTCCGCGGCCGCCTGCTGCTGCTCGTGCGCGCGCGTGGCGGTTTCGGTGATGCGCTGCTCCGCGCGCTGCGTCGCTTCGCGCCATTTCGAGGTCTCGACGCGCGCCGCGGTGAGTTCGGCATCGAGCTGGCCGAGCCGTTCCAGACGGCCCGACAAAGTCGCGCTTTCCTTGCTCAGCGCGAGCAGCGTCGCGCGCTGTCCGGCCAGTTCCGCGGCGATGTCGTCATGCGCACCTTGCAGCCGCTTCGCCTCGTCGAGCGCCGCGTCGCGTTCGGAGCCGAGCTGCGCGATGTCGGCGTCGCGGCTCGCCCGCCCGGCGGCGAACGCGCGCGAGCGCGCAAGCGCCCACGCGAGCAGCGCGCCGAGCGCAAACGCGATCAAAGCAATCAGGCCCCAGAGGGCGTAGTCGTTCGGCATCGTGATCTACCTCATTCCCTGAGGCGCGATTGTGACAGCGCGACGTCTCAATGTGCGAGATCGCTGCCGCGGCGGTCAATGCACGGTGCCGCTGCCGCCCGTACCGAAATTCGGTGCGATCGCCGTCGTTTGCACGGCTCCCGTTTCCACCGGCTTGAACAGCAGCGACTGGTGCAGCCACAGCGAGGTCAGATGGACGCGGTGTTCGTGCGGCAGCACGAAGCCGAGCCAGCCGAGCCCCGGATGGCGCAGCATGAACAACACTCCGTTCGGCAGCGGCGAGGTGTGCCAGGCCGGGTTCACGATCGCCTCGGCTTTTTCCGGCGGCTGGGCCGGCTGTGCAGGTTCCAACGTGGCGCGGCGCGCCGCCGCGCGTGCGATCAGCTCGTCGAGTTCGGCGGCGGACAGTTCGGAAATATCTACTGTGCTCATAAGAAGTTTCTCAAATACCAGCCCTAACGTAACAGAAACCGCCGCCTAATCGTGTCCGGGTTTCGAGACGGCGCCTGCATCAGATCGGCATCAATTGATGCTATAATCGATGCCACAAGGGATCTATCAATATGCGAACAACCGTTGCTCTCGACGATGATTTGGTCGCCAAGGCCCAACAATTTACCGGCCTCAGCGAAAAAGCTGCGTTGATTCGCGAAGCGCTGCGCGCATTGATCGAGCGGGAAAACGCGCGGCGGCTCGTGCGGCTCGGCGGCACTTCGCCGAAGCTGACGGCGGCTCCACGGCGCCGTCCGGACTGAATCGGCGGCATGGTTCTCGTCGATACTTCGATCTGGATCGACCATCTGCGCGCGGGCGATTCCGATCTGGCCGAACTGTTGACCGCACAGCAAGTACTGACACATCCGTTCGTGATCGGCGAAATCATGCTCGGCAATCTGCAGCGGCGGGGCGTCGTGCTCGAAGCGCTGCAATTCCTGCCCAAAGCAGTGACCGCGTCCGACCAGGAAGTGCTGCATCTGGTCGAGCGCGAAGCGCTCGCCGGCCTGGGCATCGGCTACATCGACGCCCATCTTTTGGCGAGTACCCGGCTCACGCCGGGCTGCCGGCTGTGGACGCGCGACAAGCGTCTGCGCACGGTGGGACAGCGTTTGCATCTGCTCGCCGAGGGTTTTCGTTGAGCTGACATCAATTTATCGGCATCGGTCCGCTATATTGTCCGGTGAGCAATCGCACTTCTTCCGGAGCTTCCTCTTGAGCTACACCCCGCAACAATTCACCGAATGCGCCGAAGCGATCGCCGCGGC
>DAIMZS010000331.1:0-1226 GCA_036733825.1 Rudaea sp.
GCGGTCGACGCCGCCGGCGGCGACTCGGCCTCGAGCAGCACGCCGTCGATGCGGTAGCGCACCTTGAGGCGCGACTCGAACGGCTCGATATGCACGTCGGACGCGCGCTGTTCGACCGCGCGCTGGATGATCAGGTTGACCAGGCGGATGACCGGCGCCTCGGAAGCGAGGTCGCGCAGATGCTCGATGTCGTCTTCGCTGCGCGTCGCATCGTCGGACAGATTCTCGACGATCGTACCCATCGCCGAGCGGCCGGTACCGTAGAAGCGCTCGATCAGATCGTCGATTTCCGAGCGGAAGCCGACCTTGATCTCGGCCGTCTTGCCGGTCGCGAGTTCCACCGCCTGGATCGGATACGTTTCGGCCGGATCGGCGACGACGATCGTCACTTTGCTGTCGGTCTCGCCGATCGGCACGATGTGATGCTGCTTCAGGAAGCGGATCGACATCGACACGTTCTGCGGCGGCGTCTCGGGAAACTCCTTCGCCGTGACGAGCGGCAGGCCCATCACCTCGGACAGCGCATCGCCCATCTCGCGCTCGGAGACGAGGCCCAGGCGCGTCAGCAGCGGAACGAGCGTGCCCTCGCCGTTTTCCTCGAGCAGGCGGCGCGCGCGCGAAAGATCGTTTTCCTTCAGGCGACCGCGCCCGACGAGATACGCACAGATGCGTTCGTCGAGCGAGTCATGCGCCGCGGCAGGCGCCGACGCGAGTGGATGTACTGCAGCCATATCGATTCCAGTCCCCTGAATGCGGAGCTTCGACCCTGCAAAGGCCGTTTGGTTCAAAACGGTGAGGGAAACTCACCGCCTTTCCGTCAGCTCCTCAATGAACGAACGGTTAAACAAAATCCACAACACCGCGGGTACGAGCGGCGGCAGGATCAGATAGCCGAACTGGTAGCACAGCGCGATCGCCTCCAGCGAATAACCCAATTCGTGCATCTTCGCCGTGCCCTCGGGCAATTGCAATCCGAGCACCTTGAACGCTTCGGCGACCACGCCGAATGCCTGGATCAGCCAGAGCACGACCAGGCCGACGCCGATTTGAAGGAAGCGCTGACGCTTTTCCAGCGGCGTCGCCATCACCAGTCCGGCGAACAGCGGCACGCAGTAGCCGTAGATCATCGGGTTGATGACGAAATCGAAAAACGCGTACTTCGGCGCGCCGTCCTTGACCGCGTTGTAGATGAGATTGGTGTTGACCTGCATCCAATCGGAATGATG
>DAIMZS010000331.1:1326-3278 GCA_036733825.1 Rudaea sp.
CCTTGACCGCGTTGTAGATGAGATTGGTGTTGACCTGCATCCAATCGGAATGATGCGCGATGAGTTGCCCGGTGGCCGTGCTGATCTCGTCGGCGCCAGGGATCACATCGATGAACAGTCCCGGCCACACGTGCAACAACACTGCCTTGGCGAGCTGCACCACCGGCCAGGCAAACTGCGCGCGGAACGCGAACCAGAGAAAGAACGCAAACGGCAGCCACAACACGGCCGCCAGCATGAAACGCCGGAGCGGGGAAATCGTCATCGCGCTCAGCAGACCCAGACGCGCGCGTTGCGAAACATTCGCATCCACGGCGAATCCTCGCCCCATTCACGCGGCGCCCACGACATCTGCACGCTGCGGAACACGCGCTCGGGATGCGGCATCAGCGCCGTCACGCGCCCGTCCGCCGCGGTGATGCCAGCGAGGCCGCTCGGCGAGCCGTTCGGATTGAGCGGGTACGCTTCGGTCGCGCGGCCATAGTTGTCGGCGTAACGCAGACAGACCTGTGTGCGGCGCGCGTCGCTGCTCTTGGCGAATTCGGCGCGGCCCTCGCCATGCGCGACAGCGACCGGAATGCGCGATCCCGCCATACCCTTGAAGAACAGCGACGGCGAATCGGCCACCTCGAGCGTGACCAGGCGCGCCTCGTATTGTTCGGAGGCGTTGCGCTCGAAACTCGGCCAGCCTTCGGCGCCCGGGATGATCTCCTTCAGCGCCGCGAGCATCTGGCAGCCGTTGCACACGCCGAGCGCGAACTTGGTCGGATCGGCGAAAAACGCCGCAAACTGGTCACGCAGCTGCGCATTGAACAGGATCGACGTCGCCCAGCCGCGGCCCGCACCGAGCACGTCACCGTAGGAAAATCCGCCGCAGGCGGCGAAGCCGCGGAAATCCGCCAGCGTGTGACGCCCACTCTGCAGGTCGCTCATGTGCACATCGAACGCATCGAAGCCGGCGCGCGTGAACGCCGCGGCCATTTCGACCTGACCGTTGACGCCCTGATCGCGCAGGATGGCGATCTTCGGCCGCGCATCCGTGTGGATGTAAGGCGCGGCGATGTCGTCGGCCGGATGGAACGTGAGCTTCGGCGTGATGCCCGGTTCGGCATCGTCGTTGCGCAGGCCGTCCTCGTCGCGCGCGCTCTGCGGATTGTCGCGGCGCGAGGCCATTTGAAAGCTGGTCTCCGACCAGGCGCTCATCAGTTCTTCCCACGGCCAGCGCGCGAGGCGCTCGCCGCCGAGCCAGAGCTTCACGCGCATGCGCTTGTGCGGGTTGCCGCAGAAAAACGCGAGCTTGTCGAGCTCGTGTCCGGCGAGCAGGGTGAGGAAGGCCTCGCGGTCGCTCGCGCGGATCTGCACGACGGCGCCGAGCTCCTCGGAGAACAGCGCGGAGAGAATCGATTCGCCCCAGCCGTTCATTTCGACATCGAGGCCGCAGTGGCCGGCCAGCGCCATCTCGATCAGCGTGACCAGCGCGCCGCCGTCGGCGCGATCGTGATAGGCCAGCAGCAGGCCCTTCGCGTTCGCCGCCTGGATCGCGGCGAAGAAATTCTTCAGGCGCTGCGGATCGTCCACGTCCGCCGGCAGGCCGCCGCTGCGCCCGTACACCTGCGCGAGCATCGAACCGCCGAGGCGGTTCTTCTTCGCGCCGAGATCGATCAGCCACAGCTCGGTTTCGCCGGCGTCGGTGCGCAGCTGCGGCGTCAGCGATTGGCGCACGTCGCTCACGCGCGCGAACGCGGTGATGTTGAGCGACACCGGCGACACCGTTTTCTGCTTGCGCCCGTCGAGCTGCCAAACCGTCGCCATCGACAGCGAATCCTTGCCGACCGGAATCGAAATGCCGAGC
This sequence comes from Rudaea sp., assembly GCA_036733825.1. Lineage (GTDB taxonomy): Bacteria > Pseudomonadota > Gammaproteobacteria > Xanthomonadales > Rhodanobacteraceae > Rudaea. The sequence continues at coordinate 3,179 of DAIMZS010000331.1, forward strand.
GCGGGGCACAGTTCCATGCCGACCGCCTGCACCGCGTCGAACAAGGCGGCGTCTTCGCCGGGAACGCTGGCCGCGGCCATCCAGTTCGCCGACAGGCGGA
>DAIMZS010000332.1:0-3275 GCA_036733825.1 Rudaea sp.
ATCGCTTCCGGCATCGTCTGGCTCGGCGTGCTGTTCGCCGTGGCGGTTTACGGCGAGCGCCATCCGCGCGTGTTTGAAAAACGCTGGGCGATCGTCTACGCGCTCTCGCTCGCCGTGCACTGCACCTCGTGGACGTTTCTCGGCAACACGACTCAGGCCAGCCGCTCGGGCTGGTGGGTGCCGCCGAACTTCGTCGGCGCGATCGCGATGTATATTTTTGGCATAAGTGTACTCGTGCGCCTCGTGCGCCTGTCGCGCGAGCACAACTCCAGCTCGCTCGCCGACCTCATTTCCACGCGCCTGGGCCGCAGTCCCGCGCTGAGCGCACTGATCACCGCGGTGATGCTGCTCGGCATCCTTCCCTATATCGCGCTGCAGCTGAAAGCGGTCGCGATGAGCTTCACCACGATCCTCGGCGACCCGCGCGGCCTCACCGCCTGGCGCGACGGCGCGCTGTGGGTGGCGCTGTCGATGGCGCTGTTCGCGATCGCTTTCGGCACGCGGCGTTCATCCGCGGTCGCGCACAACCGCGGCCTCGTGCTCGCGATCGCGTTCGAGTCGCTGTTCAAGCTGGTCGCGATGCTCGCTCTGACCAGCCTGCTGTTCCTGACGCCGATTCCTGTCGACGCCGCACCGCCTCCCGCGCACGATCTCTCCGGCTTCCCGAGCCTGATCCTGCTCGGCGCACTTGCGATGTTCACCCTGCCGCATCAGTTCCACGCCGGCGTCGTCGAATGCCGCGACGCGCGCCACCTGCGCACCGCCCGCTGGATGTTCCCGCTGTACATGGTGCTGATCTCCGTGCCCGCGCTGCCGCTCGCGCGGCTCGGCGATGCGCAACTCGCCGGGCAAGGCGTGCCGTCGGACCTGTATCTGCTCGCGCTGCCGCTCGCGCACGGCGACCATGCGCTCGCCCTGCTCGCCTTCCTCGGCAGCCTGTCGGCCTCGACCTGCATGGTCGTGGTCGCCACGCTGGCGCTGAGCCTGATGGTCGCCAACCACTTCATCGCCCCGCTGCGCCTGCGCGCGGGCTGGGGCCAGAACGAGGAAAACGATCTGCGTGGCGAGGTGCTGTGGCAGCGGCGCGCCGCGATCCTCGCCATCATCGCGCTCGCCTGGGCGTACAGCCGCGTGATTTTTGACGAAGCGGCGCTCGCCGACATCGGCGCGCTCTCGTTCTCCGCGCTTGCCGGCCTCGCGCCGACGACCTGGGCGGCGCTCTATCGCCCGCAGCTCGGCGCGCGCGCGGTGTTCGCCGGCCTCGCCGCCGGCACGCTGCTGTGGATGTACACCCTGCTGCCGGGCGTCATCTTTCCGCACGCAGCCTGGCTCGGCGACGGACCTTTCGGCATCGCTGCGCTCGCACCGAAGCATCTGTTCGGTCTCGACGGCTTCAGCGCGCTGACGCGCGCGGTGATCCTCAGCATCTCGACCAACCTGATCGTTATCGCGATGGTCGAGCTGTTCGGCAAACGTGCGCCCGCGCCCGCGGTCGGCAGCACGCAGCTGGAAAACCATGCGTTGCGCGCGCTGGCGACACGCTTTCTTTCCGAAGAGCGCGCGCAGCATCTCGTCGGCGAGGCGCCCGCGCACAAGCCGGCGGATGCGGCGACGCTCGCCGCGGTCGAGCACGAGCTGTCGGCGGTGATCGGCGCGTCGAGCGCGCGCCTGCTGCTCGACGTTGCGCGCCGCGACCGGCGCATGCAGCTGGAAACCGTCGCCGCAATCGTCGACGAAGCCTCGGCCGACCTGCGCTTCAATCAGCGCGTGCTGCTCGCCGCGCTCGAGAACATGAGCCAGGGCATCTGCGTCGTCGACGCGGATCTGCGGGTCGTCGCCTGGAATCGGCGCTACGCGGAGTTGTTCTTCTATCCGCCCGGCCTGCTCAAAGTCGGCCGGCCGGTCGAGGAACTCGCGCGCTACAGCATCGGCGCCGGCATGATCGGCGCCGAAGCGCGCGATCCGGACCGGCTCGAAGCCGCCGTGCAGCGGCGCCTCGCACACATGCGTGCGGGCACGGGACATTTGTCCGAACGACGCTTCCCGGACGGCAGCGTCGTCGAAATCCGCGGCAATCCGATGCCCGGCGGCGGCTTCGTCGCCACGTTCACCGACGTCACCGAATTCCGCCGCGCCGCGCTCGCGCTCGAACGCGCGAACGAGACGCTCGAACAGCGCGTCGCCGAGCGCACCGCGGAACTCGAACAGGCCACGCACGCCGCCGAAGCTGCGAACGAAACCAAGACGCGCTTTCTCGCCGCGGTGAGCCACGACATGATGCAGCCGCTGCACGCCGCGCAGTTGTTCGCGCACAGCCTCGCCGCGCGCGCCGACGACGACGGCCGCGTCACCGCGCGCCATCTGCACAGCTCGCTCGCAGCGACCGAATCCCTGCTCGGCGGCCTGCTCGACATGGCGCGGCTCGACGCCGGCAAGCTCGTGCCGCGGCCGCGTGCGTTCGCGCTCAACGAACTGCTCGGCGCGCTCGCCGCCGAGTTCGCAGTGCTCGCCAGCGAGAAAGGCTTGACTCTGCATTACGTGCCGACGCGCGCCTGGGTGCGATCGGATCCGCACCTGCTGCGCCGCGTGCTGCAAAACTTCCTTTCCAACGCGCTGCGGCATGTCGAGTCGGGCCGCGTCCTGCTCGGCTGCCGGCGCGCCGGCGCGGCGTTGCGCATCGAAGTCTGGGACACCGGCCCCGGCATCGCGGAGAGCGAAACGACGCTGATCTTCGAGGAATTCCGCCGTGGCAGCCGCGCCGGCAACCAGGGCTTAGGCCTGGGCCTGGCGATCGCGCAGCGCATGGCGCGGCTGCTCGGCCACGATCTCAGCCTGCGCTCGTGGGTCGGCCATGGCAGCGTGTTCGCCGTCGCCGTGCCGCGCAGCGCGGCGGCCTACGCGGCGATGGCGAGCGCGCCGCCGCTCGCGGAAACGCAGGCGGCGACCGATACGCCCAAAGGCACCGCCCTCATCGTCGACAACGAACCGCAGGCGCTCGCCGCACTGCGCACCTTGCTCGAACAATGGGGCTGGCGAGTGCTCGCTGCGGCAAATTCGGCCAAGGCGCTCGACCTCGTGCGCGACAAGCGCCCCGACATCGCCATCCTCGACTATCACCTCGCCGCGAGCGAGAACGGCCTGGATCTGTACGCCAAGCTGCAAACCGCGCTCGGCGACATCCCCGCCGCCATCCTCACCGCCGACCGCGACGCGGGTTTGCGCCAGCGCACGCTCGAACTCGGTCTGATGCTGCTCTACAAACCGCTCAAGCCGCT
>DAIMZS010000333.1:0-3273 GCA_036733825.1 Rudaea sp.
CGCCATGTTCTCGACGATGCCGAGCACGGGCACGTTGACCTTCTCGAACATCTTCAACGCCTTTTTCGCATCGAGCGTGGCGATGTCCTGCGGCGTCGTCACGATCAGCGCGCCGGACACCGGCACTTTCTGGCACAGCGTCAGCTGGATGTCGCCGGTGCCGGGCGGCAGGTCGATGACCAGATAATCGAGATCGGTCCAGTTGGTGTCGTTGAGCAGCTGCGTCAGCGCCTGGGTGACCATCGGGCCGCGCCAGATCATCGGCGTGTCTTCCTCGATCAGAAAACCGATCGACATGGTCTGCACGCCATGCGCGATCTTCGCCTCGATCGTCTTGCCGTCCTTCGAGTCGGGCTTGCCCGACACGCCCATCATGCGCGGAATGCTCGGCCCGTAGATGTCCGCGTCGAGCAGGCCGACTTTGGCGCCGTCCGCGGCCAGCGCAAGGGCGAGATTCGCCGCCGTCGTCGACTTGCCCACGCCGCCCTTGCCCGAGGCCACGGCGAGGATGTTCTTCACATTGGGCAGCGGCGTCAGCTCGTTCTGCACTTTGTGCGCATGCACGCGCGAGGCGATGCCGACGGTCACCTGCGTGATCGCCGGGTCGGCCTTCAGCGCCTCGCGCACCTGCTGCGCCAGGGCGCCTTCCCAGGTCTGCGCGGGATAGCCCAGGACGATATCGATCGCCACCTTGCCGCCGTCGGCGCCGACGCCTTTCAGCGCGCCGCTCTCGGCCAGCGTCTTGCCCGTGTGCGGGTCGACCAGGGCGCCGACGAGGCGCTCGGCCGATTCCTTGATGCTTTGCGTCATGGATGTACTGCGGGACTTTGGATAGGATCGCGAATTGTAACCAACTATGCGCGGCCGTATTGACCCGCGCCGCGTCGCCCGCGACAGACCACCATTCAACATTCCAGGGAGCTGCCATGCGTTCGTACCCGTTTCTTCTCGCCGCCGTCGCCGCGTTCTGCGCCAGCCCGGCCTTCGCCGCCGACACCACGCCCGTGGGCACCTGGACGACATTCACCGACGACCATAAGCCGAAATCGCACGTCGAGATCTTCGATGCCGGCGGCGACACGCTGGGCGGCAAAGTCGTCGAAATCATGATCTCGGACAAAGGCCCCAATCCGGTCTGCGAGGAATGCCAGGGCGAGGAGCACAACAAGCCGGTCCTCGGCATGACCATCCTCAAAGGATTCAAGAAGACCGGCGACGACGCCTGGGAAGGCGGCACCTGCCTGAAGCCGCAGAACGGCAAGTTGTACAAATGCAAGATGCACCTGATCGAGGGCGGCAAAAAGCTCGAAGTCCGCGGATTCATTGGCTTTTCGCTGCTCGGCGAAACCCAGGTGTGGGAGCGCGTGGCGCAGTAGCCACTCAAGCCGGATCCGGCGGAAAACGCCGGACGCGCATCGCGCCGTAACGCGATCGCCACAATTCCGTAACCCGCCGTTCAAGCGCGCGGACTAGCCTGCGTCAAACGCAGGAGTACCGCGTATGCGCATCGCCATGGTCACCGAGACATTTCCGCCGGAAATCAACGGCGTGTCGCTGACTGTCGCGAGTTTGGCGCAGGGGCTGCGCGACCTCGGCCACACGGTGCAAGTCGTACGCCCGCGCCAGACCGAGGACGACGCCGACGAGAGCGGCCCGGACATCCTCGTGCGCGGCGCGCGCCTGCCGAAGTATCCCGGCCTGCAATTCGGCCTGCCGACCGCGCGCCGCCTGCGCAAATTGTGGAAGGACGAGCGCCCCGACGCGATCTACGTCGCCACCGAAGGCCCGCTCGGCTATTCCGCGCTGCGCGCCGCGCGTGCGCTCCGCGTTCCGGCGGCGACCGGATTCCATACCCGCTTCGACGACTTCGCCCGCCACTACGGTTTCGGCTTTCTCACGCCCGTCGTGTTCGCCTACCTGCGCCGTTTCCATCGCCAGGGCGCGGCGACGCTGGTGCCGACGATCGAACTGCGCGATTTCCTCATCGAGAACAAATTCGGCAACGTCATCCTGCTGCGGCGCGCGGTCGACAACGCGCTGTTCTCTCCCGCGCACCGCGACGATGCGTTGCGCGCGCAGTGGGGACTCAAACCCGGCCAGCTCGCCGTGATCTACGTCGGCCGCATCGCGCCGGAAAAAAACCTGCCGCTCGCCGTGCGCACGTTCCGCGAGATCCAGAAGATCCATCGCGATGCGCGCTACGTCTGGATCGGCGACGGCCCCGCGCGCGCGACCCTCGCGGCGGAAAATCCCGATTTCATCTTCGCCGGCATCCAACGCGGCGCCGAATTGGCGCGGCATTTCGCCAGCGCCGATCTATTCGTTTTCCCAAGCCTCACTGAAACCTTCGGCAACGTCACCCTCGAAGCGCTCGCGAGCGGCCTGCCGACCGTCGCCTTCGACTACGGCGCCGCGCGCGAGCACCTCACCTCCGACTGCGGCCGCCGCGTTCCGTTCGCCAACGAGGACGCCTTCGTGCGCGCGACGCTCGACCTCGTGCGCAGCGACGTGACGCGCGCCGACATTCGCGCCGCCGCCGTCGCCGCGGTCGCGGAACTCAATCCCGTTTCGGTCACGGCCAGCTTCGCCAAGCTGCTGGCCGGTCTTGCACCGTCGAACGACAACCTGGCCGGCAACGGCAAACTCAGCGAGGGAGCGACATGAGCGCCACGCAGCTCTGGCAACACCTGGAATTGCGCAGCCGCGAAGTGCGCCTGTGCAAGCGCGCCAACCTCTGGGGCACGCGGCGCACGATCGCCCGTTTCTTCGGCATCGTCAGCCGGCTCGGCGACGGCATGTTCTGGTACACGCTGATGCTCGCCATCGCCGTCTTCGGCGGCCCGATCGGTCCGCGCGTCGCCGTGCAGATGGCCCTGACCGGCCTCGTTGCCGCTGCGATGTATCGCGAACTGAAACGCTGGACGCGTCGGCCGCGTCCGTTCCGCGCGCACCACGACATCATTCCGCTCGTGCTGCCGCTGGACGAGTTCAGCTTTCCGTCGGGACATACGCTGCACGCGGTGACGTTCACGGTGCTCGCGCTGGCGTTTTTCCCGATGCTCGCGCCGCTGCTGATTCCGTTTGCACTGCTGGTCGCGGCCTCGCGCGTGGTGCTTGGGTTGCACTATCCGAGCGATGTGTTGGCGGCGACGCTCATTGGGTGCGTGCTGGCGACGACGTCGCTGTGGATTTCATCGCTGATTCACTTTTAGCCGTCATTCCAGCGCCTTCGCTCTGGCTCGTCATTCCGGCGCAAGCCGGGAATCCAGCTTT
>DAIMZS010000334.1:0-3270 GCA_036733825.1 Rudaea sp.
TGATCACGTCGTCGACGCGGCCGGTGATCCAGTAATAGCCGTCGGCGTCGCGGCGCGCGCCGTCGCCGGTGAAATAGCTGCCCGGATAGGTCTTGAAATAAGTCTCGATGAAGCGTTCGTGGTCGCCGTACACCGTGCGCATCTGGCCTGGCCACGAGTCGGTGAGAATCAGGTTGCCTTCGGCCTCGCCCTCGATCACCGCGCCGTTCGCATCGACCAGCGCCGGCTTGACGCCGAAGAACGGCTTGGTCGCCGATCCGGGCTTGGTCGCGATCGCGCCGGGCAGCGGCGTAATCAGAATGCCGCCGGTTTCGGTCTGCCACCAGGTGTCGACGATCGGGCAGCGGCCGTCGCCGACGACGTGGTAATACCACTCCCAGGCCTCGGGATTGATCGGCTCGCCGACCGAACCCAATAGCCGTAAAGACGTCCGTTGCGTTTTCTTCACCGGCGCTTCGCCTTCGCGCATCAGCGCGCGGATCGCGGTCGGCGCGGTGTAGAACAGCGTCACTTGGTGCTTGTCGATCACCTGCCAGAAGCGCGAGACGTCCGGATAGTTGGGAATGCCCTCGAACATCAGCGAAGTCGCGCCGTTCGCGAGCGGGCCGTAGACGATGTAGCTGTGCCCGGTCACCCAGCCGACGTCGGCCGTGCACCAATACACATCGTCCTCGCGCAGGTCGAAGACGCTTTCGTGGGTGAAGCTCGCGAACACGCCGTAGCCGCCGGTCGTGTGCAGCACACCCTTCGGCTTGCCGGTCGAGCCCGAGGTGTAAAGGATGAACAGCGGGTCTTCCGCGCCGATCGGCTCGGGCGGGCAGTCGGCGCTCTGTTCGGCGATCAGCGCGTCCCACCAGCGGTCGCGCGGCGCCTGCATGTTGACCGGCGCGCCGGTGCGCTTGACCACGAGCACGGTCTCCACGCTGTTCGTGCCGGGACGCTTCAAGGCTTCGTCGACATTGACCTTGAGCGGCACCTTCTTGCCGCCGCGCAAACCTTCGTCGGCGGTGATGACGAGCTTGGAGGTGCAATCGGCGATGCGTCCGGCGATCGAGTCGGGCGAGAAGCCGCCGAACACCACGGAATGGATCGCGCCGATGCGCGCGCAGGCGAGCATCGCGACCGCCGCCTCGGGAATCATCGGCAGATAGATCGTGACGCGATCGCCCTTCTTCACGCCGAGGTTCTTGAGCAGATTTGCCGCGCGGCAGACTTGTTCGTGCAGCTCGCGGTAGCTCACGCGCTTGGATTCGGACGGATCATCGCCTTCCCAGAGGATTGCGGTCTTGTCACCACGCGCGGCCAGGTGCCTGTCCAGACAATTGGCCGACAGATTCAGCGTGCCGTCGTGGTACCAGCGGATGTGCAGGTCCTTCGCATCGTAAGACACGTCTTTGACCTTCGTGTACGGTGTGATCCAGTCCAGGCGCTTGCCGACGCGGCCCCAGAAGGCTTCCGGGTCTTGCACCGATTCGGCGTAGAGCTTTTCGTAGTCCGCCGCGGTGATGCGCGCTTTGGCCGCGACATCCGCGGGCACCGGATAAATCTTCGACATGATGACTCTACCCTTTCTCGCTACAGGTTATGGAATGGCAAGTTCGCTGCTTTTCGCCGGCGCCGACATCGGACCTTAGTCCAACTGACTGTGTCGACGCAGCGGCGCAATACTGCGATCCGTGATTCTATGCCTGCGGCGAAGTTCCGCGGTAGCGACCCACACGCCGTCAACACAATCGGGGAGAAAGGTTCATGGCTACGATGATGCAAGGTGCCTCGGCACCGCTGACCAGCGAGCACGTACGCGTGATCGGTGCGTCCAGTCTCGGCACGGTATTCGAGTGGTACGACTTCTATCTGTACGGTTCGCTGGCGCCGATCATTGCGTTTCACTTCTTTTCGTCACTCGCGCCCGGGGCGGCGTTCGTGATGGCCCTGCTCACGTTCGCCGCCGGCTTCGCCGTGCGGCCGTTCGGGGCGCTGCTGTTCGGTCGCATCGGCGACTTGGTCGGGCGCAAGTACACCTTCCTCATCACGATCGCGATCATGGGTTTCTCCACGCTCGCGGTCGGCTTGCTGCCGACGTACAACACGGTCGGCATCGCCGCGCCGATTCTGCTCGTGCTGCTGCGCTGTCTGCAGGGCCTCGCCCTCGGCGGCGAATACGGCGGCGCCGCGACTTACGTCGCCGAGCACGCGCCGCACGGCAAGCGCGGCCTGTACACGAGTTTCATCCAGACCACGGCGACGGTCGGCCTGTTCCTGTCGCTGCTCGTCATCCTCGTCGTGCGCACCAGCGTCGGCGAGGACGCGTTCAAGGCCTGGTACTGGCGTCTGCCGTTCATCATCTCGCTGCTGCTGCTGATCATCTCGCTGTGGATCCGCATGAAGCTCAACGAGTCGCCGCTGTTCCAGCAGATGAAAGCCGAGGGCAAGGGCTCGAAGGCGCCGCTGACCGAAAGCTTCGCCAACTGGAGCAACGGCAAGATCGTGCTGCTCGCCCTGCTCGGCGCGACCGCGGGCCAGGCGGTGGTCTGGTACGGCGGCCAGTTCTACGCGCTGTTCTTCCTGACGCAGACGCTGAAAGTCGACGCGGTGACGGCGAACCTGCTCATCGCCGCCGCGCTGATCATCGCCACGGGAGGCTTCGTATTCTTCGGCTGGCTGTCCGACCGCATCGGCCGCAAGCCGATCGTGATGGCCGGCTGCCTGCTCGCTGCGCTGACCTATTTCCCGATCTTCAAGGGCCTGACCCACTACGCCAATCCCGCGCTCGAAGCCGCGGCGGCGAAGTCTCCGGCCGTCGTCGTCGCCGATCCGAACGACTGCGCGTTCCAGTTCGTGCCGGGCGAGCTCAAGGGCCAGATCAAGTTCACCAGCTCGTGCGACATCGTCAAGAACCTGCTCAACGCGCGCAGCGTCGACTACACCAACGAAGCCGCGCAGCCGGGCACGTTGGCGAGCGTGAAGCTGGGCGCGACGACGATCTCCAGCGTCGATCTCAAGGGCCTCAGTCCGGACGCCGCCAAAGCCGCGCAGGCGAAACTGACCGCCGACGTCACCGCGGCGATCGACGCCGCCGGCTATCCGACCAAGGCCGATCCGGCGCAGATGAACAAGCCGATGGTGCTGCTGCTGCTCGTGATCCTCGTGCTCTACGTGACCATGGTCTACGGACCGATCGCGGCCTGGCTCGTGGAACTGTTCCCGACACGCATCCGCTACACCTCGATGAGCCTGCCCTACCACATCGGCAACGGCTGGTTCGGCGGC
>DAIMZS010000335.1:0-3269 GCA_036733825.1 Rudaea sp.
CCGCGGGCGCTCGGCGCGCGGCGGCGCGAGCGCGGCGGGCTTGCGCTCGGCGGCGAAGAACAGGCGCATCAGGCTCGGCAGCAGCAACAGCGAGAAGATCAGGCTGATCACGACGCCGCCGACATTGACGGCGGCGAGGCCGCGATAGATCACGCTGCCCGGGCCGGGATTGACCGCCATCGGCAGCGCGCCGAGCGCGCCGGTCAGCGTCGACGCGAGGATCGCGCGCAGGCGCTGGTTGAGCGACATGCGGATCGCATCCGACAAGCTCGCGCCGTTCGCCTGCGCGTGGCGCGTCAGATCGACCAGCAGGATCGCGTGATTGACGACGACGCCGACCATCATGATGAAGCCGATCATCGACAGAAGATCGAGCGGCTGGAACGCGAACAGGCCGAGCACGCGCAGCCCGAGCATGCCGCCGATCAGCGCGAGCGGCACGGTGAGCACGACGATGACGGCGTGGCGCAGCGACTTGAACATCGCCGCCATCAGCAGGCCGAGCACGAACAGGGCAAGAAGAAAATTCTTGCCGATCGTGCCGACGATGCGTTCGAGACGGTCGGCGCTGCCGGCGAGGCGGATCGTGCCGTCGGGCAACTGCTTGCGCAGGTCGGGCAGCACGTCGCGGTCGATCGTGGCGAGCGCGGTTTCGAGCGCCAGCGTCGCCGGCGGATCCATCGTCAGCGTCACCGTACGGCGATGGTCGAGGCGGCGGATCTGCGAGGGACCGAGCGAGGTTTCCAGGCGCACCATGTCGCCGATCGTCATCACCTTGCCGTTCGGGGTGACGATCGGAGTTTGCGCGAGTTCTTCGGGCGTCTGCCCGGCGCTCGCGCGCAGGATCACCGGCACGCGCTGCTCGCCGTTGAAATATTCGCCGAGCCAGGCGCCGTCGCCGAGCGTGCGCACGACATCGCCGAGCGTGGCGCGGTCCCAGCCGGCTTCGGCGATGCGGCGGTCGTTCGGCTGCGCGCGCAGTTCGAGCTGCGCAGCGTCGGTCGGCGGGAACGCCTGCACGTTGGCGCCGGGGAATTTCTTCTCGAGCAATTGGCGGCCGGCTTCGGCGACTTTGTACAGCTTCGCCGCGTCCTCGCCTTGCAGGTGAATCGACACCGCGCGCGCCGAGCCGCCGAAGCCGCCGAACAAATTGCCTTCCTCGGTGAACACGCGCGTGTCGGGGAAGCCCACGGTGATTTCGTCGCGCACGATGCGTTCGAGATCGCCGATGCGGTTTTCGTCGACCACTCGCGCGCCGATCGAGCCGCCGCCGGGGAAGATGATCACGTACCAGTTCTTCAACTGCGGCTGTTTCGTGCCGTCCATGTACGGCTTCATGCGTGCGAGGATCGTCGGCACGATTTCGCGGTTGATCACCTCGGACGGCATGCCTGGGGGGAAGTTGAAGTATGCGTCGATCGCCGCGCGCTTCACCGGCGGCAGATAGTCCAGGCGCGGCATGAACACGAACGTCGCGGCGAGTGGCAGCACGAGCAGCGCGAACACCCAGCCGATCTGCTTGGGCCGCGTATCGGTCGCCGCCATGATTTTGTCGGTCAGCCACGGCCAGCCGTCGCCGTAGCCCGACTTGAGCTTCTTCGCCTTCAACCAGCCGGCCGCCGCGGGCAGGGCAGTGATCGCGACGACGACCGAGATCGCCACCGCGATCGATATCGTCAGGGCGAGGTCGGAAAAGATCTGGCCTTCGACATCGCGCAGAAACACGACCGGAAGGAACACCGCAACCGTGGTGATCGTCGAGGCGACCAACGCGCCGACGACCTGCTGGGTGCCCTTGAGCGTGGCTTCGTGCGGCGTGATGCCGCTTTCCTTCAGGCGCAGGATGTTACCCGAGACGACGATCGCCCCTTCGACGACCATGCCGACCGCGAACGCCAGTCCGGCGAGCGAAATCACGTTGAGGCTGTGCCCGGTCAGATGCAGCGCGGTGAATGTGGCGAGCAGGCAGATCGGGATCGTCGCTGCGATCAGCACCGTCGCGCGCACGTCGCGCATGAACCACCACACGCAGAGCAGCGAAAGCAGCGCACCGACGATCAGGTTTTCGCTGAGCAGGCTGACCGCGCGGTTGATGAACAGCGAGGAATCGAACGACTGCTCGATGCCGAGGCCTTTGGCTTTCAGTGGACCGTCGCGCAATTCGGCGATGACCTGCTTCACCGCGGTCAGCGTCTGCAGCACGTTCGCGCCGCTGACCCGATCGATCTGCAGGCCGATCGCGGGGTTGCCGTTCTGGTAGGCGTAGAGCTGGCGGCGCGGCGGGCGCACTTCGATCGTCGCCACGTCGCTGAGGTGCACGGTCTTGTCCGCACTCGACGACAGCACGAGGGCGCCGAGCTGCTCGGGCTTGTAGCGTCCGGTGTAGCGCAGCTGATATTGCTGGCGGCCGACGTCGACCTGTCCGCCGGAGACGTCGGTCGCCGCCGCGGCGCGCGCGGCGATGTCGGGAATCGAGACGCCGAGACTGGCCGCCTTGGCCATGTCGACCGTGATGCGCACCTCGTCGGGCGGTCCCGCGTTGACGATGACCTGCGCCACGCCCGGCACCGCCTCGATGCGCGGCTTGATCGTGTTTTCGATGAACTGGCGATATTGTTCGATCGGCCCTTCCGTGCCGGGCAGCAGCTGCACGAAGAACCAACTGAGCACGTTGTTCGCATTGCCGTTGTTGCCGCCCATCTGCACGACGGGACGATCGGCATCCTTCGGTATCGAACGCACGCGGTTGATCCGGCCGATCACCTCGACCAGCGCATTCTTCATGTCCGTGCCGATCGCGAAAGTCAGGTTGATGTTGCTGCCGCCGGCGGCGGCGTTGCCGTCGAGCTCTTCGAGACCGGGCAGGCCCTGCAGCACTTGCTCCTGCGGTTCGAGCAATTCGGCTTCGACTTCTTCGGGCGATGCCGCGCGCCAGTTGGTCTGAATCGAAATCTGCGGCCGGTCGATGTCGGGGAACAGCTGCAGCGGCAGCTCGCGCAGACTCAGCAGGCCGAGCAGGGCGACGAGCAGCACAGCCATGCCGACGGCGATCGGATTCTTCAGCGAAGCTTCGATGAGTTTCATGCGCCGTTCCCTAGTCTGTGCGCCGAGCATGACGCGCGCTTCGTCCGATGAGATGTGGCTTTCGTCATAAAGGTTGCACGGTCTGCGACGAAGCGTTTTCGCCATGCGACGAAGCGTTGTCGTCGTCATTCCCGCGCAGGCGGGAATCTCTTATCTCGTCATTCCGGCGGAAGCCGGAATCCAGC
>DAIMZS010000336.1:0-3242 GCA_036733825.1 Rudaea sp.
CTCAACACCTCGCCGGACAACGCGTTGTTCGACGCGCTGTACACGACGGATCAGGCCTGGACGAGCGTGAGCGGAATCGCGACCTATTATGCTCAGCACGGCACCACAGCCGAGGAATTCTCGCGCGTCGCGAACTCGCCCGAGGTCGATGCGATGCTGCGCGAAGGCCGCGACAGGCAACGTGCGCTGGGGATCGATCGCACGCCGACGCTGGTGGTGGATGGCGTCTATCGCGTTCCGATGAATCACGATCGCGGCATCGGGCCCGACGAAATGGTGGATATTGCCCTGATGCTCGTGGAACAGCAGGCGGCGTTGAAACGCGCGAAATGACCGGCTCGTCAGGCCGATGGCGTCCGCGACGATTGCCGCACGATCCGAACGACGCCGCGGCGCCCGTTCATCCGGTGGCGCAGGAATCGCAGTTCACCGTGACGAGGCAGCACTTCGGCCTTGAGATGGCGGATCAGATCCGCGGTTCTGCGGCTGGCGGAGCCGAAGGCGACGATCCAGAAATTTCCGCCCTCGTTCCATTCGCTTTCGTGCAGCAGAAGCGTTTGCTTCGACTCGATGCGCTGCTCGACGTCGGGCGCCAGCATCGCCCACGCCGCATAGCCGCAAACGCGCTGGTAGGCGTCGAAAAAGAAATAGACCTGCTCGTGCAGGATCGCAGGCCGCAGGTTGTTGATTTCGGCGGCCATGTCGGGCGCGTAGGCGCCTCTGCGCACCATCACCGACACGATCGCGCCCAGTTGCCGGTCGAAACTCCATTTTCTGGAGGCCTTGGCGATTCGAATGCTAGACATGCGCGAGTGCGTCCATCGATTCTCCCCAGCGCGAGCGCAGTCCCGACAGCGGAAACGGCGCGCGTTCCGCGGCGAACGCGACGGACCAGGCGAAACGTTCCGCGCTGCCGCCGCGTTCGACGATCCAGTCGTCCTGTCGCGGATCGTACAGCACGCGATGTTGCGCATCGCGATGCATCGCCAGCGTCCCGTCACGGTCGCCGTAGAGTAGTTCCACCTCGGCGAGCGTCTCGGTCAAGAGCGCCTCCGCGCGACGGCGGATATCGGCGGGAGCGCCGTCGGCCAGCACATCGCGGGTGATCTTCTCCATCATTTTCCCGCTGGTGAGCACCGGCACGTGCGCTGCTCGCTTCAAGGCGCCGAGCGCCGCCGATTTTCTCAGCGCCGCGATCGGCCAACCCTGCTCGCGCGCCTTCGCACCGATCGCGGCCCACACATGCCGGTAAAGCCGAATCAAGCGAGCTCGCTGCTCGTCGTCGCGAAGGTGCTCGGCCATTCTTGCATCGCAGTCGGCGGAGTCCGCGTGCAGCGCGAGCTCGAACAGGATGCGGCCGACGTTGTAGGTGCCGAAACGGCGTGGGCCGCCGGATTCGGCATGCGTCGGCTTCAGGGTTCCCGCCTTTGCCAGTTGGATGATCGCTACCGACAGCGCGATGGCGGCGGTGTGATCGTCGCCGGACAACCTTTCGAACAACGACATCGGGATGCCGGTGGTCTCCAGAAACGACTCTTTCATCTCGCGGTTCAAGTCACGCACGAACAAATCCGAAAGCGCACCCTCGGCCTCGAACTCGTGCGTTTCGGCGGGAAAATATTTGCGAACGTAGAACCAGAGCTTGTTCAACGTCGGAATATGGTGCTCGTGGTCGAACCAGAACGGCGGATCAAAGTGCGGCGAGCATTCGTAGAAGGGCAGACACGATACGGAGTCGTAATCGAGCCATCGGCCATCCAGGCAAATGTTGGATTCGGTATGCGCGCCGTGCATGAAGCGCCTCGCCCGGGCGACGGCGTGCTGGCGGGCGAAACGTTTCACCGACTCCCCCAGACCGTGATACAGACGCTCCAGCTCGGTCGCCCGCTGCCATTCGTCGGCCGAAAATTCATCGGGCCACGGCAGGTATTCGGTGAGGCGTCGAACCGCATCGCGCACGCGCACGCTGTCCAGCGGAATGTCGATGCCCTTGCGCGGCCGGTAATACAGCGCACGCGTGAAGTGCGCCGGCCGCAGCGCAAATTCGCGGACCAGCAGACCGCGCGGAATTTTCGCGCGCGAGGTATCGTTCGACGGCAGCCTGCACATCGTGCCGGTGCCGATCGCCATCGGGCTGCGCACCGCACCGTAGGGCAGGACGACATGCAGCACCTCGCCCCAGATCATTTCCCGTATCGCTTCCGCGAGCAGGATCTCCCCGTTCGAATAGGCGAAGTCGGTTCGGTGCGAAGCGAGCAGCAGATTGCAGCCGATGCCCTTGACCTGATAGCGCCCATCGAAGCCGACCCGCGCTCCGCCGCCCTGCAGTATGTTGCCGCCGTAGCGCTCGGCATAGAACAGTTTGGAGCCGGGGGCGTGCTCGGCCGTCGCGGGTTTGTCGCCCTTCGTCGAATAGGCGTAGTCGCGCAGCAAAGTGTGTTCGCCGTCCGATTCCCAGCGGGGATTGTGAGCGGCGACGAAGGCTTCGCGAACGGGGTAGGCGGAAAACGGGACCAGCAGAGTGGGCGGCAAATTCGCCGGAGCGGAAGTCACTGACGAAGAGCTCCTGCGCGAAAGGGGAAACCCGGTGTGTGAATGCCTGCTCGTCGAAGATATATCCAGAACGGACGGAGCGGTCAATAGCGAACCGGCGCGGTCGGGTGCTCGGGATGAGCGCAGATGACGGTAAGATTCGAAAGCCAAAACCGGGCATGGATTGGGATGCATCGGATTGGCTTCCGACCTACGCCCGCATACCCGTCAGGGATGTCATGACGCACAGTTCTGATATCGAGGTGTTTTGCAGAAATCTGGCCGCGAGCCGCCGTGCGGCGCCGTTGCGATCGCGCCGCGACACGCGACTTTCCCGTCTGTCGATCTGCGCCGAGCGGCTTCGCCGCAGCATTGCGCAGGCGTCGAAGGCGCTCGGTCAGGGCGGGCGTCCCAACGCGAGCGTGCGCTGGCTGCTCGAAAACGCCTATGTGATCGAAACGCAGCTCGACCGATTGCGCCGATCGTTTGCCGTCCGCCGCTCCGGGCAACTGCCGGCCGTGCTCGACGACGACGGCATGCCTGTGCAGCGCGTGCTGGACCTTGCCTCGCAATTCGTCCGCGAGGTCGACGGCGGGCTCGACAAGCCGACCGTCATTGCGGCATTGAAATCCTATCAAGCCTGCCGTCCGCTGGATTTCGCGGAATTGTGGGCGCTTCCCGACATGTTTGCGTTGGCGTTGTTGGAACGT
>DAIMZS010000337.1:0-3216 GCA_036733825.1 Rudaea sp.
AGCGGCTGCGAAGAAAACAGGTTCAGGATGATGACGCCGACGGCGAACGCGAACAACCGCGTCGGCACCGGCCGCTGCGTTGCGGCGCGGTCTGCGGCGCGGCAGGCAAGGACATCGATTTCGGTGGAGGACATCTCGAATCCGTGCTTGACATGAAGTACGTAAACTCTATGCTTATATTGAATATTCATCCAATGAATTATTTTCAAAATAATTATGCGTATTTTGCATTCGATGAACTGAGGAAACCGCTCATGAACACCCGAGACATCGAAGCTTTTCTCGCCGTCGTCGACGCGGGCTCGATCATGGCCGCGGCCGCGCGCCTGCACCTGACTCAGCCCGCGGTCACGCGCCGCGTGCAAAGTCTGGAGGAAGCGCTCGGCGCGCAGCTGCTCGACCGTCTGTCGAAGCCGCTGCGGCCGACCGCCGCGGGACGCGAAGCTTACGAGCTCGGCCGGCGCGTGCTCGGCGCGGTGCAGGACCTGCGCGACGGCCTCGCCGCCGGCGGCGAGATCGGCGGCGAGCTGCGCCTCGGCGTCACGCCTTCGCAGGCCGACGACACGCTCGCGGCGCCGCTGGACAGCTTGCGCAAGGTGTATCCGAAACTGTCGCTGCGCATCGCCACCGCATGGTCGCCCGCGCTGCTCGAACAAATTCAGGGCAACCGCATCGACGCCGCTCTCGTCCATCTGCCCGAAAGTGCGCCGACGTCGGCGGCGGTCGCCGTCGAGCCGATTTCCACGCATCGCATGGTCGTCATCGCCGCGCAATCGCTCGGCCTGCGCGGCCGGCGCGCGCTCGCCGACGTCGCCGAACACCCTTGGATTCTCAGCCAGGACGGCTGCGGCTATCGCGAAGTGCTGCGCCAGGAGATCGCGCGCGCGAACGCGCCGTTCGTTCCCGCAGTGGAGACCTACAACGTCGAGCTGCGCATGTCCCTGATCGCGCGCGGCCTCGGCCTGGGTATTTCCACCGAAGCGGCGCTGCGGCGAAGCAAGTATCGCGGCGCGCTCGACGTGCTCGACCTGCGCGATTTCAAGCCGCGCATCCACATCGGCCTCGCTCATCGCGCCGCTTGCGGCCGCCTCGCCGAACCGCTGGCGCTGCTGGCGAAAGCGCTGAAGGCAGGGGCGATGCCGCTGCCAGACGACGCCCGGCGCGCTCCGCCGCCGCGACGGCGCGCGGCCTGAGCTCGATGCTTCGCTGGAGTTGCGCACGGAAGCGGCTGCGGACTACGCTCTCGCCGCCTCCGCTGCGCGAACGTCATCGACCATGCCTGATCCGGCACACGGTTATTTTCTGCAAGCCGAATTGAAACAGGCCGCCAATGGCGTGCTGCTGTTCGGCTTCGTCCTTGCGCTCGCCGGCGAGCTGCTGCTGCCGGCCGCGGGCACGCGCTGGAATCGCGCGCGGCTGGTGCACGGCGCGCACAACCTCGTGCTTTGGCTGATCGGCGTGGTCGTGGTTTCGCTGGTGTTCGGCAGCACGGTCTGGGCGCTGCTGCAGTGGATGCAGTTCCGCGGCGTCGGCGTGCTCTACCTCCTGCCGCTGCCTGCCGCTGCGCATGCCGTGCTCGCCTTCGCCCTGCTCGACGCGGCCGACTATTTCTTCCATCGCCTCAGCCACAACCTGCGCTGGCTCTGGCTGATGCACGCCGTGCATCACTCCGATCCGCAGGTGGACGTGACCACCAACCTGCGCCAGCATCCGCTGCACATCGTCCTCACTCAATGCTGGAAGCTCGCCGCCTGCGCTGCGATCGGCGTGCCGGCGTGGGTATATCTAACCCACGAAATTCTCAATCTCGCCGTCGCTTACTGGCATCACGCCGCGATTCGCTGGCCGCGCTGGATCGACCGCGCGCTGGATTGGCTCCTCGTCACCCCGCGCATGCACTGGACGCATCATTCACCGCAACCGGAGCGGACCAATTCCAATTATGGCGTGATTCTTTCGCTCTGGGACCGCGCTTTCGGCACGCTGAGCGCGCCATCGGCCGATGCCGCTGCATTCGGCCTGAACGCACTCTCCGCCAAGCAATGGCACAGCGCACTCGGCATGCTCGCTACGCCCTGGCGCGCACGGGCGCTGCGCCAGCTGTGAGCGCTGGCGCGATGTCGGGAAAAAACCGATTTAACCGTTGCGGCGCGCCGCGAAATAGATTCCCGCGCCGACCAGCATCGTCGCCAGCAAGGTGAGAAGCTTCGGACTCATTGCCGGCGCGCTCTGAACGATCGCGGCGAGGGCGGAACCGTACAGTACGATCGAGCCGGTGGTTCCCGCGACCGAGCTTGCGCACGTAAGCGTGAAGCCGCCGATGATTCCGATCGTGCTGCAATTCACCGCCAGCTGCGCGGTCTCGTTGGCCGTCGACGGCGGCAAGTACTGCACGATGACCGTGCACGAGGGATTGCTCGGACCGAGCATCGTTCCCGCCGAACAGGTACCGCCCGGAACGATCGCGAAATCCGCGGCGTTGACTCCCTGTACCGCCAACGAATTGAGCAGCGCGACGATGCCGGGGCCGGCGCCGTTCGCGCCGAACGTCAGCGTGATCGTTTTCGTGATCGGAACGCTTACCCCGGGCGACGGCAGGTTGTAGGCGTCGTCCATCGAAAGCACATTCACCAAAACCGGCGCGCCGGCGTACAGCGGCGCGGAGCACAGCAGGAAGAGAATACCGAGCAGATTGCGAAAACGAACCCGATGCAGCATGACGCCTCCTCGAAATGCATGCGAATGCAGCGCCATGAAGACGCTGCGCCGCTCAGCCCCAGCGCGGCGAGCGCCACCATACTCGCATTGCACGGCGCAAACCACCGGCGCGACACACCGCAAGTGCGATCTGCATCACGAAAGCCGCCGTGTCAATTTTCCCGGCCGAGGCGCTCCACCGTTTCCCGATAGCGTGCGGCGATGCGCTCCTCGTCGCGGTGACGGAAATCGCGGACCACCCATTCGCCGTTCGCCATGACGTGACGCGCGAGATTGGTGTTGCCGGCGAACAGGAAGGTGTCGATTACGCTGGCCGCATCGCGTCCGGCGAACAGCGGCGAGGCGTCGTCGAGCACGATCAGGTCGGCGCGCGCGCCGGCTTCGATCACGCCGACGACGACGCCCGACGCCCGCGCGCCGCCGCGCAATGAGGCGGCGAACAACGTCTCGCCGACGCTGCGGTTCTGCGCCGAGGCCGCGATGTTGCGATGGCGCGTG
>DAIMZS010000338.1:0-3165 GCA_036733825.1 Rudaea sp.
AGGTCCAGCGGCCGTAATAGGTCATCGCCTTGCCCTTGAACAGGCTTTCGTCGCCGTTGCCCCAGCCCGGGTCGTTGACGAGGACGACGACGATCTTGCCCTTCACGTCGAGGCCGGCGTAATCGTTCCATTGATACTCGGGAGCGACGACGCCGTAGCCGGCAAAGACGAGATCCGCATCGCGGATCGCCGTATGCGCCTGCGCCTGCAAGGTGGCGGCGATCGCATCGGTGCGGTAGGCGAACTTCTCCACGCCACCGCCTTCGGCCACCGACAGCACGAGCGCGTCGGGGTCGCGCAGCGTGGTCGACACCATCGGCACCGACTGCAGATAGCTGTCGCCGTTGCCGGGCTTGAGCCCCATGCGCTTGAACTGCTCGACGAGATAAGACGTGGTCAGGCGTTCGCCTTCCGTGCCGGGTTTGCGGCCGGCGAATTCGTCGGAGGACAGGCGCTTGAGATGCGCGGCGAAATCCTCGGCTTTGATCCCGGGCGAGAACGCATTGTCTGCGGTCGGCACGATCGGCGCGGGTTTCGCGGCGGGCGTCGCCTCGGATGCCGGCGGCGCCGAAGGCTGGCACGCCGCGATCAGCAGGGCGGCGGGCAAAAACGCGAAACGGCGCATGCTATGAACTCCGGAACGAATAAGTTCCGGATTGTAGGCAGCGTGCGGGGAGGCTGCCAGCGGATCTTCGGCTAAACTTTCCCCTGCCGTCATTCCCGCGGAAGCGGGAATGACGTCCGATCTGAGATGAATGTCTCTGGATTACTGCGGCGGCTGATCGCCACTGAATTTCTGCGCGGTCGCGCCGGAGACCGCGCCGATCATCGCGCTGTCGCTGACCCAGAGTTCGACCTCGCGCTTGAACGTCAGCGGACCCTGCACGACGGCGTGCGGGCCGATCACGATACGCGGCTTGCGCGAATTCACGTTGAACCAGCTGTGGTTCTCCTCGACCAGGATGCCGCCCTCGACGCGCGAATTTGCGCCGATCGTGATGTCGCCGTTGACGGTTTCAATGCCGCCGCCGACATGCGCCGCGTCGAGCTTGATGCCGCCGTTGACGTTCGAGGCCTTGCCGGCGACGTCGGCGCCCTGGGCGAGCGCGATCGAACCGTTGACGACGCTGACGGTCTTGGCGATTTTGGCGTTGTCGCCCAGCTTGATGCCGCCGTTCACCGACTCGACGGTGTTGAGCGTGGAACCGCTGCCGATGTCGATGCCGCCGTTGACCGTGCCGGCGCTGGTCGCATGCACGTTCGCGCCGACGCGGATGCCGCCGTTGACCGTGCTGAGTTTGCCCGCGTTGCCGCCGTCGGCGATGGTGATGCTGCCGTTGACCTTGTCGACGTCGCCCTGGTCGTCGGCGAAAGCCGGCGCGACGAAGCCGAGGGCGAGCAGGAGGGCGAGCTTGGTGCGGATCATGGAAATCTCCCGTGGTGATTGGATTCGAGTCTGCCAGCCTTCAGATGCGGGCGGAGCGAAAACGGTTTACGCCGGTGCCGGCGCAAGGCGGAATTCCGCTACCATTGCGAGGATACCGAGGAAACCCGAAGGAAGTGTGTAGTGTCTGCTCCGAAGCCGGTCCTGCTTCTCATTCTCGATGGCTGGGGCCATCGCGACGATCCCGCCAACAACGCGCTCGCCCAGGCGAATTTGCCGACCTGGCGGCACTTGATGGCGACTTATCCGCACACGCTGGTCGAGACGCATGGCCGTTTCGTCGGCCTGCCCGACGGGCAGATGGGCAATTCCGAAGTCGGACACATGAACATCGGCGCCGGGCGCATCGTCTACCAGGACCTGACCCGTATCGACGCGGCGATCGAGGACGGCAGCTTCTATACCAACCCTGCGCTGCTCGCCGCCTGCGCCGCGGCGAAGTTGTCGACTCTGCACGTGTTCGGCCTGCTTTCGCCCGGCGGCGTGCATTCACAGGAAGAGCACATCTTCGCGCTGCTCGACCTGGCCCAGCGCCAGGGCGTTGCGCACGTCGCCGTGCACGCCTTTCTCGACGGCCGCGACACGCCGCCGCAAAGCGCGCGCGCATCGCTGGAAAAACTGCAGGCGAAATGCGCCGCGCTCGGCAACGCGCGCATCGCCACGGTCAGCGGACGCTACTATGCGATGGACCGCGACAAACGCTGGGAGCGGGTCAAGCTGGCCTGGGACGCGATCGTCGACGCCCATTCCGAATTTCACGCAGACGATGCGCTGACCGCCCTGGCGGCTGCGTACGCGCGCGGCGAGACCGACGAATTCGTCAAACCGACCGTGATCGGCGCCGGCGCGAAAATTGCCGACGGCGACGCGGTGATCTACATGAACTTCCGCGCCGACCGCGCGCGCCAGCTCACTCAGGCCTTCGTCGATCCGACATTCACTGGCTTCGACGCCGCGCGCAAACCGAAGCTCGCCGCCTTTGTCACGCTGAGCGAATACAGCGCCGACCTGCCCGTCACCGCGGTCGCCTATCCGCCGCAGTCGTTGTCGAATTCGCTCGGCGAATATCTCGCCGCGCAGGGGCTCAGCCAGCTGCGCATCGCCGAAACCGAAAAATACGCGCACGTCACCTTCTTCTTCTCCGGCGGTCGCGAGGAACCGTACGCGCGCGAAGATCGCATCCTCGTGCCGAGCCCGAAGGTCGCCACCTACGATCTGCAGCCGGAAATGAGCGTGCCCGAACTCGCCGACAAACTCGCCGCGGCGATTCGCGGCAAGAAGTACGACTTCATCGTCTGCAACATCGCCAACGCCGACATGGTCGGCCATACCGGCAAGCTCGGTGCGGCGATCCAGGCCGCCGAAGCGGTCGATGCCGCATTGGCGAAGATCCTCGCGGCCATTCTCGACGCCGGCGGCGAAATGCTGATCAGCGCCGACCACGGCAATTTCGAGCAGATGCTCGACGAGAACGGCGTGCCGCATACCCAGCACACGGTCGGCCCGGTGCCGCTCGTCTACGTCGGCCGCAAGGCGACGCTGGAGCACGGCGCGCTGCGCGATCTGGCGCCGACGGCGCTGGCGTTGATGGGATTGGCGCAGCCCGTCGAAATGACGGGTCATTCGCTCGTTCGCTTCGCTTGAAGCTGCGCTGGCTGTCGCGCTTCGTCATTCCGGCGGCTTTCAACAGCCGGATGGCTGGTCAAGCCGGAATCCAGTGC
>DAIMZS010000339.1:0-1952 GCA_036733825.1 Rudaea sp.
TCGATGACCTGCGCGCCGACCGACATTTTCGCCATCGTCTTCGACAGCAGCAGCGAAATGAACGAGCCGCCCATGCCGAACAGCGCGCAGAGCACGAGCATGCCGGTGAGATTGATGCCGGTGTGCGAATACGCCCAGCGGTCGAGACCGAAAATCGAGGCGACGACGCTCAGCACGAGCATGATCGCAAGGTTGGTCAGAACGAACAGAACGATACGCAGCATAGATCCTCTCTACGGACTGGAATTCGCACGCCGAGCGCGCGGCTTGCGGAAGTTTTTGGGTAAACTCGACGCGTTTTCAAGCAACCGCCACGCGCGACGCATTCCCCATTCAGCATGAGCTACCGCGGCCGCTTCGCGCCCTCGCCCACCGGACCGCTGCATTTCGGATCGCTCGTTGCCGCCGTCGGCAGCTGGCTGCGGGCGCGTTCGCTGGGCGGCGTTTGGCTCATACGCATGGAAGACCTCGACCCGCAGCGAGAGGTTCCCGGCGCCGCGCAAGACATCCTCGACACGCTCGCCGCATTCGGCATGGTTTCCGACGAACCCGTGGTCTGGCAGAGCCGGAGAACAAAAGCCTATGACGCCGCTTTCGCGCAATTGCGCGAAAGCTTGTTTGTCTGTCGGTGCAGCCGCGCCGATCTCGCGCCGTACGACGGCCTGCATCGCGGCACCTGCATTGCCCCGCCCGATCCGCAGCGCACGCCGGCCTGGCGCGTGCGCGTGGAAGATCGCCGCGTCGCGTTCACCGATCTGCTGCAGGGCGAGTATGCGCAGAATTTGCTGCAGGACGTCGGCGACTTCGTCGTGCGCCGCGTCGAGGGCGGGTATGCCTATCAGCTCGCCGTCGTAGTCGACGATGCAGACGCCGGCATCACCGAGGTGGTGCGCGGCATGGACTTGCTCGACTCGACGCCGCGGCAGATCTATCTGCAGTCGCTGCTCGGCCTGCCGACGCCGCGTTACGTGCATCTGCCGCTCGTGCTCGACAACAGCGGGGCGAAATTGTCGAAGTCGGAGCAGGCGCGGCCGGTCGATCGCGGCGATCCGCTGCCGGCGCTGCGCGCGGCGCTCGACTTCCTCGGTCTGACTCGGGCGGCGCATGCGCAAGCGGCCGGTGCCGAGGCGCTGCTGGCCATCGCCGTGCGCCAGTTCGACCTCGCCGCGATGCGCAAAAAATCGGAGGTTTTTTCCGCGTTGGACTGAAGGGGCTAACGTGTACAATCGGGCAAAAGCATCGCCGGCTGAGCCCAGCCGTCGCACAACCGGAAGGAGGGAATCATGACGTCACGCGTAGCACTCGTCACAGGCGGCACCGGCGGCATCGGCACCGCCATCGTCAAGCGACTCGCGGCGATGGGGCACAAGGTGGCCACCAATTATCGCGACGAAGCCAAGGCGAAGGCCTGGGCCGACAAGCTCAAATCCGAGGGCGTCGACGTGTTCATCGTCAAGGGCGACGTCTCCGATCCGGCCTCGGCCGAAGCGATGGTCAAGGAAGTCGAGTCGAAGCTCGGCCCGATCGACATCCTGATCAACAACGCCGGCATCACGCGCGACACCACGTTTCACAAGATGAGCGCGATGCAGTGGCAGGAAGTCATCAACACCAACCTCAACTCCTGCTTCAACGTCACCCGCCCGGTCATCGACGGCATGCGCAACCGCAAGTGGGGGCGCATCGTGCAGATCAGCTCGATCAACGGCCAGAAAGGCCAGTATGGCCAAGCCAATTACGCCGCCTCGAAGGCCGGCATGCACGGCTTCACGATCTCGCTCGCACAGGAGAACGCGAAGTTCGGCATCACCGTCAATACCGTCTCGCCGGGCTATGTCGCCACCGAAATGGTCATGGCGGTGCCCGAGGACGTGCGCAACAAAATTGCTGCGCAAATCCCGGTCGGCCGCCTCGGCGAACCCGAGGAAATCGCCTACGCCATCGAATTCTTC
>DAIMZS010000339.1:2052-3163 GCA_036733825.1 Rudaea sp.
TGCTGCATAGCACTACACTGGTGCACCGCGGCACAATCTGCTAATTTTGCGGCATGGCACAAACCCGCATTATCAAAAAATACCCCAATCGCCGCCTCTACGATACGGAGATTTCGAGCTACATCACGCTCGAAGAGGTGCGCCAACTCGTGCTTGACGGCGACGATTTCGAAGTCCGCGACGCCAAGACCGGCGAAGACCTGACGCGCACCGTGCTGCTGCAGATCATCGCCGAGCACGAAGGCCATGGCCAGCCGATGTTCACGACCCAGCTGCTCTCGCAGGTGATTCGCTTCTACGGCGATTCCATGCAGGGCTTCATGGGCAGCTATCTGGAAAAGAGCCTGCAGATCTTCCTCGACCAGCAAGGCAAGTTCCGCAGCCAGCTCAACAACATCCTCGGGCAGACGCCGTGGTCGATGCTCAACGACATGACCGAGCGCAATCTCGACCTGTGGAAATCCGTGCAGGACGGATTCCTCAAAGCCGCCGCCTCCTCCGCCCAGGCGCATCAGCCCGGCCCGGCCAAGAAAGAAGGCAAGTCCTGATCCACGCGCCGCGACGCATGATTTCGCTGCGCAGCAAATGCTGCGCAGCATGACGACAAGCCCATCCTCGCGATGGGATTTTTTTTGATGAGGTCTGGAATGAGCAAACGCATCGCCCTGGTCACCGGCGGCATCGGCGGACTCGGTACCGAAATCTGCAAGCATCTGGCGAACGCCGGCTGCACCGTGATCGCGGCCGATCTCGGCAGCCGCCCCGAGCGCCTCGCCGAATTCCAGGACGAAATCAAAGACTACGCCGGCCGCATTCATTTCGAACCGTTCAACGTCGCCGACTTCGACGCCTGCGCCGCGCTGATCAAGCACGTCGAAACCGTCCACGGCCCGATCGGCATCCTCGTCAACGCCGCCGGCATCACGCGCGACACGACGCTGCGCAAGATGTCGCCGCAGCAGTGGGTGGACGTGCTCAAGATCAATCTCGACGGCGTGTTCAACATGTGCCGCAACGTCGTCGACGGCATGAGCGAGCGCGGCTTCGGCCGCATCGTCAACATCTCCTCGGTGAACGGCCAGACCGGCCAGTTCGGCCAGACCAACTACTC
>DAIMZS010000340.1:0-3149 GCA_036733825.1 Rudaea sp.
ATCGTATCCGCCCGAGAATCCCCGTAGTAGCGAGGGTCTCCGATTTGGCGGAAACTTCGGTCCCGTCCGAGAGCGGTCGGCGGCGAAGACGGACTACTGCCGCGGCGCCTCTCGTGCGTCGCAGAAAAAGCTAAGGGTGTCGTCATCCTTGATCTTGACGTGCCATTCTCCGACGCAGTATTTGGCGTCCGAGAACTTTTGCTGCCATCGGTGCGAGAGTTTTATGATCCACGCGCGCGCTTCCGATGGCATCTGCGGCGAGTCGGCTATCTGCTTCAGCCTCTGCAGATGAGCAGGATCTCCCCAGCGCGGGGTAGCCGCGACATGCGCGTTCCAGACGAGTACCACCAGCTTGTATATCTCGCGCACTACGGCGATCGGGGTGTCTTCTGTAATGGCCTCGCATAAAAGTGGCTCACCAAAGTCCAGAATCGTCTCGGAGATCTTGCGTTCGGTCTTGCCCGGGGTTGCCTTGCTCATCGTTTCGTTTCGGTTGATGCACGCGCAGTTCAGTGCCGGGTCTGCGAGCCGGCGACTGGCACGGACGACCTCGCGGCCACGCCTGATGTCGATCCGACCACGCTGGAGTGCTTCCAGTTGTACGGGGCCAATTCCTCGATCCGGTTGACTGGGTGGTCGTTGATCCGTCCGAGCACGTCGACCAGATACTCGTACGGGTTGACATCGTTCGCCCGGCAGGTCGCCAGTATGCTGTAGAACACCGCTGCGGCCTTGCCCCCGGCCTCGGAGCCAAAGAAGAGATGGTTCTTGCGAGCGACTGCGACTCTGCGGATGGCACGCTCGATCAGGTTCGAATCCATCGCCAGATTGCCGTCGGTGACGTAGCGCGTGAGCGCGTCCCAGTTCGACAGCGAATAGGCGATGGCCCGGCCCAGGGCCGATTTGGGCAAGACTTCGCCCGCCCTGGCCTGCAGCCAAAGATGGTAATCGCGTAAGACCGGTACCGATTCCTGCTGCCGCACCCGCCTTCGTTCTGTCGGATCGGCATCGCGCAATTTGCGCTCGATGTCGTAGAGCTTGCGAATCCACGCCAGCGCCTGGGCCGCCACGCTCGACGTGGCCGTCTGAGGCGATTCCTTGCGCAGTTGCCGGTAAATCTTGTAAAACATCCTGCGTGCATGCACGTGGCAGGCCACGTGCTGAATCTTGCCGCCGCGGAACAGTGCCGCCCAGCCGGAGTAATCGTCGGCCTGCAGGTAGCCTTCGTAGTTTCCCAGCAGTGCTATTGGATGGCAGCCAGCCCGGCTCGCCGAGTAATCGTAGTACACGACCTTGGGAACCGTCACCCACTGACCATCGCGAAACTCCGCCCCCGCACTTGCATAGCCCCACAGACGGACCGTCCTGGTCCGCTCCAGTTGCCTGCACAACTGCGGAAACGGTGTGTCGTCGCCGAAGATCACCGGCGCGCTCAGCAACTGCCGCCTGAACGCCTCGTAGAGGAGCAGCACCAGCTTCGAGAGCCGGATCGTCCAGTCGCTCATCGTATTGCGCGAGATGCGCAACCCGTGCATCGCGAACTCTTCCTCCAGCCGGTAAAACGGCATCCCCGAGTCGAAGTGGGCCACGATGATGCGCGCAAGCAGTTCCGGACTCGCATTGCTCTTCATCAGCGGCGACGCCTGGAACGTTACGCCGCGCACCGTCGAGACACCGTCCTTGACCAGCGCATATCGCGGGCACACATGCTCGACTACTGAAATCCTGGCCGGGGTGTACTTGAGTGTGCGCGTGACCGTCTCGCCGATCACCGTCACCCGGTCGTATTGCGCCAGTTCTTGTTCCGGCATCGCATGCACGACGCGCTCGCACGGCAGATCGTCTGGCAACGCCGGACGTCCCTTGCCGCGGCGTTTGCGTCGGTGCCCCTCTACGGGAATCGACAGATCGGGCACCTGCGGCGGCAGCGGTGCTTCGTGCTCCTGATCGAAGATGTCCAGCTGAAACCCGCTCATGCGCTCGCGGCTCGCGCCGAACAGCTCCTGCCGCGCGTTGGTCAGCTTGGCCCGCAGCTCGAGCAGGACCTGCTGCGTCTTCGCCAGCAACTCGCTTTGCCCCTCGACTCGTTCGCGCAACTGCTCGATCTCGCGTCGCTGCTGCACGATCGTCGCATCGCGCGCGGCAATCTCGCTGAGCAATTCCGGCAGGCTCCACGCCCCCAATGCCATCGGCAAGGGTTGTTTCGCGGCAGGGACGTTGAGCGGTTGCATAGCTCAGCATTATCGCAGCGATCGACCCGCTCAGGAACCTATCCTCGCGATTCATGCGACCACCGTTGCGTTCACCTCACGCACGCGCCGGCGCCCACCGACATCGATGCCTTCCAGCCACGTCGTCAGCTCCACCAGCGAGATGCCGCGCCGCGCGATCGCCGCAGGATCGGCCAGCGAGCCGCTCTCGAATCGCTTGTACATGAGCCAAAACCCCGTGCGGTCATACACCAAGACCTTGATCTTGTCCCGGCGCCGGCCGTAGAACACGAACACGTGCCCGCTCAATGCGTCCTGGTCAAACATCGGGCGCACCAACATCGAAAGCGAATCGATCGACTTGCGCATGTCGATCGGCTCGGCCGCGATGTACACCTTGACTGCCGTCGAAAGCATCATCATCGTGCCTCTCCGCCAATACGGTCGATCATCGCCTGAAGCAAAGGCTCGATCGAATAGGCCGGAAGTCGCAGCCGAATTCCGTCGCCCAGGATCAACTCCGGTACGTCGCACGCGGATTCGTTGCCGGAGCCAACACCGCGATCTACGATCCCAACGCGCACAAAGCCCGCGACGGCCTGCACTGGCGCGTCCGTCGCACTCCCGGCGCGTTCCGTGTCGTCACTTTGCTCCGCTTTGCGAGCACGCGCCAGGTACCTCGTCATCGAGGCGCGGGAAATCCCGCTGCGTTCGATATAGGCCTGGATCGTCAACCCGCTTGCCAGATACTCGTCCACGACCTCCTGCCAGGGCCGTGTGTTCCGACCGCGCCGCTCTCTCCGGGGCAGTGGGCCTACCACCGTCGCATCCCCACACAACTTCTCCATGTCCGGCATCATTGTTCTCCCGTCATCGCATTGGGAGAATCTTCCGCCGTCAGCACCGATCACTCAAGAATGGGGATTCTCGGGCGGATAC
>DAIMZS010000341.1:0-3130 GCA_036733825.1 Rudaea sp.
GCGGCGACGACGAGCACGACGATGTCGGTCAGCTTCGCGCCGCGCGCGCGCATCGCGCTGAACGCGGCGTGGCCCGGCGTATCGAGGAACGAGATCACGCCGCGGTCGGTCTTCACGTGGTACGCGCCGATGTGCTGGGTGATGCCGCCGGCCTCGCCCGAGGCCACTTTCGTGCGGCGGATGTAGTCGAGCAGCGAGGTCTTGCCGTGGTCGACGTGGCCCATGATGGTGACCACGGGCGGACGCGGCTCGCGGTCGCCGACCACTTCGATGTTGGCGAGTTCGGTCTCGGCGTTGTTCTCTTCCAGCCGCGTGGCGCGGTGACCCAACTCCTCGACGACGAGCACGGCCGTATCGTGATCGATCGGCTGATTGATCGTCGCCATCACACCCATCTTGAACAGCGCGCGCACGACGTCGGCGCCTTTGACCGCCATCTTCTGCGCGAGGTCGGAGACGAGAATCGATTCGCCGATCGCGACATCGCGCGTGACCGGAACGGTCGGCCGCGAGAAGCCGTGCTGGCCGCTCGGCAGACGCGTCTGTTCGAGTTGCTTGCGCGGCTTGCGCTTGATCGCGCCGCGGCGCGCATGGCCTTCGTCGGAGAGATGCAGCTCGGCGCCGAAATAGCGCGGGCCGGATTCATCGCCGCCGTCGTCGCGCATCTGATGCGAGCCGTGCTTCTTGTGACGACCGGAAGATGCCGGCGCTGCCTCGGCCTCGCTGCTGCGCGCGGGACGCGGGCGCGGCGCTTCCGCCGGTTTGCGCGCGGCCGGAGCGCCGCCGGCATCGGATTTCGCCGGGCGTTCGGCGGGCTTTTCCGCAACGGCCGCCGCAGCCGCCTTGGCCGCCTGTTCCGCCGCGGCTTTCGCCTGGGCCTCGCGCGCTTCGGCTTCGGCGCGCGCGCGCGCTTCTTCGGCGGCGCGCAGCTTGGTCTCTTCTTCGAGACGGCGGCGTTCCTGATCCTGGCGCGTGATCTCTTCGGTTTCGCGCTTGAGCTGCGATTCGGCGAGCTTCTTCAGCGCGTCCTCGCGCTCGGCGTCGGGCTGCTGCTCGGCCGAGATTTCGCTGCGCTTCATGTAAGTGCGCTTCTGCCGCACTTCGACGTTCACCGTCTTGCCGCGCGTCGCGCCCTGGTTGACGGTGAGCTCGCTGACCGTGCGGCGCTTGAGCGTCACCTGGCGCGGCGCGCTGTCTTCGGCGGCGGCGTTTTCGCCTTTACCGTGCGTGCGGCGCAGGAAGCCGAGCAGCTTGACCTTCTCCGTGCTCGAGACAACCTGATCCGGACTGGAAAACTTCATGCCGGCGCCGTCAAGCTGGGTGAGCAGCTTGTCCACGCTCATGCCGAGTACACCGGCGAGTTGTTTGATCGTTACGTCCGACATGGTTCTTGCTTCTCCTCGCGGCGTGCGGAGATTTCTCCGCTTCGCCTTTGATTCTCTTTGCCGTCATCCCGGTGAAAGCGGGAACCATCTCGATCTTATTTGGAGCGAAAGGACTCCGGCTTTCGCCGGAATGACGAATCTGTAGGTTCAAGTGTTCATACGCACACCTGATTCATTCTCATTGATCGCAGACTACGCGGCCTCGGCCTGCCTCGCCGCCATGATCAGCGCCGACGCACGCTTCTCGTCGACGCCGTCGATCGCCAGCTCGACGAACTCGTCGGTCGCCAAGTCAGCCAGATCCTGACGCGTGACGATCTTGTGCTGCGCGAGCGCGAAGGCCGTCGCTTCGTCCATGCCCTCGACGCTGAGCAGGTCGTCGGCCGGCTTGTGTTCGTCGATGTCCTCCTCGACGGCGAGCGCATCGGTGAGCAGCGCATCGCGCGCACGCGCGCGCAGCTCCTCGACGATGTCCTCGTCGAAGCCTTCGATGCCGAGCAGCTCGGCGGTCGGCACGTAGGCGATTTCCTCGACCGTCGAGAAACCTTCCTGGACGAGGATCGCGGCGATTTCCGAATCGACCTCGAGCTTGGCCTGGAACAGCTCGCGCGCCGCGGCCTGCTCGGCCTCGGACTTCGCCGCAACCTGATCCTGGGTCATCACGTTGAGCTGCCAGCCCGAAAGCTTGGAGGCGAGGCGCACGTTCTGGCCGCCGCGGCCGATGGCCTGCGAAAGCTTGTCCTCGGCGACGGCGATGTCCATCGAATGCTTGTCTTCGTCGACGATGATCGACTGCACTTCGGCCGGCGCCATCGCGTTGATGACGAACTGCGCCGGGTTCTCGTTCCACAGCACGATGTCGATGCGCTCGCCGTTGAGCTCGTTCGACACCGCCTGCACGCGCGAGCCGCGCATGCCGATGCAGGCGCCGATCGGATCGGTGCGATGGTCGTGCGCGATCACGGCGATCTTGGCGCGGTCGCCCGCGTCGCGCGCCGCGGCCTTGATCTCGACGAGTCCCTGGCCGACTTCCGGCACCTCGAGCTTGAACAGCTCGATCATGAACTCCGGCGCCGTGCGCGACACGAACAGCTGCGGGCCGCGCTGCTCCGAACGCACTTCGTACAGATAACCGCGCACGCGGTCGCCCGCGCGCACCGCTTCGCGCGGAATCGCCTTGTCGCGCGCGATGTAGGCTTCGGCGTTGCCGCCGAGGTCCAGATAAACCGAACCGCGCTCGACGCGCTTGACCACGCCGGTGACCAGTTCGCCGACGCGGTCCTTGTACGCGGCGACGACGAGCGCACGCTCGGCTTCGCGCACATGCTGCACGATGACCTGCTTCGCCGCCTGCGCGGAGATGCGGCCGAAATCGGGGTTGTCGATCTTCTCTTCGATGAAGTCGCCGATCTTCGCCTCGGGATTGACGTCGATCGCGTCCATCAGGCGCAGCTGACGGTCGGGCGATTCCATCACGACATCGTCGGCGACCACTTCCCAACGGCGGAAGGTTTCGTATTCGCCGCTGTGGCGATCGATCGACACGCGCGCCGCGACGTCCTCGTCCGGATAACGCTTCTTCGCCGCGGACGCGAGCGCCGCTTCGAGCGCGTGAAAAATCACGTCGCGTTCGACGCCTTTCTCGTTCGCCACCGCATCGGCCACCAACAACAATTCTTTACTCATCTTTCTTCTCCCGAATCCGCTTTGCAACGGTTTCGTATCAATAGTCTCGGATCAGAGCA
>DAIMZS010000342.1:0-3097 GCA_036733825.1 Rudaea sp.
GCGCTGCGCGTGCCTGCGTCGCAGAAGGTAGCGATCGCATCGCGGCAGCCCTGATCGGCTACTCTGCCTCTACCCGTCGTCATTCCAGCGAAAGCTGGAATCCAGCCTCTTTTTTGGGGTACTGGTTCAAACGTTGGCAGGAAAAAACTGGATTCCAGCTTTCGCTGGAATGACGAGCAACATCATGACGGGTTGGGAGCAAGCATGTAGCGAGGGAGAAATCGAGCGCGATGAATCGCGCTCGGCGAGTTAACTCACTTCAAACTATTTCACCTCGACCACCGCCAACCCCTGCGGCGGCAGCGTAATCGTCAACGTGCCGTCCTTGATCGCCACCGACTCGGGCGCGGGCAGCACGGCCGCTTCGCGCAACGCCTTGATCTGCGCCTGCGTCGGATTTTTCGGCGAGCCCATCTTTTCGTAAGCCGGACGCAGATCGCCGTGCTCGCCGTCGACGCGCGAGACCTGCGCGGTCTGCGCCTTCGAGTTCTTCAGCTTGAGCGTCAGCGTGACCGGCGCGCTTTTCGCCTTGTCGGCCTTGTCCGCGTCTTGGATCAAACCGCTCGGCGCGTAGTTCCACGCAGCGAGGACAAGGGAGCCGTCCTTGTTGCGCGTCGCCAGCACTTGATCGGACGCGACCGGAATGCGCTCATCGCCCAGCTTGTGCAGCACCTTGAACGCGTTGAACCCCGGCTTGGGCAGATTGTGCGCGGCGATCAGGCCGAAGCCGCCGTAGAACGGGGTTTTCACCACACCCTGCTCTTCGAACACATCGGAGAACGACCAGTACGACATGATGTCGACGAGGCCGTCGCACTGCGCGATCGTGGACGCCATCCACGGACCCATGTAGGTCGAGTCGGTCACCGCGGGCGTGTTGTCGTAGGCGGCGTTGAATTCGCTCCAGATCAGCGGCGTGTTCGGTGCGGCCGACTTCTTGATCTCCTCGTGCACCTTCTTCACCGCGCGGCAGACCATCTTGTCGCGCGGAATTTGTTCGTTCGTGCCGAACACGTTGTCGGCGGTGTCGTTGCCGTAGACGTGAGTCGAGGCGAAGTCGAACGGGATGTTCTTCTCCTTGCAATGCTTGATGAACTCGGCGACCCACGCGGCCTGCGCAGTCGACGGGCCGCCGACGCGCAGGCGCTTGTCCACGGCCTTGAGCGCGAGCGCGGTGTGGTCATACAGATTCCAATACGTCCTCTGCGGCGGGAATCCCGCCCAGAAGCCGATGTTCGGCTCGTTCCACACCTCGAAATACCAGCTCGACACTTCCTCGATGCCGTAGCGCTCGATCAGATGCTTGGCGAACGCGGTCATGAACGCGTCCCACTTCGCGTAATCCTTCGGCTCGGAAATGTTCGGGCGGTACCAGAACGGATGCCAGAATTCGGCCGACGCCAATTTCTTCGGCATGAACGACAGTTCGACGAACGGCTTCACGCCGCGCGCGAGCAGGCCGTCGTAAATTTCGTCGACGTAGGACCAGTTGTAGACCGCGTTGCCCTGCGCGTCCTCGTCGTAGACGCCGTTCTCGTCGTGGAAGATGCCGTGGAAGCGCACGTACTTCACGTCGGTGATCGCTTTCACCTCTTCGAGATCGCGGCGATATGCGTCGCGCAAGGCAAGATTGGCGCGGCCGGAACCGAAGCTCTGTTCCCAGAAGTGCGGAAACGGATGCGCCTTCGCGGTAGCGTCGATCTCGACGGTCTGCGCGAACAATGCCGGCGGTGCGAGAGCGAGCGCGAGGGACAACAAATGCAACTTCAGCTTCGAGCGCTGTTTGGAATTCTTCATGGATTACCTCCCCGGATTTTTTGGCGAACATGCCTTTCGGCCGATTCTCCGCGGCCGCGACGGCGGCAAGAGTAGCAGCAAATCGAGGGCATGAAAACGTTTACATCGGCGTCAGAACGATATTTTCAGCAATCGTGACCCAGGCCCGTTTCCAACCCGCGCCAGCGCTGCGCAACATTCGCTGAGATAATGCGGAAACGCCGGAATCCGACTCGATCATGACCGATACGCCGCTCTCGCCACCCACATCGCTCACTGCCCGGCCCGGCGCGATCGCCGTGTTTGTCTCCGCGCTGCTCGGCGGTCTGGCCGGCGGCGTGGGCTGGTGCTTTCTCTCGCTATGGCTGCCGTGGCATGCGCAGTTCTGGATCGTGCCGATCGGCGTAGTGATCGCGCTGTCAGCGCGCTGGCAAGGCTATCGGAACGGCACGGCCGTTCTCTGCACGGCGCTCGCCATCGGCATCGCGTTCGTCTACGGGCAATATCTGTTCGGCGCCGTGCGCATCGCCGACTCGATGGGCCTGCCCTTGCGCGAAGCGCTGTTCAAAGCAGGCTTCGGACTGACCGCGGACGTCGCCCTCGGCAACCTGCGCAGCAGCGACTGGATCGCGCTGGCGGCCGCGTTGCTGGCCGGCGTAACCGCCGCGAAATTTTCGCGCGCGACGGCGGCGCAATAACGAGCGCTAGCCCGACTTCGGCGCCGACCCCGGATTCTGCTGGCGGAACTCGGCCACCGGCAGCCCGCCGATACCCCAGTTTTCCATTGGCACCTCGTCGATCACGACGACCGTGGTCTTCGGATTCTTGCCGAGCACGCGCTGCAGCAGCTCGGTCGCGCCCTGGATGAGCTCGGCCTTCTGCGCGTCGGTCGCGCCCTCGCGCGTGATGCGGATATTGACGTACGGCATATCAGTGTCCGCCTCCACCGTCGACGGCTTTGAGGCCGGCGATCAGCCCGTTCGCGGCAGCCTGACCGTCGGCGTAGAGCATGCGGCAATTGTCCTGATAGAACAGTGCGTTCTCGATGCCGGCGAAGCCCGTGCCCTTGCCGCGCTTGATCACGATGACCTGCTTCGCGTTGGCGACGTCGAGGATCGGCATGCCATAGATGGGCGAGGACTTGTCCGTCTTCGCGACCGGATTGACCACGTCGTTCGCGCCGATGACGATAGCGACATCGCAGTTAGGAAACTCCGGATTGATGTCGTCCATGTCGGCGATCAGGTCGTACGGCACGCCGGCCTCGGCAAGCAGCACGTTCATATGGCCCGGCATGCGGCCGGCGACCGGATGGATCGCG
>DAIMZS010000343.1:0-3094 GCA_036733825.1 Rudaea sp.
TTCCAGCTTGCGCTGGAATGACGAGCGAGAGAGCAAAGGCGCTGGATTCCGGCTTTCGCCGGAATGACGAGCACAAAGACAAAAGCTGGATTCCGGCTTGCGCCGAAATGACAGCAAAGGGACGGAAATGACGAGCCAAGCGACTTCTAAAGCAAGCCGGCTTTGTCGTCGGCCTTAGCCCGCTCCCAGTAGGCGTCCTGCTCCGCCAGCGACTTCCCCTCCAAGTGCGTGCCATCCGCCTGCGCCAACGTCTCCATGCGGCGAAAGCGCCGTTCAAACTTTGCGTTCGCGGCACGCAGAGCCTGCGAATAGTCGACCTTCGCCAGCCGGGCGAGATTGACCGCGACGAACAACACGTCGCCGATTTCGTCAGCCAGCCGCGCGTGATTGGCCGCCTTGGCCGCGAGATCGTTCGCATCGATAGCCGATGCCGCGGCCAATTCGCTGCGCACCTCGCCGATCTCCTCCTGCAGCTTGTCGAGCACCGGGTTCGGATCGGCCCAATCAAAGCCGATCGTCGAGGCGCGCTTCTGCAATTTATACGCGCGCTGCCATTCGGGCAAGCCGCGTGAAATGCCGGCGAGCAGGCTCGCGTCGTCGCCCTTGCCGGCGCGTTCGCGGCGCTTCAACTCTTCCCAGGCGGCGGTCTGCGCATCGGCGTCTTCGACGCTGACCAGCTTGCCATCGGCGTCGGGGAACACATGCGGATGGCGGCGCACCATTTTTTCGCAGATCGCATCGACGACGTCGGCGAAGGCGAAATGTCCTGCTTCCTCGGCCATGCGCGCGTGGAACACGACCTGCAGCAGCAGATCGCCGAGTTCGTCGCGTAGGTCGGCGTAGTTCTTGCGGTCGATCGCGTCGGCGACTTCGTAGGCTTCTTCGATCGTATACGGCGCGATCGTGTCGAAATTCTGCTTCACGTCCCACGGACAGCCGCGCGCGGGATCGCGCAGCGCGGCCATGATGCGCAGCAGATCGTCGATCCGGCTCATCGGCTGCCGCTTCCGTCGCGCAGCAATCGCGCCCAATCCACCGTCGCGTCGCCGAAGGC
This sequence comes from Rudaea sp., assembly GCA_036733825.1. GTDB lineage: Bacteria > Pseudomonadota > Gammaproteobacteria > Xanthomonadales > Rhodanobacteraceae > Rudaea. The sequence continues at coordinate 1,055 of DAIMZS010000343.1, forward strand.
GAGGAAATCCGGGTTGAGCAGCGACTCTTTGGTGTTGTACGCAAGCCGCGAACCGTCGAGCCGCGTCACGCCGCCGCCGGCTTGTTCAAGCACGCACTGCCCGGCGGCCGTATCCCATTCGCTGGTCGGACCGTAGCGCACGTACAGATCGGCCTGCCCTTGCGCGGTGCGGCAGAATTTGAGCGAGGAGCCGAGCGCGATCAGCTCGTGCGCACCGACGATCTCGAGCGCGGTCAGCATGCGCGGATCGGCGTGCGAGCGGCTGCCGGCGACGACGAGCGGCGTCGCGCGCGGGCGCGTGGAAAGCGCAACGGCCTCGCCCCGCGACGTTTCCACCCAGGCGTTTCCGCCGGCCCAGGCGGTGTACATTTCGTCGAGCGCGGGCGCATAGACCACGCCGAGCGTCGGCTCGCCGTGTTCGATCAGGGCGATGTTGACGGTGAACTCGCCGTTGCGCTTGACGAACTCGCGCGTGCCGTCGAGCGGGTCGACCAGCCAGTAGCGCGTCCACTCGCGGCGCTCGTTCCACGCGACCTGCTCGGCCGATTCCTCGGACAACACCGGCAGGCGCGGGGTCAACGCACTCAGGCCGTCGACGATCGCATGATGCGCGGCGAGATCGGCCGCGGTCAGCGGCGACTGGTCGTCTTTGTGTTCGACGGCGAACTCGCCCGCGTAGATCTGCATGATCGCGCGGCCGGCCACGCGCGCGATGGCGGCGCACTCGCGCGCCAGTTCGATAGGGTTCATCGTCATACCCGCGGTTGATAACGGCCGGCGAGATATTCGCGCGCCATGAACAGCGCGGCGATCGAGCGGCCCTCGCTGACTTCCGGATGGGTGAGCAGCGTGTGCAGTTCGGAGAGTTTCCACGGCACGACTTCGAGCTCTTCCGGCTCGTCGCCCGGCAGGCGTTCGGGATACAGATCGCGTGCGAGCACGACGTGCGTCATCGCACTCATGTACGAAGGCGACAGCGACAGCGTGCCGAGGATATGCATCTCGCGCGCGCCGTAGCCGATCTCCTCCTTCAATTCGCGGTTCGCGCCTTGCTCGACCGTTTCGTCCTGGTCGAGCCGGCCCTTGGTCAGGCCGAGTTCGTAGCGCTCGATGCCGGCGCCGTATTCGCGCACGAGCAATACGGTGTCCTCGTTCTGCATCGGCACGACGATGACGGCGCCGAGCCCGGAACTCTTGAGCTTTTCGTAGGTACGGCGCTCGCCGTTGGAGAATTCGAGATCGAGCTGCTCGACCTTGAGAAAGCGGCTGCCGTCGACCGCGCGGCGGGCATGGATGATCGGAGGGTTGCGCATGCCGCATTGTAGCGTGCGCGGGTTTTCGCCGGAATGACGCGTTTACTCAGAAGTCGCCCAGCATTGCCTGCAACGCCGCGATCGCCGCGATGCCGGCCGTCTCCGTGCGCAGGATGCGCGGCCCGAGGCGCAGGCCGTGGAATTGCGCCTGGCGCAGCTGAGCGACGTCGTTGTCGGAAAAGCCGCCCTCGGGGCCGACGCAGAGCAGAACGCCCTCGTCCGCGTGCGGAAATTGGCGCAGGCTCGCGTCGCCTTCGGGCAACAGCGCCAGGCGCAGCGCCGGATCGTCGCCAAGATCGCCGAGCCAGCGGTCGAGCCGCAGCGGCGTCTGAATTTCCGGCAGAAGCGTGCGCCCACTCTGCTCGCAGGCGCCGGCGACGACGCTGCGCCAGTGAGCGACGCGGCGCTCGGCGCGTTCCTCGTCGAGCTTGACCTCGGTGCGCTCGGTCACCAGCGGCACGATGCGCGCGACGCCGAGCTCGGTCGCTTTTTGCAGAATCCAGTCCATCTTCTCGCCGCGCGCGACGCCCTGCGCCAGCGTGATCGGGAGCGTCGATTCGCGGTCGACCTCGCGCACCTGCTCGATCTCGGCCGTCACCGCGCGCTTGGCGAGCTGCGCCAACGTCGCGTCGTACTCGCGCCCGTCGCCGTTGAACAGGATCAGCGGATGTCCGCGCTCCATGCGCAGCACGCGCGCCACGTGTTCGCCGGCCTGTTCGGGCAGCAA
>DAIMZS010000344.1:0-3070 GCA_036733825.1 Rudaea sp.
TCGAGCGCGACCAGATCCGCCGCATAGCCCGGCGCGATGCGGCCGTGGGTGGCGCCGAGGCCGATGAACTCGGCGGGATACGTCGAGGCCATGCGCACCGCCTCGTCCAGCGGCGTGTTGAGCCAAGCGACGGTGTTGCGCACCGCCTGCGCCATGTCGAGCACGGAGCCGGCCAAGGTGCCGTCGGGCACGGTGAGCAATCCGTCGCGCGCCGTCGCGATCTCGCTGTTGATGCGGAACGAAGGATGATCCGAACCGACCGGCGGCATCGCGTCGGTAACGAGGATGATTTTGCCGCGCGGCTTCGCCTCGAGCGCGACGCGCAGCGAGGCGGGATGCACATGATGGCCGTCGACGATCACGCCGCACCAGCTCGCCGCGTCGTCGAGCGCCGCGCCGACGACGCCGGGTTCGCGCCCGTTGAGCGGCGTCATCGCGTTATAGAGATGAGTGAATCCGCGCACGCCGAGATCGAGTGCGGCGCGCGTTTCTTCGTAACTCGCCGCGGTGTGGCCGGCCGCGACGATTACGCCGCGCGCGATGAATTCGCGGATCACCTCGGCGGGCACGCGGTCCGGGGCCAAGGTCAGCAAAGTCTTGCCGTTGCGCAACGATGCGGCCATCGCGACCTCGTCCGCGTCGGGCACGCGGAACTTGCTCGCATCGTGCACGCCCTTGCGCGCGGGAGCGAGGTACGGGCCTTCGATATGGATGCCGAGCACGCCCGGCACCTGCTGCGCGATCGCATCGTCGACGGCGGCGATCGCGCGGCGCATGACATCCGCGTCGTCGCTGATCAGCGTCGGCAGCATGCCGGTCGTACCGAAACGGCGATGCGCCTGCGCGATGCGGCGCACGGCGTCGACGGTCGGCTCGTCGTTGAACAACACGCCGCCGCCGCCGTTGACCTGGGTGTCGATGAAGCCCGGGACGAGCTTCGCGCGGCGCAGATCGCGCACCTGCGATGCGCGCGCGCGCGCATCGCCTTCCGCAACGACATCCGCAATGCGCCCACCCTCGATGAGCACCGCAAGCCCTTGGCGGAAACCTTGCTCGGTGAGCACCTCGGCGTTGATGAGCGCAGTCGTCGTCATACGGTCTTCGTCACTTTGTTCAGATGCGGCGGCACGTCGGGATTGTGCCCGCGCGCGATCGACAGCGCATTGGCCGCCTTGTAGAAGCCCTGCACCGCGATCAGCGGCGCGCAGACCGGATTCGGCGCCGAAGCGACCGGCAGACGATGCGCCTGCGCGGCGTCGGGCGACGCCACCCACACCTTCGCACCGCGCGCCGCGAACTCGTCGGCGACTTCGCGCGTGCCGGCGAAGGACTCATCCTGCTGAGTCAGGAACAACACCGGAAAATTGCGCCCGACCAGCGCCATCGGGCCGTGCTTCACTTCGGCCGAGCTGAACGCTTCGGCGTGCAGGCCGCAGGTTTCCTTGAGCTTGAGTGCCGCTTCCTGCGCGGCGCCGAGGCCGAGACCGCGGCCGACGACGAACAGGCTGCTCGCATCGACCAGCCCATTGACGAGCGCGGACCAGTCCATCGCCCAGGTCGCGCGCATTGCCTCGGGCGTGGCCTGCAGTGCGGCGTACAACGCCTCGTCGCCCTTCCAGCGCGCAGCGATATGCACCAGCGCTGACAGCGCGCAGAGATAGCTTTTGGTCGCGGCGACGCTGAGCTCGGGGCCTGCGCGCAGCGGCACGACCGTGTCGGCGACCTTGGCCAGCGGCGAATCCTCGACGTTGACGAGCGCGACGACGTGCGCACCCGCCTCTTTCGCGCCGCTCGCGGCGCGCACGAGGTCCGGGCTGCCGCCCGACTGGGAGATCGCAATGTACAAGGCGCCGTCGAGTTTCTGCTGCGCGTGGTAGATCGAGCTGATCGACGGCGAAGCCGAGGCCGTCATCAAACCGATCTGAGTCTCGAACACGTATTTGCCGAAGGTCGCCGCATGATCGGAACTGCCGCGCGCGCAGGTGACGATGAAGCGCGGCGGCGCCGCTCTGAGCTTGCCGACCAGCTCGGCCACGATGCCATCGTTGGCAACGAGCTGCCGCGCGACCGCATCGGCGCTCTCGCCGGCCTCGTGGAACATCTTGGTCTCGTTTGGCTTCAGCATGGGCTTGACATCGTTGTCATTCGGGAGCGCGATAGTAGCCGGAATTTGGCGGTGAAGCATGTCGGGAACTATTCGCCGTGCAGTTCGGCGACGAAATCGTAGGCGTCGCCGCGGTACAGCGAAGTGGTGAATTCGACCACGCGGCCGTCGTCGAGAAACGCGCGGCGCTCGATCGCCAGCGCAGGACCGCCGGATTCGCAGTCGAGCAATGCGGCATCGTCCGTGTCGAGCGCCACGGCACGCAGGCGCTGCAAGGCGCGTGTCGGGCGGCAGCCGATCTTTTCCAGCGCGTCGTAGAGCGACAGCTTGATCGCGTTCGGATCGGCGATGATCGCCGCCGGCACGACCGTCGACTCGACCGCCAACGGCTTGTCATCGGCAAAACGCAGACGGCGCAGGCGGATCACGTCGGCGCCGGGCGACAGGTTGAGCGCCATCGCCTCTTCCGGACTGACTTCGCCGACGCCGCGCTCGAGAAACTTCACCCGCGGCTTGAGCCCGCGCGCGCGCAGGTCGTCGGTGAATCCGGTCAGACGCGAGAACGATTTGACGATGCGCTCGGCGACGAACGTGCCGGCGCCGTGACGCTGCGTGAGCAGCCCGTCTTCGACCAGACCCCCGATCGCCTTGCGTACGGTGACACGCGACAACGCGAGTTTCTTCGCCAGATCACGCTCGCTCGGCAGCGCCTGTCCCGGCGGAAACGCACCGGACTCGATCGTATTCTGAATCGCACGACGCAGCCGCAGATACGCGAGCGAGCGCTGCGCATCGCCGCCGCGATCGAGTTTGCGATATTCACCGTACAAGGTCGTCTGCATGCCACCATCATACCAATGAAATACCACTTTGGCTATCTCGCGCTTGCATTGGGCCGCTCGGCGGCCGGGCGAAATCCCGGAATTCTGTTTCCGCTTCGTTCTCACGTCGTTCCGGCGGAAGCCG
>DAIMZS010000345.1:0-3054 GCA_036733825.1 Rudaea sp.
CCGTCGGTGTTGAACGGCGTGGCGATGTTGCCGTCCTTGTCGAGCGCGATCACGCCGCCGTCGCCGCCGAGTTTGGGGATGATGCCGAGCACGACTTCGTCGGCCGCCTTCTTCAGCGCGTCGCCGCGGAATTCGACGCGCGCGCAGATGTCGCGTGCCGCGGTCGCACGGATGTAGAACTCGCCCCAGCCGGTGGCCGAGACGGCGCAGCGCGCGTCCGCGTAGGTGCCCGCGCCGATGATCGGCGAGTCGCCGACGCGGCCGAAGCGTTTGTTCGTCATGCCGCCGGTCGAGGTGCCCGCGGCAAGATTGCCTTTGGCATCGAGCGCGACCGCGCCGACCGTGCCGTGATGCGGCGTCTTGCCCGCTTCGGCCGCCTTCGCCTTCTCTTCCTTCAGCGCCTCCTGCAGCGCTTTCCAGCGTTCCTCGGTGTAGAAGTACTTGGGGTCGACCAGCGGCATGCCGATCGACTGCGCGAACTGCTCGGCGCCGTCGCCGATCAGCATGACGTGCTCGGACTTTTCCATCACGGCGCGGGCGAGCTCGATCGGGTTGCGGATGCGGTGCACGTTCGCGACCGCGCCGGCGCGCTGCGTCGCGCCGTCCATGATCGAGGCGTCCAGTTCGTTCTTGCCCTCATGGTTGAACACGGCGCCGCGGCCCGCGTTGAAGTTGGGGTCGTCTTCGAGCACGACGATGGCCTTCTGCACCGCATCGAGGCTGCTGCCGCCGGATTTGAGCACCGCATAGCCGGTCGCGAGCGCCTTTTCCAACGCGGCGCGCACGGCCTTTTCCTTCTCCGGCGTCATTTCCTTGCGCACGACGCCGGCGCCGCCGTGGATCACGAGGACGGGCGTGGCGGCGTGGCTCATCGAAAATGCTCCGAGGCTCAACAGGGCAAGGCAAACGCGGTGCAGGAAATGCGGCATGATGTACTCCGTTTACTTGTTCCAGTATATCGAGACGAATTCAGCCGGAAATTTGGAAATGACCAATTATATTTTGCCCATCGCACTGCTGTTCGCCTCGAACGTATTCATGACTTTCGCCTGGTACGGCCATTTGAAATTCACCGGGCGCCCGCTGTGGCTGGTGATCCTCGTCAGCTGGGGAATCGCGTTCTTCGAGTATTGCCTGCAGGTGCCGGGCAACCGTATCGGCTTCCGCGTCTACAATCCGGCGCAGCTGAAAACGATCCAGGAAATCATCACCTTGCTCGTTTTCGTCGCGTTCTCCACGCTGTATCTCGGCGCGGAGATCAAGTGGAACCATATCCTCGGCTTCGCCCTGATCGTCGCCGCGTCGTTCTTCATTTTTCTCGACTAGAGAATGCTTCTGAGGATGCCGGTCAGCCCGAACACGACGAGCACCCCGACCGGCGCGATGCTGAGCACGTAGCCGAGGGTGCGCGTACGCGGATCGCGCACGTAGCTGATCAGGTAAATCACGCGGCCGATCAGGTAAACCATCCCGATCAGCGCCATCCATCCCGCGGACCAGTAGTGCGCGGCGATCCACAGCGCGGGCAGAAACATGATCAGGGTTTCCAGCGTGTTCTGCTGCACACGGAACCAGCGCTCGAAGTGCTCGTTGCCGCCCGTCGACGGCGCGCGCACCGAATATTTGACGCGCGCCCTGCCCACGAGCCACACCATGCCGAGAAATTCGAGAACGGCGAACAAAGTGACCAGATCGACCCAAGGCATGCGCTATTCCCGTTCTCGTGTGCCGCCGCACTTCAAAAAGTGATTTTTCCGCGCAGCATCTCCCCGTACATGACCCAATCCCCGGCCAGGCTGTAGAGCGGATGCGTGAAGGTCGCCGGCCGGTTCTTTTCGAAGAAGAAATGTCCGATCCACGCGCAGCCGTAGCCGAATACCGGCAGCAGCCACCAGAACGCCCAGCGGCCGCTGACGATCAGCCAAGCCAAGGCGAGCAACACGAGCGTGCTGCCGATGAAATGCATGCGCCGGCATCTGCGGTCGCTGTGCTCGGACAGATAGAAGGGATAGAACTCGCGGAAACTGGCGTACATGATGCGCCTCGCCGGTCGACGCTCCATTCTGCAACGCAGGGGATGCCGAAACAAGCAAAAACGGGCGCAATGCATGCGCCCGTTTCTTCGAATCGAACTCCAGATCGAGGCCGGACGTCTCGCTCGGAACTCAGTCCTCTTCGGTCCGCTTCGGCACGTCGATCTTGCCGGCGATGCCGCTGTGGTGGACGTCGCCGCTGCCGGACGAACGCACGGTCAGATTGCCGCCGACGGTTTTTACGGTGACATCGCCCGAACCGATCGAACCGACGTAGACATCGCCGCTGATTTTGTCGGCGACGAAATCGCCGGAACCGATCGACTCGGCGCGAACGCTGCCGCGCACTTCGGAAAACGACAGGTCACCGGAACCGACATGGCCGATCGCCACTTCGCCGCGCACATCCGAGATGCGCATGTCGCCGGAGCCGGCGTGATCGAGCTTGAAGCTGCCGAGATGGCTGGCAACGACATCGCCCGAGCCGACTGTCACCGTCACCGCTCCCGCCACCTGATTGAGGTTCAGATCACCCGATCCCGAGTGATACGCGAACGAAGCGATGTCCGCCGCGTGCGTATCGCCCGAACCCGATTCGACCTCGACCGCCAGACTCGCCGGTACGTGCACGATGAAATCGATGTAGGCATAGTGTTTGCCGAAAACGCCATTATGCGACGGCCGCGGCGCCGCCTTCACCACGATCTTGTTGCCGTCTCGGTGCTGCTCGATCTGCAATTCGTCGAGCCACCCCTGCTCGGAAGCGCAGGCCTTGCCGTGCACTTCGATTTTGTTCGCGGCCGCATCGCCCTGCACGTGCAGATCGCTCGATCCCAGCTCCATACGCAGGGCTTGGAGGCCCGCCGAATCGATATCCAGATTGCGCTCGGCACTGAACTGGCATTCATTGGCCAGGGCGAGCGGAGAAGCAAGCAGCAGCGGAATAAAGATCAGGCGCATCGGGAGTCTCCGGTAGGATTGCTTCGCATTGGATACCGTCGGGGTGGAAAAGGTTTAAAGG
>DAIMZS010000346.1:0-3048 GCA_036733825.1 Rudaea sp.
GGGAACGAAAGATTCGTACCCATCGGCTCGTCAAAAGGTGTAGCGAAACCCACCCCAGATCAGCCGAGGTGCGCCCGGCGCAAAATAGGCGACGTAAGGCACCGGGTAATTCTCGTCGGTCGGCGCGTTGGCAACGGCCGGGAATGGACGCGCGTGGAAACTGCCGTTCGCATCGAAACCGGTGGAGCCGAGCTGGGCGGCGGTGTAGTACTCGCGATCGAGCAGATTGTTGATCTGGGCGAAGAACGTCAGTTTCGGCGTCGCCTTGAACGTGGCGCCGAGGTCGAAGACGCCGTAGCCGCCGGTTTTGCCGGAGCCGATGTAATAGACGCCGTCGGACCGGTCGGCATTGTTTTCGTTGCCGCGCGCATAGACGCCGCTGAATGCGGTGAAGTCCAGGTCGAACGACAGCCGCTCGGTAATGTCCCAGCCGACGAAGGCCTTGAAGGTCTGCTTCGGAATCAGCGGCATGCGGTCGCCGGGGCTCACCGTGATCGTGCCGCCGCCGAGGCCGCGGAATGCCGGGTCCGTCGCGGCGAAACTGTTCGTGCTGTTGCCGTCGCCGGGAAACAAGCCGTAAGCCTCGTACGTGGCCTTCACATAGGAATACTGTGCGCCGAAGTTCCACGCCGACACGTTGCTGTCGAATCCGAGGTCGAAGCCTTCGCGCCGGGTCTTCGGGAAATTCTGGAAGAATCCGGCGCCGGGCGCGTCGGGTGCCGCGACGAACAGGATGTCGTTTTTGTTGTCGGCGCGATAGAGGTTGACGTTCCAGTGTGTGCTGTCCCAGAAGGTGCCGCGCAGACCGGCTTCGAGCGTGCGCGTGACCACCTGTTTGAGCGGTGGATCGCCGGCCATCGCATTGGGCAGGCGGCACGGGTTGTCCTCGTTCGCGCAGCCGAGCTCCACGGCCGACGGCGCGCGGCTGCCTTCGTTGTAGCCGAGATACGCGTTGAGCGATGCGCTCGGCGACCAGGTCAATCCGACGGCCGGATTGAAGCGGCTGTACGTGTCATTGCCGTTGAGCGAGTCGATGCCGCCGTCGGGATCGAGCAGGTCGTGGGTGACGACGGTCTGTCGGTTGTAGCGGCCGGAAACGGTCAGGTTCCACGTCTCGGCGAGCGTCAGCGTATCGCTGAAGAACACGCTCCACGTATGCGCGCGGCTGCGCAGGTCGACGCGCGAATCGAACGCGTCTTCGGAATCCTGCGTGCCGTCGGCGTAGGCGCCTGGGCCGTCGACAAGCACGACGCTGCGATCGGGAGCAAGGTAGCCGAAGCGCGCCGACTGCACGTAACGGACGCGGTCCTCGTCGTAGCCGCCGCCGAACAGGAACGCATTGCGGTTGCCGCCGAATTCGGCGTTCCAGTTCAACTGCAGGTTGAGGCCGTAATTCTCCTGGCGTGTGTGCGTGGTCGTGTCGATGCCATCGCATTTTTCGTTCGGCTCGGTGTTGAGCAGAATGTTGGCGATGCAGCGCCATTTTGGAAACGGCGTGTTCGCTGCGGTCGCGCCGCTGGCCGGAAAACCGGTGTAGCCTGCGGCCGTCAGCGCCGCCTGCTCCGCGGCCGAAGGCTGATACACCGATTCGCCGATGGCGTCGTCGTTGAGATCGCCGTTCTGCGTGCGCGTATTGATCTTGCGATAGTAGACATTGCCTGCGATCGACAATGCATCGCCGAAGTCATGCTTGCCTTCGAGATTGAGATAATCGGATCGGTTCTTGGTCTGATCAGGAATGGTGTAGACGCTGCGATAGTCCTGCGCCAGCAGGCGCATGTCCTGCAGGCCGTTGCCGATCATGTCGTCCTTGACGTGCGCATAGCTCGCAGTCAATTCAGCGGCTTCGTCGTGCCAGCCGAGTTTGCCGAACAACTGACCCTGATCGGTCGGCGAGTATTCGCGCCAGCCGCCGTCGGTGAAGTAGTGGGCGTTGACATACCAGTCCCAATTGCCGTCGGCGCCGCCCGACTGGATGTCGGCCGTGCCGCGCGCGTGCGCGCCATAGCTCATTTCGACCGTGGTGCCCGGGTCGGTTCGCCCGCTCTTGGTTTCCAGCGAGAGCGCGCCGCCGAGCGTGTTGAGGCCGAACAGAGGATTCGATCCCGGTATCAGCGTGACGCCGGCGATCGCGCTGCGCGGGATCAGGTCCCAGCTCACGACATCGCCGAATGGCTGATTCAGGCGCACGCCGTCCATGTATACCGAGAGGCCCTGCGGCGTGCCGAGCAGCGGCGAGGCGGTGTAGCCGCGGTAGTTGACGTCGGGCTGCAGCGGGTTGCCCTGCACTTCATTGAAATACACGCCGCTGAACTTGCGATTGAGGAATTCGGTCAGGTCGGTTGCATTGCTGTCGCGCAATTCATCGCCGCCGGCCGTCTGCACGGGTGCGGCTATCGCATTGCGCGGCTGCGCACCACCGTTGAGCGGCGTCACTTCGATCGTGTCGAATTTGACGACCGGCAGTTTCGCCGTGCTTGCGTCGTCTTCAGCGGCGAAGGCGATATTGCCGGCTATGGCCACGGCAAGTACGGCGCGCGGGAGCAGGTTCTTCGCAGAAATCGTTTGCGCCATTCAACTACCCGATCTCGCTCTGTGGTGACGGATTCCGCAAAGCGATGCGCATCCGGCAAATCCTGTATCGGCGCAACCAGGCAAGGACGAGTCTGCCCGCGCGACCGGCGAGCGTCTTATTCTTGCGCGCTCAAACCGGCCGCATAGCCGGTCAGAACATCGGCCGCGGCGTCGCAATCTTCCTGGGTTGGGCCGCTGCGCAGCCGGGCAATGAGCGCCTGCAGTTTTCCGATGTCCATCCCGCTAGCCGCGCCCGTGGTTTCGCGAAGTATCGCAGGAATTTGCTCGAAGCTCGCGGAGGTCGTGCGCAGCAATCCGGGGCGACCCCGCTGCGAATGGCGAAAGGACAGTTCGTCGCTCGAATCGGAATCGCTCATGTTGGCTCCGGCGCATGAAGGTGGAATCATCATACGCCGGTCCGTCGAACGAGCCACACCTGCAGCGGCGGTGACGGATTCAGTCCAACCGCAATTC
>DAIMZS010000347.1:0-3002 GCA_036733825.1 Rudaea sp.
GCTGCTTCACCTTGCGCGAGGCCGACGGCGACGCGAGCACGATGCTGCTCGGCGAACTGGCGAAAGCCCCGCTCGGCGAGCCGCCGACGCGCGCGGCCGTGGACCAACTTTGCCGCAGCTCCGCGCCTTGAACGACGGCGCCGTCAAAACGCGCTGGCTCTGGCTTGGCGTGTGGATGCTCGTGCTCGCCGCGCTCGGCATCGGCGTGCAGCGCAGCCTCGTCGTCACCAGCGACCTGCGCGCGTTCATGCCGCCGCCGCGCGACGCCGATCAGAAGCTGCTGCTCGATCAGATCGGCGAGGGGCCGGCATCGCGTTTGCTGCTCGTCGAAATCGCCGCGCAGCAAGAGGCGTTCGCGCGCAGCGCCGAATTGAGCCGCGGCCTGGCGCAGGCGCTGCGCGGCGATCCGCACTTCACGCGCGTGCTGAACGGCGAAACCGATCCGACCGCGCTGGATCCGTCGCTGCTGCCGTACCGCTATCTGCTATCGCCGACGCTCGACGCGCACGCGTTCGACGCCGACTTTCTGCGCGAGGAGCTGCAGCAGCGCGTCGAAGATCTCGCCTCACCCGCGGCGGGCCTGCTCAAACCGTGGCTGGCGCGCGATCCGACCCTGGAAGTGCTCAAACTCGCCGAGCGTTGGACGCCGGCGAAATCGCCGCAGATGCGCGACGGCGTCTGGGCCGCGCCCGACGGCGGCGCGCTGCTGCTGCTCGAAACCGCGGCGCCCGCGTTCGATCCGGCGGCGCAGGGCGAGGCGATCGATGCGCTGATCGCGAAATATCGCGCACTGGGCGGCGCCGGTATCGAGATCAGCGGGCCGGGGTATTTCAGCGTGCTCGTCAACGCGAACACGTGCAAGGAAGCGGAATGGCTCAGCGGCATCGGCACCGCCGCATTCGCACTGCTGCTGCTCACCGCCTACCGCCATCCCGGCGCGCTGCTCTGGGCGGCGCTGCCGATCGCGAGCGGCGCGCTCGCCGGCATCGCCGCGACGGCGCTCATGTTCGGGCCGATCCACGGCATCACCCTCGCGTTCGGCTTCACCCTGCTCGGCGTCGCCCAGGAATATCCGCTGCGCCTGCTCAGCCATCGCCGCGCGGGCGCGAGTGCGAAGGACAGCCTGCTCGGCGTGTGGCCGCTGCTGCGTCTGGCGATTGCCTCGGCGTGCATCGCCTACCTCGCCTTCTTTGCTTCGGGCGTCGCCGGGCTGCAGCAGCTCGCGGTGTTCACGATCGCCGGATTGATTGTCGCCGGTGGCGTCACGCGCTATCTGCTCCCGGCGGTGCTGCCGGCACATTTTCGCGACGTCGCCGAACTGAGCTGGCTCGAACGGCTGCGCGTGCGTCTCGACGCCGCGCCGCGGCTGCGCTGGCTGCCTTGGATTCTGCTTGCGCTCGCCTGCGCCACGATCGCCTTCGCGCCGACGCCGCTGTGGCAGAACGATCTCGCCGCGCTGACGCCGGTGCCGCCGGCACTGCTCAAGCGCGAAGGCGAGCTGCGCGCCGCGCTCGGCGCGCCCGACGTGCGTTATCTGCTCGTGCTCGAGGCGGCGGACGCCGACGGCGTACTTGCGTTGTCGGAAAAGATGGCGCCGCAAGCCGAACAATGGATCGCCCGCAAACTCGTCGACGACGTCGAACTGCCGAGCCGCTATCTGCCGAGCCTCGCCACGCAACAGGCGCGGCAAGCGCGGCTGCCCGACCGCGCCGCGCTGCAGGCCGCACTCGACCGCGCCACGCAGGACGGCGAATTCCAGCCGGATTTGTTTGCGCCGTTCGTCGACGACGTCGAAACCGCACGCAAGCTGCCGGCGCTGACGCCGAAGGTGTTCGGCGCGTCGCTGCTCGGCGCGCGGCTCAACGCGATGCTGATCGAGCGCGACGGCCGCGCGCTCGGCCTCGCCACGTTGAGCGGCGTGCACGATGCGGCGGCGCTGGCGAAGGCGGCGACGCAGGCCGGCGGCGCGCGCCTGCTCGATCTCAAGACAGCGTCCGAATCGCTGGTCGCCGACTACCGTGCGCGCATCGGCGTGGCCCTGCTCGTCGCGCTCGTGCTGCTGGCGATCGCGGTGGCCGCGGCGTTCCGCAATTTCGGCCGCGCCTGGCACGTGATCGCGCCGATGTCGCTGGCGACCTTGCTCGCACTCGCCGTGCTGCGCCTCGGCGGCGTGTCGCTGTCGCTGTTCCATCTCGTCGCGCTGACCCTCGCCGCGGGTCTCGGCCTGCACTACGCGCTGTTCTTCGAACGCCGCGTCGATGACCCCGCCGAGGCGCGGCGCACGCTGCACGCGACGCTGGTCTGCGTGATCTCGGCTGTATTCGTGTTCGGCCTGCTGGCGACCTCGAGCGTGCCGGTCCTGCGCGCGATCGGCTTGACCGTCGCGCTCGGCGTCGCGTTCCATTTCTGCTTGTCGACGATCATGGCGAGGAACTCCCAACATGACCGCTAAAGCGCAGTGGGAACATTTGATTCCACATCGAGGTGTGATGAGCCTGCTCGACACGGTGATCGATTGGAACGACGAACGCATCCACATGTGCGCTGTCTCGCATGCCAGCGCGGACAATCCGCTGCGCAGCGACGGCATGCTGCGCGCCGTGCATCTGTGCGAATACGGCGCGCAGGCGATGGCCGTGCACGGTGGCCTGGTCGCACAGCGTGCAGGCAGGCTCGCCGCGCCCGGTCTGCTCGTGTCGCTGCGCGGCGTGCAGCTGCATGTCGCTCGTATCGACGATCTGCCGGGCGCGCTCGACGTGCGTGCGCTCAAGCTGCTCGACAGCGGGTCGAGCTGGCAATACGAGTTCCACGTTGAACACGACGGCCGCCGGCTCGCCGAAGGCCGCGCTGCGGTGATCCATGCCGCACCGTAAAAACTCAGGCGCTGTCCAGGTTGCCCGCTCGCACCGCGACCAGCCGGCCGAAATAATGCCAGGCGAGAATGCCCGCGCCGATGCAGAACGGAATCAGCGCGAACTGCCGGCCGCTGACGCCGTGCCACA
>DAIMZS010000348.1:0-2937 GCA_036733825.1 Rudaea sp.
CCCGATCTCGAACAGGTCACCGTGCGCGCGCAGGGCACCGAGGAGGCGCACAGTCCGCTGACCGTGCTGACCGATCTCTCGCAGCTCGATCACGACTTCACAACGAGCGAGCAGGGTGAACACGACGGTCAGGCGTGGCTGCGCCTCAAATCCAAGGACAAGGAGCCGCAGTTCGAATATGCCGATCTCGGCTTCGATCAGGCCGGCCTTGCCAGCATGACGTTCAAAGACACCTTCGGCAACACGACGCAGATTCGTTTTTCCGGCTGGCAGCGCAACGCGAAACTGGCCGCGGACCTGTTCAAGTTCATCCCGCCGAAAGGTGTGGACGTCGTCGGCGATGCGACGCCGGCGGCGGTCGCGCATCCGGTCAAGCCGTAGCGGAACTCTCGCGCGCCCATTCCAGCGCGTGCGCGAAATCCGGAGCGAAGCGCAGTTGGCTGCCGTCGGGCTTCACGCCCATCTGATCGAGGATTTGCCGCGGCTGCTCGCGCAAGCCGGAAAGGATCACTCGCGTGTGATGGCGCTCGCAGCGTTCGAGGAACTGCTGTAACGCGGTGACCCCGCTCGTATCGATCAAAGGCACCAGCCGCATGCGCAGGATAAAGACGCGCGGCGGCGCCGGAAACTGATTGAGCACGTCGTCCAGGCGGTTGGCGACGGCGAAGAACAGCGGCCCGGAAATCTGAAACGCTTCGACGCCTGCGGGCAGTTGCGCGCGCTGGGTCGGTTCGGTGTTGTCGATGTCTCGGTCGGAATCCTCATCGACCAACGAGAGATCTGACTGCATCGCGACCACTTCGCTCATGCGATGCATGAACAGGAACGCCGCGAGGACGAGGCCGACTTCGATCGCGACGGTCAGGTCGAACACCGCGGTGAGCACGAAGGTCAGGACCAGTACGACGCGGTCGCCGACCGGCCCGCGCATCAGGTGCCTGAAGCTTTCGATCTCGGCCATGTTCCAGGCAACGATGAGCAGCACGGCCGCGAGCGTCGCCAGCGGCACATAGCGCATCAGCGGCGCGAGCACGAGCATGAAAACGAGCAGGAATGCCGCGTGCAGCATGCCGGCGACCGGCGTGGTGCCGCCCGAGCGCACGTTCGTGGCCGTGCGCGCGATGGCGCCCGTGGCCGGCAAGCCGCCGAACAGCGCCGAGCCGACGTTGGCGACGCCCTGAGCGACCAACTCGGCGTTAGAGCGATGTCGGCCGCCGATCATGCCGTCGGCGACGACGGCCGACAGCAGCGATTCGACGCCGGCGAGAAAGGCGATCGTGAACGAACTCGGAAACAGTTCGAGCGTGCGCTCGAACGGAATGTGCGGAATCGCGAACTGCGGCAGCGCCGCCGGGATGCCGCCGAAGCGCGAGCCGATCGTTTCCGCCGGCAGCGAGAGCAGCGTGCAGACGAGCGTGCCGAGGACGACGGCAACGAGAAATCCCGGCCAGTTCGGCCGCAGGCGGCGCAGGCCGACGATCACGATCACGCTGCCGACCGCCAATGCGAGTGCGGCGGGCGTGAAGTCGGGCAGGTGCTGGAAATAGGCCTGCCAGCGCGCGAAGAATTCCGCCGGCACCGCGCCCATGCGCAGGCCGAGCAGATCCTTCACCTGGCTGGCGAAGATGCTGACCGCAATGCCCGCCGTGAATCCCGTGACCACCGGTTTCGGGATGTATTTGAGCAGCGTGCCGATGCGCAGCACGCCCGCGGCGATCAGCATGAAGCCGGCGAGCAGCGTGCACAAAATCAGGCCGCCGTAGCCGAACTTTTCGATCACGTTGAACACGACCGGGATGAACGCGGCCGTCGGCCCGCCGATCTGCACGCGCGAGCCGCCGAGGAAGGAAATCAGGAAGCCGGCGACGATCGCCGTGTGCAGGCCTTTTTCCGGGGTCGTGCCCGAGGCGATCGCCAGCGCCATCGCCAGCGGCAGGGCGACGACCGCGACCGTCAGCCCGGCGACCGCGTCGTGGCGGAACACATCGAAGCTGTACCCGCGCTGCAGAACCGTCCACAGCTTAGGCTCGTAGATCGTCCAATTCGGCGAGAAAGCGGGGGTGCGGGACATGGTGGAAAATCATAGCGCTTTTGCTGTCATTCCCGCGAAGGCGGAATGACGAACAAGGCGCATCGCGTATCATGTTGTCATGGCACGCAGAAAAACCGATGCGAGTGCGCAACTGTTCGCCGAACCCGAGGGCCTGAAGCCGCTGGCCGAGCGCATGCGCCCGCGCACGCTCGACGAAATCGTCGGGCAGACACGCTTGCTCGGCCCTGGCACGGCGTTGCGCCGCTCGATTGAAGCGGGCCACGTGCACTCGATGGTGCTGTGGGGGCCGCCGGGCTGCGGCAAAACGACGCTGGCGTTGCTGCTGGCGAAATACGCGAATGCGCGCTTTCGGGCGATTTCGGCCGTGTTGTCCGGCTTGGCCGACGTGCGCGCCGCGCTGGCCGAGGCCGAGGTCGCCTTCGCCCAGGGCGAGCGCAGTGTGTTGTTCGTCGACGAGGTGCATCGCTTCAACAAGGCGCAGCAGGATGCGTTTCTGCCGCACATCGAAAAAGGCGTGATCCTGTTCGTCGGCGCGACGACGGAGAATCCCTCGTTCGAATTGAATTCCGCGTTGCTCTCGCGCTGCCGCGTGCACGTGATGGACGCGGTGTCGGTCGAGGCGATCGTCGAGGCGCTGCAACGCGCGCTGCACGACGCCGAGCGCGGACTCGGCCAATTGAACTTGAAAGTCGACGACGCCTCGCTCGGCCTCATCGCCCAGGCCGCCGACGGCGATGTGCGCCGCGCGCTGACCTTGCTCGAAATCGCCGCCGACGTGGCGCACGATGGCGTGATCGACGAGACGACGCTCGGCCAGGTGCTCGCCGACCGCACGCGCCGCTTCGACAAGGGCGGCGAGCAGTTCTACGACCAGATCTCGGCGC
>DAIMZS010000349.1:0-2920 GCA_036733825.1 Rudaea sp.
GTCGTCGGCTCCGGCGCAGGCGGCGGGCAGATGGCCTACACGCTGGCGATGAACGGGGTGCGCGTGCTCATGCTCGAAGCGGGGCGCAAGTACGATCCGGGCACCGAAACGGCGATGTTCCAGACGCCCGAGATGGCGCCGCTGCGCGGCGTCGATACGCCGGACAAGCCGCAGGGTTTCTACGACGCAACGATCGGCGGCTGGCACTTGCCCGGCGAGCCGTTCGTGTCGGCGAGCGAAAAAGACGGCGAGCGGTTCCAGTGGTGGCGCGCGCGCATGCTGGGCGGACGCACGAATCACTGGACCCGCTACTCGTTTCGCAACGGTCCCTACGATTTCAAACCGCGCTCGCGCGACGGCCTCGGCTTCGACTGGCCGATCGGCTACGAAGATATCGCGCCGTACTACGACAAGGTCGAGATGCTCGTCGGCGTGTACGGTTCGAACGAAGGGCTCGAGAACACGCCCGATTCGCCGGCGGGCTGCCTGCTGCCGCCGCCGAAGCCGCTCGTCAGCGATCTGCTGATCCGCAAACACGGCGCGAAGCTCGGCCTGCCGGTCGTCGCGGGCCATCGCGCCGTGCTCACGCAGCCGCTCGATTGGAAGAACATCCCGGCCAAGCTGCATCCGGGCAATGCCGCGGCGCAGGAGATCCTCGCGCGCGACATGCGCGCCCGCTCGCCGTGCTTCTGGGCGACGCCGTGCGGGCAGGGCTGCTCGATTCGCGCGAACTACCAGTCGCCGACGGTGCATCTGCCGCCGGCGCTGGACACCGGCAAGCTCGACATCGTCACCGATGCGATGGTCGCCGAAGTATTGCTGGGGAAGAACGGCCGCGCTTCGGGCGTGCGTTTCATCGACAAGCGCTCGGGCCGTTCGCGCGAGGCGCGCGCGCGTGCGGTGGTGCTCGCCGCAAGCGCCTACGAAACCGTGCGCCTCCTGCTCAATTCGCGCTCGGCGAAGTTCCCGCAGGGGCTGGCAAACTCCAGCGGCAAGCTCGGCAGGTATTTGACCGACACCGTCGGCAGCTATCTCTCCGGCCAAATTCCCGCGCTCGAGAACCTGCCGCCGCACAACGAAGAGGGTGCGTCCGGCGGCCACATGTACGTGCCCTGGTGGGGATACAGCGCACAGAAGGCCGGCAAGCTCGCGTTCCCGCGCGGCTATCACATCGAATTCTTCGGCGGCCGCCGTTTGCCGAGTTTCTACACGAACGCCGGATTGGAATGGCTGACCGGCGGCAGCTACGGGCGCAAGTTCAAGGAAGACGCGCGCCGCTACTACGGCTCGATGGTCCACTTCGCCGGCCGCGGCGAAATGATTCCGAACGAGGATTCCTACTGCGAGGTCGATCCGCAGGCGAAGGACAAATGGGGCATCCCCGCGCTGCGCTTCCACTGGAAATGGTCGGAGCACGAGACGCGTCAGGCCGCGCACATGCAGAGCACGTTTGCCGATCTGATCGAAGCGATGGGCGGGCGCGTGCAGCGGCCGCCGGAAAAGAACGGCGCGAAAGCGATCGCGGCGGGCGGCAGCATCAGCCACGAGGTCGGCGGCGCGATCATGGGCGAGGATCCGCACGCATCGGTGGTCAACAAATGGTGCCAAGCCTGGGACGTCGACAACCTGTTCCTCGCCGACGGCGCGACATTTCCATCGAGCCCGGACAAGAATCCGACGCTGACGATCATGGCGAACGCCTGGCGCGTCGGCGACCATATCGTCGAGCGCATGCAGCGCAGGGAGCTTTGATGTCCAACCCCACTTCGTCGACGCACGGCGCCGCGCGCCGGACATTCCTCAAGAACGTGGCCGCTGTCGGAGCCCTCGCCTCCATGGAGTCCACGTCGTTGTCGGCATCGCCTGCGCCGGAGCCGCAGGGCGCCGACGACCGGCAATATTGGATCCAGGTCGTGTCGCGCGTGTCCGAACCCGTGCTGCGCGCGCTCAGCGAGCAGAAGCTGAAAGCGCGCATGCCGATCGAAGCACCGCACAACACCGTGGCGGACCGCAGCCAGTTCACCTATCTGGAAGCCACCGGACGGCTGCTTTGCGGAATTGCGCCCTGGCTGGAGTCGGGCTCGGACGAAGGCGCGGAAGGCAAGTTGCGGCGGCAGCACATCGAATGGGCGCGTGCGGCCATCCGCGCGGCGACGGATCCGCAATCGCCCGACTTCATGAATTTCAACAAGGGCACGCAGCCGCTGGTCGATGCGGCTTTCCTCGCCCAGGCCGTGCTGCGCGCGCCGACCGAGCTGTGGGAAAAACTCGACGCGAAGACGCGGCGCCATCTGGTCCAGGCGCTGCAGTCGACGCGGGTCATTCGCCCGTGGTTCAACAACTGGCTGCTGTTCAGCGCCACGGTCGAGGCGGGCCTGGCGCTCATGGGCGAGGCCTGGGACAAGATGCGCGTCGACTACGCCCTGCGCCAGCATCAAAGCTGGTATCTCGGCGACGGCACGTACAGCGACGGGCCGCAGTTTCATTGGGACTACTACAACAGCTTCGTCATCCAGCCCATGCTGCTGGATGTGCTCGACGCGGTCGGCAAGCACCTGCGCGATTGGGACCTGATGAAGCCGGCAGTCCTCGCGCGCGCGCAGCGTCACGCCGCCGTGCAGGAGCGCTTGATCAGCCCGGAAGGCACGTTTCCGGCCATCGGCCGCTCGCTGGCTTATCGCTTCGGCGCTTTCCACCTGCTGGCGAGCATCGCGCTGCGGCGGCAACTGCCGGAGGGAGTGGCGCCGGAGCAAGTTCGCGGCGCGCTGACGGCGGTGATGCGCCGCATGATCGAAGCGCCCGGCACGTTCGACGAGCGCGGCTGGCTGACGGTGGGTTTTTGCGGGCATCAGCCGGGCATCGGCGAAGACTATATTTCCACCGGGAGTTGCTATCTGTGTTCGGCCGCGTGGCTTCCGCT
>DAIMZS010000350.1:0-2914 GCA_036733825.1 Rudaea sp.
TGGCCGAGCTCGGGAAGGCGTGGTGGTTGTTGTGCAGCTCTTCGCCGCCGATCCAGACGCCCCACGGCGAGAGGTTCGTCGCCATGTCGGAGGTCTCGAAATTGCGGTAGCCCCACCAGTGGCCGATGCCGTTGACGACGCCGGCGGCCCAGAACGGAATCCAGATCATCTGCAGCGCGGAAATCGCCACGCCCCAGATGCCGAACAGGGCGATATTGATGACGAAGGTCAGGGTCGGGCCCCAGTAGGCGTGCGGGGTGTAGACGTGGCGTTCAATCCAGTCGTCCGGGCAGCCCTTGCCGTATTTCTCCAGCGTCTCTTCGTCGAGCGAGGCGACGCGGTACAGGTCGACGCCCTTCAACAGCACGGTCTGCACGCCGAAGAACTTCGGGCTGTGCGGATCTTCCTCGGTCTCGCACTTCGCGTGGTGTTTGCGGTGCACGGCCACCCACTCGCGCGTGACCATGCCGGTCGACAGCCACGACCATGCGCGCAGGAAATGCGCGACGATGGGATGGAAATCCACGCCGCGATGGCAGGCGCTGCGGTGCAGGTACAACGTCACCGCGAAAATCGTCAGCTGGGTGACGATGAGGAAATAAATCACCTTGAACAGCCAGCCTGCTTGCAACAGACCGCCGTTCAAAAAATTCATAATAGTGTCAAACATATAGTTCTCTGCAGGCCTACCCCGACTTCAGCCAATCATCATACGTGACGCCCGGGTACTGCGCCAGTCAAGCGCCTCGATTCATACGCGCGTTTGGCGCCGATCGTCCGCGTTCCCGAAGTACCGCCTAGGATTCGGGAATCTGAATTTAGACTTCGGCCGGAACCCCAAGTTCCGCCGCCGGCGCCTTGAGACGGCCCCTGGGTGGCCGGCCGCCCGTTCAGGCAAAATAGCCGCATGCCCGAGTTACCCGAAGTCGAAACCACGCGCCGCGGCATCGCGCCGCACCTGCTCGGACGCCGCGTGGACCAGGTCGTCGTACGCCAAGCCCGGCTGCGCTGGCCGATTCCGCGCGCCCTGCGCGAAAACCTGCCCGGCCAGCGCATCGAGGCCGTCGAACGGCGCGCAAAATACCTGCTCGTGCATACCCCGGCGGGGAGCGCGCTGCTGCACCTGGGCATGTCCGGCTCGCTGCGCGTGCTCGCGGGCGAAACCGCGCCCGGCGCGCACGATCACGTCGACTGGCGCCTCGACTCCGGACGCATCCTGCGCTACACCGATCCACGCCGTTTCGGCTCGCAGCTCTGGCAGCCGCCGGGCGCGACGCACGAGCTGCTCGCCGGCCTCGGCCCCGAGCCGCTCGGCGAGGGTTTCGCTGGGGCGTACCTGTGGAAAAAGTCGCGCGGCCGCGCCGCGCCGGTGAAGACGTTTCTGATGGACCAGAAAATCGTCGTCGGCGTCGGCAACATCTACGCCGCCGAGGCGCTGTTCGCCGCGGGCATCCATCCGCACCGCGCGGCGGGGTCGGTCTCGCTCGCGCGCTACCTGCGCCTGGCCGGCGAAGTGAAGCGCATCCTCGAATACGCGATCACGCGCGGCGGCACCACGCTGCGCGACTTCATCTCGCCCGACGGCACGCCGGGCTATTTCGAGCAGGAGCTGTTCGTCTACGGCCGGGCCGGCGAGCCGTGCAAGATCTGCGGCACGCCGATCCGCGCGGTCACGCTGGGTCAGCGCTCGACGTTCTACTGTCCGCGCTGCCAGCGCTAGGCGCGGCGGGCGCGAACATGCGCGCCTTGCGCCAGCCGCCGTAGCGGTAGTACAGCGCCGACAGCACCATCGATACCGACGAGCCGAGCGGGAAGCTCCACCAGATGGCGTCCGCGCCCCAGCTGCCCACGAAGCTGTAGGCGAACGGAATGCGCACGATCCACAGCGCGATCAGCAGGATGATCAGCGGCGGAATCACCGCGCCGGTCGAACGCACCACCCCGGCGAGGACGAAGGAGATGCCGAACAGGATGAACGACCACACGGCAATATGGTTGATGTGCTGCGCGATCTCGATCGCGTCGCCGTCCGCCGGCAGGAACAGGCCGAGCGCGCCGCGGTTGAACAGATAGACGATCAACACCAGCGTGCCGGTCAGCAACACGTTGTAAGCCAAACCCGTCATCGCTACCTTGTTGACGCGATCCCACAGGCCCGCGCCGACGTTCTGCGCGGCCATGCTCGAGGCGGCCATGCCGACGGCGATGGAAGGCATCTGGATGTAGTTCCACAGCTGGAAACAGGCACCGTAAGCCGCCGTCGTGTGCGCGCCGAAGCTGTTGACGAGCGAGATCATCGCGATCATCGAGGTCGACATCACGATCATCTGCAGACCCATCGGCAGGCCCTTGGTGATCAGCGATTTCAGGATCGTCGGATCGATCTTCAGATAGTGCAGCTCGTCGCGGCGGATGCGCAGGAAATGCTTGCTGCGATACAGGAACACGATCACGCCGATCAGGCTGAGCATCGTCGCGATCAGCGTCGCCGTGGCCGAGCCGGCGATGCCCATGCGCGGCACCGGCCCGAAGCCGAAAATGAACAGCGGATTGAGGATGATGTCGAGCACGACGTTGACGACGAGGAACACGAACGGCGTGCGCGAATCGCCCGCGCCGCGCAAGCTCATGCCGATGAACGTCAGCAAATAGATGAACGGCACGGCGAGGAAGATGATGCGCAGGTAGGCGATCGCGAGCGGCTTCGCCTCGACGGGCATGCGCATCCAGCTCATCAGCGGCTCGGCGAGCGCCAGACCCGTCAGAGCGATGACCGCCGACACCGCGACGAAGAACACCAGGCTCGTGCCGACCGCGCGCTTGGCCTGATCGAGGTTGTTCGCGCCGATGCTCTGGCCGACGAGGATCGTCGCCGCCATGCCGACGCCGAACACCGCGCCGAGCAGGAAGAACA
>DAIMZS010000351.1:0-2914 GCA_036733825.1 Rudaea sp.
TGCGGCAGATCGTGGCCGCTCACGTCCATGCAGTTGCCGATGCCCGAGGCGGGCGGGCAGGGCGGCAGGCCGCCGTAATCGTTGCTGCCGGCATAGCGCAGCGTGCCGAGCTCCTTCTCCGGAATCGCCGAGAACACGAGATTGACCCGATCGACATCGCCCAGACGCGCGGCGAGTTCGGACTCGATGCCGGTGACCTTGGTCGAGCCCTGCACGTTGGAGAAACCGAGGCCGTGGCTGCCGTCGACGAAGGTGATCGGCGCGGCGAGTTGGAAGTCCTTGAAGTCCTCGTGGTAGATCGCGCTGTTCCAGGTCAGGCGATGGTCGAGGAAGGTCAGCTTGATGCCGGCTTCGAAGTTGGTCAGCGTTTCTCCCTTGTACGGCACGCCGCCGTCCTGCAGGCCGCCGGACTTGTAGCCGGTCGACACGCTCGCGTAGACGAACGCGTTGCTCGACAGATCGTGATCGATCTTGGCCAGCCAGGTCGGCTTGTTCGCCGTGTACTTGCCGTCGTTCTTTGCGCTGACGCTGAAGCCCGAGTTCGGATCGGCGGGATTCAAGCCCGGATAAATCGGCACCTGCGGCACGGAAGCGTCGTACGTCCAGCCGTAGTTGCGGCCGCCTTCGTTCTTCTTCTCATCATGCGTGTAGCGCGCGCCGAACGTCAGGCGTGTCGCATCGGTGAGATGCCAAGTGGCCTGGCCGAACGCCGCATACGAATCGACGAGTTCCTTCGGTTGGATGAACGAACCCTGCCAGCCGACCGTGCCCTGCGGCGTGCCGTTGAAGATCGGAATGTCGAAGCGGATGCCGTTGTCCTCGGCCGCGTAGTACAGGCCGAGAATCCAGTCGAGCGTGTTGTCGCCGACCGATTTGAGATCGAACTCATGGCTCCACGATTTGTATTTCGACCAGTTGGTGCGGTCGTTCTGGTAGTTCGCGCCGCTCGCGAAACTGGTCGGCACGAGCGCGCCGCCGTCCTGGTCGTACGTGCTCGAGCCGTCGAACTTCGACCAGCCGGCGATGTAGCTGAACTCCATCGCATCGTTGATCGCGTAGTCGACGCGCGAACGCAGCGCGTAATTGCTGCGGTTCAGCGACGGCGCGGTGTCGGCGAGGATCGACCAGAAATCCTGCCCGGCGCGCGGGTTCTGCATCAGGTTCGCGCTCGGCGTGCCGCGGTCGCGGAAATATTCGAACGACAGATTCCAGGTCAGCTTGTCGTTCGGCGTCCACAGCGTCGATATGCGCGCCGCGCTCTGGTCCTGCGCGTTGTACTTCGGCCCGCCGGTCACGTAGATGTTCGGATCGATCGGCTTGAACGTGGCCGCGGTACCGCCCGCCGCGATGTACGCCGCTTGCTGACTGGCGACGGAGGGCAGTTGGCCGTTCGGATTCTGATAGTCGACGTAGCCGTCGTGCTGTTCTTGCGCGACGGCGACGCGGAACGCGAACGTCTCGCTCACCGGCACGTTCACCGCGGCGCGCAGGCCGAGGTGCGCATAATCGCCGGCTTCGAATTGCGCATAGCCGTAGAAATTGCCGAATTCGGGTTTGGCGGTCTGAAAATTCACCGCGCCGACCGTGGAGTTGCGCCCCCACAGCGTGCCCTGCGGACCGCGCAGCACTTCGGCCGATTGCAGATCGAGCAGCAAGCCCGCCGCCGCTTCCGCACGTGGGGTGTAGACGCCGTCGACGAATAGCGCCACTTCCGGATCGGCGTACTCGGTCTTCGCCGAATCGTTGCCGACGCCGCGCAAGGTCAGCGTGACGACGCCGTGGTCGCCCTGCGTCGTCGCAGCGAAGCCCGGCACGAGCTTGACGATGTCGGTGATGGTGTTGACGCGCTCCTTCTCGAGCGTGTCCGGGTTGATCGCGGTGACCGCGACCGAGGTTTTCTGCAGCGACGTCGAGCGCTTGGTCGCGGTGACCTTCACTTCTTCGAGCGATTGCGTCGCTTTCGGATCGGCCGCGTCGTCGGTCGCGGCATGCGCATGGCCGGCGGCGAGAACGGCGAGAATCGCGCCGCAGAGCGCGGTTCTGCCCGGAAGCGTGCGGGCGATGTACGGCAATTGCATGACGTCGCGCGCGGGCGTGCGGACGACGCTTGAACGGTGGCTCATGGTCTCTCCCTCCTGAGGATATGTCGGTGCCGGCCGCCGGCTTCGAGGCCGGTCTGATCTGGGGCGGGCAAGAAATAGCGCGAATTGTCAGCGCTGTCAATTGAAAATTGACAGCGCTGACAATTTGGCTAAGCTAGGCAACTGATTGGCGTCTTCTGAAGCTCGTCATTCCCGCGTGTTCTTAGCGGGAATCCAGCGCCTTTGCTTGAACTGCTTGAAAATTAAGCCAGAGTCACTGGATTCCCGCCAGGAGCATGCGGGAATGACGAGCTAAAGCTATCGCGTATTGTTAAGGGGTTCGCCATGCCGGGTTTACGCAAAATCCTCATCGTCGGCGGCGGCACGGCCGGATGGCTGACGGCCAACTACCTGGCGCGCCTGCTCAACGCTACGCATCCGGCGGGCGTGCAGATCGAACTCGTCGAGTCGGCCGATATCGGCATTCTCGGCGTCGGCGAAGGCACGTTCCCGTCGATTCGCGGCACGCTCGCGGCGATCGGCCTCGACGAAGCGCGTTTCCTGCGCGAGGCGACGGCGACATTCAAGCAGGGCATCAAATTCGTCGACTGGGTGCGCGCGCCGGGTGCCGACGTGGGTGCTCGTCGCCATTACTTCCATCCATTCAGCCTGCCGAGCCAGCGCAGCGAAGCGCCCGAGTTGCTGCCGTATTGGCTGCTCGGTGGCGCGTCGCCCGGCGCATCATTCGCGGAAAGCGTGACCTTGCAGCACGCGGTCGTCGAAGCGTCGCGCGCGCCGAAGCGGCGCGGCGATGCGCCGTATCAGGGGCGGCT
>DAIMZS010000352.1:0-2907 GCA_036733825.1 Rudaea sp.
TGCTGTTGCTGCACAGCGTGCCCGAGGACATGGTCCACGGCGAAGCCGCGCCGCTCTCGAAGCCGCTGTTGCCGAGCAGCTGGCTCGAACCGCCGCCGCCGCCGCTGCTGACCGTTACCGACTTGGTCGCCGAGTTGGAGCTGCCGCTGACGCTGTCGGTCACCGTCTCGGTCACGCTGAAGGTGCCGGCCGCGGCGTAGGTGTGGCTCGGATTCGTCGCGGTCGAGGTGCCGCCGTCGCCGAAGGTCCACGAGTGCGAGCCGATCGTGCCGCCCGAGTCGGTGGACGTGTCGGTGAAGGTCGCGCTCAGGCCGCTCGTGGTGAAGCTGAAGTTCGCCGTCGGCGTACCGCCGCCACCGCCGTGGGTCAGGATCGCATGCGTGATCGCGCACGCGCCGGTGTCGTTCGACCAGCTCGCCTGCTCGGCGAACGTGCCCGTCGCGAACGCGACGTTGGCCGCGCCGCCCGCGGTGCCCGGAGACAGCCAGGCGCACTCGTCGGAGTTTTCCTGGCCGTTGTAGGTGCCGCCGGTCTTGTTCGTCCAGCCGCCGGCCGGGAACATGTCGGACATCATCTCGTGCCACTCGTGGCCAAGCGTCATCGTGTAGCCGTCGAGCTTGCCGTTGGTGCTGCCGTTGACGAAGCCGACGCCGCAGCTCGAGCCCACGTCCATGTTGTAGGGCTGGTTGCTGAACGCAATGTCGCCGCCCGGAGCGGTCACGCCGTAACCGTCGCCGGTGTAGTCGTGCCACGCGCAATAGCCCTGGGTCGGGCTCTGGTAATTGTCCGGATTGGTGCCGTGCGGCGAGAGGATGACGTAGTAGGTGTAGCGGTTCGAGCCCGTCGCCGTGTTGCCGAAATGCGCAGCCGCTTTGATCGCTTCCTGGGCGAGCTGGGTGCCGGTCGCCGAGCTCGGCGAGGCGGCCGAGTTGTCGTACCACACGCCGGCGAGCGCGTTCTGCTGGTACGGCACAAAATTCGCGTTCGACGGACAGCTCTTCGCGCCGCTGGACACGTTCGGGCCGTCGCACCACTGGGTCAGGTCGGCCTGCCAGGTTTCGTTGTTCGTGCCGATGCCCTTGAACATCTGCTGCACGGCGGACGCGGCGCCGTAGGAGTCGCCGGTGAACGCCAGGTTGCCGTTGGAATCGGTGCTCGACGTACCCCATTGCGTGCCGTAGAAGACGAGATAGACCTTCACCTGGCCGCTGCCGACGCCGACGCCGCTGACGCCGCCGCCGAAGGACAGCTGGCCCTGCGAAGACGTCGGCTGGGTGGAGGCGAACGCGGCGCCATGGTGGTAGAACTCCTTGTTCCACTCGTCCATCTTGCCCTTGGTTTCCAGGCTCGGGATTGCACCGTGGCGCCAGGGATGGTCATACGCCGGGTGGTAGGGGTTGTCGGTCCAGTTTTGCAGGCCGTTGCCATTGCCATTGCCGTTACCGGGATCGGCGTGGGCCAGTCCCAGGGTGAGGCCGCCGGCGATCAACGCGGCGAGGGCCGCCGTCATTCCGGTCTTGCGGTGCCGCGATGCATACTTTGAATTTGTCACGTAGTTCTCTCCAGGTTCGATGATTTTCGAAAGCCGCCGAAGTGCGACGGCAAAGGGGATACACGTATGACGCTGGTACGCTTGCTTGCACTGGCTCCATGGAATTCCGCGCGTGTCCTGGTTTCGGGCAAGCAGCCGCCGCCGTCTCCGGCGCAATGCCGGATTCGTTTGAACGGAATGCTGTTTTTTGCCCCAAGGCAGTCCGGTGGCCGGGTCCCACGCCCCTGTTTATGGCCCCGGATTCGCCTGCGGAATCCGCGTTCCTCCCGCACGGGGACGGCAACGCGTGCGCAAGCAAGCCATTCGACTTGTTAATTTCGTCTAAAACCGCGTAAAGATTTGCTGAAATTGCGTTTTGCGTCGCCGCGTATTAGCGCGCTATCACGATGAAACATCCGCATCAGCGCGCCGCCTGTCGGCGAGACTCGCACATTGGAAACGTTTCGATCGAAAACGTCGGCCAGGAGGGCGCAACGGCCGATTTGCTGCGGCACGGAAGAAGATTGCGTAGAACGGCGCGGCCGGGACTTCGGAAAAGCGCCGCGAAGAACGCGGGCGAAGCCGCGCCTCGCCGGCCGGATTACATCATGCCGGTTTCGAGCTTGGCGACGTCCGACATCATCGAGTGATTCCACGGCGGATCGAACGTGAGTTCGACGTCCGCCTCGCTCACCGTCGGAATCGCCTCGATCTTGCTGCGCACGTCGTCGACGAGGATGTCGCCCATCCCGCAACCCGGCGCGGTCAGAGTCATCTTCACCTCGACCTTGCGCGAACCGTCGTCGGCCTTGCCGATCGTGCACTCGTAGACCAGGCCGAGATCGACGATATTGACCGGAATCTCCGGATCGAAGCAGGTGCGCAGCTGCTGCCAGACCAGCTTCTCGACTTCTTCGTCGCCCGCCCCTTCCGCCAGCTCGATCGACGCCGGCGGCTCCTTGCCGATGGCATCCGCATCCTTGCCGTCGATGCGGAACAGATTGCCGTCGACGAACACGGTGAAACTGCCGCCGAGCGCCTGAGTGATGTAACCGTTCTGCCCCGCGGGCAGGGTCACCGCCTCTCCCTGCGGCACCATGACGGCATTGCAGTCGCGTTCGAAGACGATCGGTTCGGAAGTCTGGCTGTAGCCGCCCATGAATATGTTGCTGTGGAGTCGGATAGATAATTATCGCAGGTTCGCCGGCTGCCGTTGGGATGTGTGTGCGCTTGCGGCGAAT
The DNA here is from genome assembly GCA_036733825.1 of Rudaea sp. Lineage (GTDB taxonomy): Bacteria > Pseudomonadota > Gammaproteobacteria > Xanthomonadales > Rhodanobacteraceae > Rudaea. The sequence goes on from DAIMZS010000352.1 coordinate 2,773, forward strand.
ACAAGCCGCATTGACTCGTCATTCCCACGCCAAGCTGAAATCAAGCTTCTTTCTCGTCATTCCGGCGGAAGCCGGAAACCAGCTTTTTTTAGCTCGTCATTCCCGCATGCTTTTAGCGGGAATCCAGTGTCTTTG
>DAIMZS010000353.1:0-2897 GCA_036733825.1 Rudaea sp.
CGAATCGTCTGCTCGACCAGCATCTGCATCAACGCCTCGACGGCCTTCGCGCTGCGATTGCGCACCGAGAGCGCTTCGAACATTTCGAAGCCGGTCAGCGCGAACAAGGTATCGATCAGGTCGGCGTTGGTCTTGCCCCCGTCGGGCACGAGGCGCTCGACGAGCACGGTCAGAACGCCGCGGCGGCGCTCAGTGCGGCGGCGCAGGCTGGCCGCGATCTCCTCGTCGATTTTTATCGCCGCGTGGAACGCGGGCATCATCGCGCGGTGCCGCGTCCAGAAGCGGCAGAACACGCTGACGAACCGGCGCAGCGCCGCACGCGGATCGGGTTCGGCGAACACCGACGGCAGTTCCGTGAACAGGCCGCCGCGCTCGGCGATGTCGTCGAACACGGCCTCGAGCAGGCCGAGTTTCGATTCGAACCGGTTGTAGACGGTCAGCCGTGTCACCCCGGCCTGGCGCGCGACGCCGTCGACGGAGAACGCAGGCAGATCCTTGCCGCCGATGAACAGAGTGCGCGCCGCGTCGATGATGCGCGCGCGTGTCGCATCCGCGGCTTCCGCGCGCACTGAACTGTGGTAACGGCGGCGGGTTTCGGCCGGCGCCGGCGGCTCGGCGGTCTTGCGCGACTTGACTTTCTTCATTTGAATGTACAGTATGTATATCGAAATTATCGACCGGGAATGACTATGTTCAATATCGATCTCATTGTGCTGGCTCGCGCCGTTCATGTCATCGCCGGCGTGGCCTGGGCCGGCGCCACCTTCATGTTGGCTTCGGTGATCATGCCGATCGCCGTGCGTCACGGCGCGGAAGGCGCGGGGCGCTGGATGGGGCTCGTTGCGCGCCGCGCCGGGATGTCGTCGATGATCGCCGCGCTGCTGACCGTGCTCTCCGGAATCTATCTGTTCGCCGCGCTGCATGAACACGACGCGTCCGCGGGCGGCCTGGTGCTCAAGGCCGGCGCGCTGGCGGCATTGCTGTCGATCGGCGTCGGCATCTTGCTCGCGCGGCCGGCGGGCATCGAACTGGGGCGCCTGCAGCAGCAACTCGTGCCGGGTGCGGCTCCCGATCAGAACGCGTTGCAGCGGATCGACGCGCTGCGCCAACGCCAGGTGATCTGTGTGCGTGTCGCCGCCGGCTTGCTAGGCCTCGCAGTGCTCGCGATGGCGGTGTTCCGCTACGCGACGGCGATTGCCTGAGGCCTGTCGCTCAGGCCGACTTGAAGATCAGCTCGCGCACGCGCGCGAGGCGCGGCGCGACCATCGGCACGGTCAGCATCGTGCTCGCCACCGCCATCAGCAGCAGGGCGGTGAAGGTTTCGCTCGTGATCAGTTGTTTGTCGAGCAGGACGTTGACGAAGATGATCATGATCAGCGCCTTGGTCTGCAGCAGCCAGCCGATGATGGAAGCTTCTTCGCGCGGCCAGCCGAGAATCCTGCCGGCGAGGCGAATGCCGAGCAGCTTGCCCGCGACCGAGGCGAGCAGCAGGCCGCCGGCGACGAGAAAAACCGCCGCGCCGCCGACGTTCCAGTTCGTGCGCAGGCCGGTGGAGAGGAAGAACACCGGCATGAACGCGAGCAGTACATAGCGGCGGAACTGGTCCATGCTTTGCTGATCGAACCAGTCGGCGTCCATCACCGCGCCGGCGAGGAAAGCGCCGACCATGAAATGCAGGCCCGACCAGTCCGCGCCCCAGGCGCAGGCGACGAGCCAGATCAGGGCGACGTACCAGCGGTCGCGTTCGTCGAGCGCGCGCATCAATCGGCGAAAGGCGACGGTGACGAGTCCGAACACGACGAGAAAGCCGGCCTGCTTGCCGACGCGCGCCCAGTCCATGAGGATCACCGCGAGCACGCCCCAGATGGCAACGTCGTCGAGGCTCGCGTAGCGCAGGATGCGCTGGCCGATCGGCTGGCGCAGGATCTCGAGCTTTTCCATCAGCAGGATCAGGATCGGCAGCGCGGTGACCGCGCAGGCCATGCCGACGCCGAGGACGAATTGCCAATCGAGCGCTTTCGGCCCGATCCAACCCGGAAACATCAGCATGCCCGCGGCCGCGGCGCTGCCGAAGACGAGCGGCATGCCGAGCGCGAGGCCGGCGGTGATGCCGGATTCAGTACGATGCTTCCACACGCGCGTGAGGTCGAGTTCGATGCCGGCGATGCAGACGAACAGCATCACCGCCCACCAGGCGATGCCGTTGAGCGGCGCGATCACGGCCGGGCTGAAGACGAAGGCGTAATAGTCGGGAAAGAGCTTGCCGAGGATGCCGGGGCCGAGCAGGATGCCGGCGAGGATCTGCACGACGACGAGCGGCGCGAAGTAGTCGGTGCGGCCGACGCGCCAGATCAGATACGGCACGCTGAGGATGATCCCCATCGCGATGAGGAAGATTTCGGTCGTGCTGATCGTGGTTTGCATCCGGCCCCCGTGGAAAGAATTCGCCCCGTGAGGTGAAGTGTTGTGCATGCAGGCGTGCGGCACAATCACCGCGCGCGCCGGCATAAAAAAACCCCGCCCGGCGCCGGCCGGACGGGGTGGTTGGAGAGCGTCAGGGGACGCCGTTCAGAACTTGTAGTTGACGCCGAGCAGGACGCGGCGGCCGTACAGCGTGTACTGGCGCGGCTGCGTGTGATCGGCATAGAACTCGCGATAGGGCTCGTTGAATACGTTCTGCACCTGCAGAAGGAAGTTGAGGCCTTCGTATTTGCCGTTCTGAATCGTGTAGCCGAGTTGGAAATCAGCCACGGTTTCCGCCTTGATGTTGTGCTGTTCGAGATCGGCGCCGAACGCCTGCACTTCACCGAGATAGTCCGAACGATGTGTCGCGGCCATACGTACCGAAAAGCCCGCCTTTTCGTAGTAGACCGTCGCCTGCGAGACGTACTTGGACA
>DAIMZS010000354.1:0-1420 GCA_036733825.1 Rudaea sp.
TCGTCGTCGCCGGCGACTCTGTCGAACACGCCTCCGCGCAGCACGAGTTCGGCGGCCGTCGTGTCTCGCAAGCGCCAGAGGGCTTCGTCGGTGACGGCGATCATGGATTGCCCCACCGCGCGCAAGCTCCGGAATTTTTCCGTTGCCGGTATGCCTTGCCCGGCGTGCTGCCATGTTCCCGCGCGGTCGCGCCGCCATAATTCCTTGCCGAGCACGATCCAGAGATTGCCGCGAACATCGAAAGCCGCTGCATTCGCGTTGCCGATCTGTTGGTTGCCGTCGGGACCGACGACAGGCTCGACGGCATCACGCGTACGCCGCCACAGCCGCCAGGAACGGCCGCTGCGCGCCCGGATCAGCAGTTCGTCGTCCGGGCCGCGAATGAGGCCGAGCTGAGCTACCGGCTCGTTGAGCCGATCCGCACCCCAGGCGACGAAGTTGCGCCCGTCGAAACGGATCAAGCCGCGTTGCGTGCCGATCCAGATAAAGCCGGCCTCATCCTGCGCAAGCGCTTTGATTTCGCCGGCGCTGAATCCGGCGTTTTCGTCGTAGACGCGAAAATAGCTTTCCTGCGCCCGAGACGCACAGGGCGCCAGCAGCAGAAGAAGCAGAAGGCAGCGGCAGAGGTTGGCCATCAGCGGAATACTCGATCCGTCCGTTACGCTCGGTGCCGATGCTGACGGCTGCGTCGACGATCGATCCTATCCTTACGCCGCGCGCGCATGCAATCGCCGGTCTTTAGATTGTCAAATGCGCTTCCTAAGCTAAGCGATGAGTATTCTTCATCATTTACGGAAAAGATGGACTTGCAGGCAGCCGTGGAAATGAATGGCGCCCAAGCGGCGCGGGAGCGGCAACTGCTCCGTGCTCCCATCGATCTGCGCGCCAATTCGGCACTCCTTGGACTCATCGCCGCTGCCTTGCTGATGCAGTTCGTCGCATGGCCGTTCCTGCTGCGGCATTGGGGCGCAGCCGCGCTGTGGATCGCGGTGCCTCTCGTCGTGCTGACGCCGACGCATTGGGGACTGATCCACGAATCCATTCACGGCAAGCTGGTGCCGCAACCGCGGATCAACGAATGGCTGGGGCGGGCATTGTCCGTTGCTTTCATGCTGCCGTTCGATGCCGTGCGCTTCGGGCACTTGATGCATCATCGCTTTACGCGCGAATCCTTCGATCGGCCGGACGTGCATGACGGCAAGAGCCACCGCGTTCTTGCTCGCATCGGCTACTGCATGCATTTGCTGGGCGGTTTTTATCTGGCGGAGCTTGCGCTGCCGTTGCTCGCCTTCTTGCCGGCTGCGTGGGTGCGTCGCCTCGTCGCGCACAAGCTTCGCGGCGACGAGCCCATCGATCGGGACATCCGGCACCTGTTTGTGGCGTTCGCCGGACGCGCGGACCGACGCAGCCGCATACGGCG
>DAIMZS010000354.1:1520-2892 GCA_036733825.1 Rudaea sp.
TCAATCCCGCTGCCGATGCGGGTTATTTCGGGGCGGCGCTCCGGCAGCTGCGCGGATTCGGCAAGATACATTAAAGAGACGATTCGGAAGGTCTCTGTGTCCTTCACCACGGCGTGGGCAGCGAAGCGTGGGGTGCGGACGGATTCACACCCGCTACGGGTTGGCGCATCGGTTGTTCTTGCCATCGACTCGATCTGCACGTTGGAGCATGATGGACGGATAGATTCCCGGTCTGGATAAGGGGCTCGATGTGCCGATGCCGACGAGCCGCACGGGGAGAGGCAGCCGAGAGAATGCAATGCACAAGGCGCTACCGATAGCGGCGTGGATTTTCCCTTTGCTGGTCGTGGCTGCCGCATTCAAATGGGCACCCGACAGCGAGCTGCTCGGCCCGACGGTGATAGGCAGCGTTCTGCTCGGCTGGATCTGCCTTGGCTTCAGTCGGGTTCGCCGGAGAGGGTTGAAAGTGTTGGCGCTGGTCGGCTACCCCGTGGTGATGACGTTGGCGGCCACACTCGTGATGATCTGGGTGTACGGAGTCCCCGGAATCCACTAGCCGTGTCCGTTCAACGGCTCTTCTCGATGCGCTCACCGTTGCGCAAATCGAAATGTTTCTGCACGCCGAGCGCTCCGGAATCTCCGGTCAGCGACGCCACCACGAAGTTGAATGTGCGTCCGGCGGGGGTGGACGCCGACGTCCAGGCTTCGGCGGTATCGGCTTCAACGCAGATGACGGCAAGATTGGGATCGTCTTTCCCAGCCGGAAAGAACATCGCGTCGTCGGCGTCGGACCAGAGCGCAGCGATCCGCGCACGATCGATCAAGACCCGCGCGTGGCCTTCGATCGACACATAGGCGCCATTGCTGGCGTTGGCGTAGGCGAGATTGACCCACGGATCCGTTTCGATTTCGCGAAGTTTTTTGCTGTCGAGCGCGGTAAGAAACCACGCGCAGCCGTCGAACGCAGGGCTGCGTACCGCCAGGGGCCGACTCACCAGCCGCCCGTCGGCATTGCGCGTCGTGAACATGACGGCCTCGGTGCCCTTGATCAAGTCGGCGATGTCGGCGATTGCCGTCTGAATGGCCTGCTCGTCGTGCATAAAGAGTTCTCGGCCATTCAAGCCAAAATCTTGTCGAGCGTAATCGGCAAATCGCGCACGCGTTTTCCGGTAGCGTGGTAGACCGCGTTCGCGATCGCGGCGGCAACGCCGGTAATCCCGATTTCGCCGATGCCTTTGGCGCCGAGCGGCCCGATGTGTTCGTCTTTTTCGTCGACCGTGATCACGTCGATGGTCGGCACGTCGGCGTTCACCGGCACGTGATATTCGGCCAGATTGGCGTTGACGATGCGCCCGGTAGGCAAGTCGCGCAA
>DAIMZS010000355.1:0-2864 GCA_036733825.1 Rudaea sp.
GCCGAAATGCGCGGCGAAGCGCGCGGTGTCGATCGTCGCCGAGGTGACGATCAGCTTAAGGTCGCGGCGGCGCGCGAGCAGGCGCTTGAGATAGCCGAGCAGGAAATCGATGTTGAGACTGCGTTCGTGCGCCTCGTCGATGATGATCGTGTCGTAGGCGTTGAGCCACGGATCGCTCTGCGTTTCCGCGAGCAGGATGCCGTCGGTCATGAACTTGACCAGCGTGCGTTCGCTCGCCTGATCGGCGAAACGCACCTGATAGCCGACCAGGCTGCCGAGTTCGGTGCCCAACTCGTCCGCCACGCGCCGCGCCACGCTGCGCGCGGCGACGCGGCGCGGCTGGGTGCAGCCGATCAGGCCGGCGCGGCCGCGGCCGGCGGCGAGGCAGAGTTTGGGCAACTGCGTGCTCTTGCCCGAGCCCGTTTCGCCGGCAAGCACGATGACTTGATGCTTGCGGATCAGCTCGACGATTTCGTCCGCACGCGCGGCGATCGGCAGCGACTCCTCGATGCGGATCGTGGGTACGCTCGCCGCGCGCGCGGCGTAGCGCGAACGCGCTTGCGCGATACGGGCGCGCAAGCGCGCGAGCGCGGCCTCGTCCGGCGTGGGCGATGCGCCGAGCCGGTCGATCTCGCGCAGCAGGGCGCGGCGGTCGCGCAGCAAGGTCTCGGTCAGCTCGTCGCGCAGCGCGGAGAGCGGGGAATCGGGGGAAAGGCGAGGTTTCACGCAGCGAGGAGGATGCGAAAACCGATAGATGCGGCCTATCGGGCGAATCGCAACAATCAACTTCAATGTGACACGGACCCATATTATAGTGGCCGGGCCCTAGCAAAAGGAGTTTATCGATGGCCAAGAACAAGCAGAATCCGACCCGCATCGATATCGCGCCGAAGCTGCGCGAGAAGATGATCGCGCTGCTGAATGCGCAGCTCGCCGACACGCTCGATCTGTACACCCAGGTCAAGCAGGCGCATTGGAACGTGAAGGGCCCCTACTTCATCGCCCTGCACGAACTGTTCGACGATCTGGCCGAGCAGCTCGAAGAGCCCGTCGACGACATCGCCGAGCGCGTCACCGCGCTGGGCGGCGTGGCGATGGGCACCGCGCGCATCGCGGCGAAGGCCTCGCGCATCGCCGAACTGCCGCACGACAGCTACGACGGCATGAAGATGGTCGCCCTGCTCGCCGACCGCTACGCCCAGCTGGCAAAGTCCACTCGTCAGGCGATCGACGCTGCGGACGAGGCCGGCGACGCCGATACGGCCGACCTGTTCACCGGCATTTCGCGCGGACTCGACAAGTCGCTGTGGTTCCTTGAGGCGCATTTGCAGTAATCCGCATCGCCGGCGCCAGGGCCCGAAGCAAAACGAGAAATCGTTCTTTGCTTATGCTTTTTCTTCGTGGCCCCGCGCCTTTCCCGGCCGCCTTTATTGCTTCCGGCAATAAGGCTTTGCCGCATAATAGGCAGATGCCCAGCCTGACCCACCTGCAACGCCTCGAAGCCGAAAGCATCGACATCCTCCGAGAGGCCGTGGCCGAGTCCGAGCGGCCGGTGATGCTGTACTCGATCGGCAAAGACTCCTCGGTGATGCTGCACCTCGCGCGCAAGGCGTTCTTCCCGTCGCGGCCGCCGTTTCCTCTGCTCCACGTCGACACGACCTGGAAGTTCCGTGACATGTACGCGATGCGCGAGCGCATGGCGCGCGAATCGGGCATGGAACTGATCGTGCACAAGAACCCCGAGGCCGAAGCGCTCGGCATCAATCCGTTCACGCACGGCTCGGCCAAGCACACGGACATGTGGAAGACGCAAGGCCTGAAGCAGGCGCTCGATCTCTATCGCTTCGACCTCGCGTTCGGCGGCGCGCGCCGCGACGAGGAAAAATCGCGCGCGAAGGAGCGCGTGTTTTCGTTCCGCTCGGCGCAGCATCAGTGGGATCCGAAGAACCAGCGGCCCGAACTCTGGCGCTTGTACAACACGCGCAAGAATCCGGGCGAGTCGATCCGCGTGTTTCCGCTGTCGAACTGGACCGAGCTCGACATCTGGCAGTACATCTATATCGAAGACATTCCGATCGTGCCGCTCTATCTCGCCGCCGCACGGCCGGTGGTCGAGCGCGACGGCATGCTGATCATGGTCGACGACGAGCGCTTTCCGCTTGCGCCCGGCGAGACGCCGCAGCAGCGCAGCGTGCGTTTCCGCACCCTCGGCTGCTACCCGCTGTCGGGCGCGATCGAATCGACCGCGAACACTCTGCCGGCAATCATCCGCGAAATGCTGCTGGCGACGACGACGGAGCGTCAGGGCCGCCTGATCGACCACGACTCGTCGGCGTCGATGGAGAAGAAGAAGGCGGAGGGGTATTTCTGATGACCGCATTCAAAGAATCCGTCATTCCGGCGAAAGCCGGAATCCAGCGCCTTTTTGCTCCTGTGATCGTGAAAAAGATAAAGACACTGGATTCCGGCTTTCGCCGGAATGACGAGCAAGAACGATGAACGCCGCTGCCCTCTCCGCCGACCGCGCCCTGATCGAAACCGACATCGAGCAGTACCTGCGCGCACACGAAAACAAATCGCTGCTGCGCTTCATCACCTGCGGCAGCGTCGACGACGGCAAGAGCACGCTGATCGGGCGCATGCTCTATGAAGCCAAGGCGCTGCTCGACGATCAGCTCTCCGCGCTCGAAGCCGACTCCAAGCGCATCGGCACGCAGGGCGACGATCTCGACTTCGCTTTGCTTGTCGACGGCTTGTCCGCCGAACGCGAACAGGGCATCACCATCGATGTCGCCTACCGGTTCTTCTCCACCGACCGGCGCAAATTCATCGTCGCCGACACGCCGGGCCACGAGCAGTACACG
>DAIMZS010000356.1:0-2834 GCA_036733825.1 Rudaea sp.
TGCGCTCGCCCGAAATGCGCGGGTTCAGCCCCATCTTCCTCGCGTTCTCGTCCGGTCCCGCGACCCACAGTGGCGCGCCGCGCGACAGGTCGTTCCACATTGCCGTGATACCCGCATAGCCGGCCTGGCATGCGCGGAACTCCTCGAGGTCGTCGGCCGTGCCCATGCCCGTCACGTTGAAGAAATCCTCGTACTGGCGAATGCGGACCGTGCGGTCGGCTTCGCTCTCGCCCTTCGGCGCGAAACAGAAGATCGTGACTTCGGTCCTGTCGACGCCGAGCGGCCGCACGACGCGAATCTGCGTGCTGAACTGGTCCATCAGGAACACGTTCGGGTACACGCACAGGTTGCGCGTCTGGTTGACGATGAAATCGGCCTGCACGTCGCCGACGCGCGCCCTGATCTCGTCGCGATGCTGATACACCGGCCGCACTTCCGGGTTCATCGTCTGCGTCCACAGCAGGATGTGGCCGTTGTCGAAGCCGTACACGCCGGCGACCGACTTGCTCCAGCTGTTCGCGTCGACGGCCTTGGTGCCGTCTTCCTTGCGGCGGCCCATCGTCGCCGCGTAGTTCCAGTGCACGGTGCTGACGTGGTAGCCGTCGCAACCGTTCTCCATCTGCATCTTCCAGTTGCCTTCGTAGATGTAGGACGAGTTGCCGCGCAGCACTTCGAGCCCGTTCGGCGCCTGGTCGACGATCTGGTCGATGATCACGCGCGCTTCGCCGAGGTAGTCCTCGAGCGGCAGCACGTCGGCGCTGAGGCTGCCGAACAGGAAGCCGCGATAGTTCGCGAAGCGCGCGACCTTCTTCAGGTCGTGCGAGCCGTTCGTGTTGAACTGCACCGGATACTCGGTCGTCTTCTCGTCCTTCACCTTCAGCAGCTTGCCGGTGTTCGAGAACGTCCAGCCGTGGAACGGGCACGTGAAGCTGCCCTTGTTGCCGTGCTTGCGGCGGCACAGCATCGCGCCCTTGTGCGCGCACGCATTGATGACCGCGTGCAGCTCGCCGGTCTTGTCGCGCGTGATGACGATCGGCTGACGGCCGATCCACGTCGTGTAGTAGTCGTTGTTGTCCGGGATCTGGCTTTCGTGCGCCAGATACACCCAGTTGCTCTCGAAGATGTGCTTCATCTCGAGTTCGTACAGCTCGGCGTTGGTGAAGATGTCACGGCGGCAGCGGAATACGCCGGCCTCCTTGTCATCCTGCACCGCGGTGGACAACAAATGATCCAGTTCGTTGAGCTTTTCGATAATGGCGGACATGTTTGCTCCTGTGCATACCCGATAAGGAGTTTTTTGCATTGGTGTCGAATGCTTCTCGCAGGAATCCGGCCAGCGGCAACGCGTCGGCGCCGCCACCATACCCGGTGGTTACGCCGTAGCCGAAGCGCGCGGACGATAGACAAGCTGGTTGTCCTTACCCTGTACCAGCGGCGTCAGCACGAAGTTGAACTCGATGTCCTTGTACGCGTCGGCCTTCATGCCGAGCTCCGTGCCGCCGGTCTTGTCGACGACGGGAGGGATCAGTTCCTCGCGCGTTGCATACGCGAAGTCATCCCAGATCAGCGGATCGCCTTCGATGTTGAACTGCGTCGTCAGTTTGCGATGATTGACGCTGGTGACGAAAAAGTGCACATGAGCCGGACGATTGCCGTGGCGGCCGAGGCCGTTCAGCAGTTGCTGCGTCGCGCCCTGCGGCGGACAGCCGTAGCCGACCGGCATCAGCGTGCGGAATTCGTATTTGCCGTCAGTACCTGACCGCACCGCGCCGCGCAGATTGAAATCGGTCTGCGCGCCGGTCGGGTCGAAGTGCGAATAGAAACCCTTCGAGTTCGCATGCCAGCACTCGACTACAGCGCCGGCCACCGGCTTGCCGTCCAGACCGGTCACCGTGCCGTGGATCACGAGCGGGCCCGCGCCTTCGTCCGCATCAAGGTCGATTCTTGACACCTCATCGCGCAACTGGGCGCCGGCGACATACAGCGGCCCTTCGATCGTGCGCGGCGTACCGCCGTCGAGGCCGACGGCCTTGTCCTCGGCGTCCATCCGGATGTCGAGATACTTCTCGAGCCCGAGGCCGGCCGCGAGCAGCGCTGCTTCGCCATCCTGACCAAGCTTGTTCAGGTAGTTGACGCCGGCCCACACTTCGTCGGGCGTGATGTCGAGATCGTCGATCGCCTTGAACAGGTCGCCCAGCAGGCGCAGGACGATCTGCTGCGACCGCGCATTGCCGCCATTCCCGCCGGCGTTCGACGCGGCCTTCAGCAGATCCTGCACTTCGCTGATTTCGAATACTTTGACGCTCATAAGGTGTCTCCACATGTATTTAGGGGGAAATGACCCGGGGGTGCTTGCTGTCGGAGAAGGGGCCACTCCGTGGCTCAAACGTCGCCGTCGTGTATCGACGACGGGTGGCGACACAACGGCGTCACCGAAATCTTCATGTACGGAAACAACGGCAGGCCGGTCAGGATCTCGTGCAGCTCGGCGTTGCCCGACACGTCGAACACGCTGTAGTTCGCGTATTCGCCGGCGATGCGCCAGATGTGGCGCCACTTGCCGCTGCGCTGCAGGTCCTGCGAGTACGCCTTCTCGCGGGTCTTGATCTCGTCGGCCATCCCGGCCGGCATGTCGGCCGGGAGGTTGACGGCCATGCGTACGTGGAAAAGCATCGTGATGTCCTGATACGTAATCGGGTTAGCGCGGGTTATCGCGGGTCAGCGGGCGACTTTCGTCAGCCCGTCGCGGGTGAAGCGCGCGACCTTCGCTTCGTCGAGCTCGATGCCGAGGCCCGGGCCGCTCGGCACGGTCAGTTCGAAATCGCTGTAGTCGA
>DAIMZS010000357.1:0-1328 GCA_036733825.1 Rudaea sp.
AATACATCGCCGGAATGCAGCATGCCACCGTCGTAGAAGACGATGCGGTTCCATTTCGCCGCGACGCGTCCGACCTGAGTGAACCAGTCGTTCGAGGTGGTGATGTAGCCCTGCTTGATGCCGTACTTCTGGGTGAATTCCGCCGCCGACAGCTGCTGCGAATCGCGCAGCAGCTCGTCGGTTTCCCGCGGCGAACGCGCGAACTCGTAGAAACTCGTGCCGCCGAGGCCCTCGTCCTTGAACAGGTACAGAACCGACGCCTGCAGGCTCTGCGCAGGATGGATATGCTGGCCGTCGGTGTGGCAGATCGACTGGAACGGCCGCAGCTCCTGCGGCGGCAGCGTCACCATCGACAGGCGGCAGCGGACCTGCAGCGTGCGCCGCGCGTCGAACTCGCGCCGCAGATGGGCAAGGAAAAAATCATGGAGTCGCGCCGCGACCGAAGCAGGCATCTCCAGCGAACGGCCCGGATAGGCGCTGTAGTCGACCGGGCTGAACTTCGCGCGATTCGTCACGGCGAACTGCACGACGGCGTCCGGATCGATCAGCGCGTCGTCGATGACGAAGCAGAACCCACCGTTGTCCAGACGCACTCGTTCGATCTGCGGCCGCGGATTGAATACGGCGAGTTGTTCCATGGGATTCATTTTTGCTCGTCATTCCGGCCAAGAGCATGCGGGAATGACGAGCGGAAAAACAAGGTGCTATTTGCCGGTCCCGAACAACCATAGCACCGCGCGTGCAAACTGCGCACGCCAAGCGGCCTCGTGATGCTTCGCCTCGGGATCGACGACGACGTCGATCTTGTTCTGCGGATGCCCGTCCGCGCGCAGCAAGTCAATCATGCGCTGCATGTCGGGCAGCATCGACTCGCCCTCCTTGCCGCCCGCGTAGAAATACAGCTTCGCGTCCTTGCGCGGCGGCTGCGCCTTGGCGAAATCGAACACCGCCGGCGCGGCAAGCCAGTACGCCGGCGAGAAAATGCCGGCCTTGGAAAACACTTGCGGGTACTGCTCGATCGCGTACTGTGAAATCAGCCCGCCCATCGAGCTGCCCATCACCGCGGTGTTCGCGCGATCGGGCCGGGTGCGGTAATGCTTGTCGACGTAGGGTTTGACCGTGCCGACAAGGAAATCCATGTACTGCCGCCCTTCGCCTTTGCCGAAGCGTTCGTTGTCCCAGGCGTTGAGCTCGTGGATGCGGTCGGCGCCGCCGTTGTCGACGCCGACGACGATCAATTCAAGGCCTTTCGACTTCGCCAGCTCGTTCAATGTTTCGTCGACGCCCCACTCGCCCGAGTACGAGGTCGCCGCGTCGAACAGGTTCTG
>DAIMZS010000357.1:1428-2771 GCA_036733825.1 Rudaea sp.
GCGATCGGCCCGGGCAGATGCACTTTCACCGTGCGCGCCGCGCTGTCGTTGTTCGTCGCGACGAGCGCCCACTGGCCCTCGTCGCGGCGGTACATGACGGCGACGTGATCGTCGAGATAACCCGGCGCATCAAGCGAGCCGTGGCGCAGCACGGGTAGATCATGGCGCAGCTTAGTCAGTCTCTTGTAGTCCGCGAGCAGCGCCTCGTCGGGCTTGCCGCCGAGATCGGGCCAGGGATAGGTGCCGCGGTCGAACGGATCGTCGCCGCCGGTCACGCCGACTTCGTCGCCGTAATAGATCGCCGGCGAACCGGGGAAGGTCATCTGGAAGAACGCGGCGAGGCGCAGACGCTGCTTCGCGAGCGCGATGGTCTGCGCCGAATCCTTCGCTTCGTCGCGCCAGCCGAAGTCGTAGAGCGCGCGCGCGGAATCGTGCGAATCGATCAGGTTCATCAGCGCGGAAAACGCCTGCGGCGGATAATTCTCGCGCATCAGTTCGAGATTGCGGTAAATATCGGAGGCCTTCGCGCCGTTCGCATAGGCGACGACGGTGCTGCGGAAGATGTAGTTCATCGTCGAATCGAACTCGTCGCCGAGAAAGAATTTCGACGAATCGAAGAACGACTCGGCCACGGTCACCGCGTCGGGTTTGGCCGTCTTTACGGCCGTGCGCCATTCGCGCCAGAAATCGTCGGGCACCCACGGCGCCACGTCCATGCGCCAGCCCGACAGTCCGCGCGCAAGCCAGTGCTGCATCACGCCGTCGTTGCCGTAGAAGTAATCGCGCAGCGAGCGCTGCGACTTGTCGAGCTCGGGCAGATCGGAAATGCCGGCCCAGCCCTTGTATTGCAGGTCGGGATTTTTCTCATTCGGATAAAACGTGAACCACGGGTAGTACTTCGATTGCGTCTGAATTTTGTCGCGATCGAACGCGCCCAACTCGGGGAAGTTGCCGTAGCGGTTGAAGTAGATCGAATCGCGGCCGACGTGATTGAGCGAGGTATCGAGCACGACACGGATGCCGCGCTTGGCCGCCTCGCGATTGAGTTTCTCGAATTCGGCTTCGCTGCCGAAATGCGGATCGATCTGCCGATAGTCGGCGGTGTCGTACTTGTGGTTGCTCGCCGCGCGGAAAATCGGATTGATGTAGAGCGTGTTCGCGCCGAGGTCCTTGATGTAGTCGAGCTTGTCGGTGATGCCCTTCAAGTCGCCGCCGAAGAAGTCGTTGCTGTATTGATCGTCGGAGCCGTCGCCCGAATGCGCGATCCACGGCTTGTCGAGCCAGTTCTTGTGGAACTCGACCGTGCCCTCGTGAAACTTGTCGACGCCGGGCTTCGGATCGTT
>DAIMZS010000358.1:0-2741 GCA_036733825.1 Rudaea sp.
TGAACCGGCGCATCGCGGAACTCGACACGCTGAGTGCGGAGGAAATCGAAAAAGTCGCCACCCAAGCCGCGGATCGCGACCTGCGCGCCGCGGCGCTCGCACACGTGACCCGGCCCGCGCTGCTCGCCGAACGCGCGGTCGCCGATCCGGATGCAGCGATTCGTCTGGCTCTGCTCGAGCGCATCACCGACGCCGCTGCGCTCGAGCGCATCGCCGAGCGGGCGCGCAAGACGGACAAGACGGTCAGCCGGCGCGCGCGCGAACTCGTCGAAGCGCAGCGCATCCGCGGTGGCGATGTCGCGGCCGTCGCGCAGAAGGCGCGCGCGCTGTGCGAACGCATGGAGGCCCTCGTGCGCGCGCCCGCGCGCGACGACGGCGTTTACGAGGCGATCACTCAGGCGTGGAGTGCGCTCGGCGATGCCGTTCCGCCCGAGCTGATCGCCCGCTACCAGGGTGCCGACGCGCTCGTGCGGCAAACCAAGATCAACGTGGAAAATCCTCCGGTTCGCGAAACTGCGCCGGCTGAACGGGAGCAGCCGCCCGAGGAGAGCGCCGCGGAGGCGGCGTCGACGAACGTGGAATTGATCGCCTCGCAGGCGCGATTCGACGCCGCGCTGGCGAACGCCGCTGCCGAAGCGCAGCGCGAACGCGAGCTGCGGCGCACGTATCTGCACGAAATGGAACAGATCCTGCCGCGCTATGCCGCGGCGGTCGACGCCGGCACCGTGTCCGCCGCGCACGCGTTGCACGATCGACTGCTCACCCTCACCGCGATGGTCGTTCCGCTGCCCGCCTCGATCGAAACGAAACTGACGCCGCTGCATGCGCGCTACGCGGAGCTCAAGCAGCAGCAGAGCTGGGCCAATCGCCGCCGGCGCGAGATGATCTGCGATGACATCGAGCAGCTCGCTTCGTCGGGGCTGCATCCCGACGCGCTCGCTCTGCGCGTGCGCGAAGCGCGCGAGGAATGGCAGCGGCTCGATGCTGCCGAAGGCCTCGGCGCCGGCGCGGAATCCGGATTCACGCGGCGGTTCCAAGCGCTCTGCCATCGCGCGCTCAAACCGGCCAAGGCCTATTTCGACAAGCGCGACGAGGTGCGCAAGTCGCATTCGGGCGACATCGAAAAATTGCTGCAGGAAGCCGCCTCGCTGCCAGCGGAAATCAGCGACTGGAAAGCCGCGGGCCAGCTGCGGCAGAAGCTCGGCGATGCACTGCGCTCGCTCGACGGCGTCGATCCGCGCACGCGCACGGAGCTTGCCCGGCAGATCAAGGCCGCGATCGCCGCGCTCGCGGCGCGGCTGGACACTCACGCCGAGCAGGTCGAAGCCGAAAAGCTGCGGCTGATCGGCCGCGCCAAAGCCCTGCAGCAGCAAGCTGACGGCCGCAGCGTCGCCCGCGAGGCGCGCGAACTGCAGCAGCAATGGACCGCACTCGGCAACGGCCGCCGCGGCGCCGACCAGCGCCAGTGGAAGGAATTCCGCGGCGCGCTCGACGCCGCTTTCGGCCGGCTCGACACCGCGCGCAAACAGCGCGACGAGCAGGCCACGGCCGCGCGCGCGCAGGCCGACGCGCTGCTCGCGGAAATCGAAACGCTGGCCGGCGCCGGCGCGACGCCGGAATCGAAAACGGCATTGCACGACATCGACGCGCGCTGGCAGGCGCTCGACGGCGTCGACCGTGCGCTCGAACAACGCTACCGCAAGGCGCGCGAGGCGATCGAATCCGGGTTGAAGCAGGCGGCGCGGCGCAAGCGCCTGGCGAGCTTCACTCAGACGCTGGAAAAGTACGCGCTGCTGCGCGCGGTGGAAAGCGGAACGCAAAGCACGGAATCGGCGACCACGTCCTGGGCCGAACCTCCGGCACCGGCCGCGTTCGCCGCAGCGCTCGACGCGCGGCTTGCGCGTGCACCGACAGCCGCGGCGAGCGGCGAGCGCGACGAGGAATCGGCGCGCGACCTGCTCGTCGAACTCGAATTCTTCGCCGGCCTCGACACGCCGGCCGAGGATCGCCAGCGGCGCATGAACTTCCAGGTGCAGCGCCTGGCCTCGCGCATGCGCGACCGCGCGGGGGCGACGCCGGAATCCGAACTCACGCGGCTGTTTCAGGCCTGGCTGACGCAGGCGACACAGTCTGCCGAACTCGAGGATCGTTTCGCGCGCGCCGCCGCGGCCGCGGTCGAAACCCTACCCTGATCGCCGACGCAGTGATGCGCGACACAAAAGAATGCTCGGGGAGCGTCGGATAAAACGGCCTGCAGGCCGGAAGACCTGCAGGCCGAATTTCCTGCTTGCGGCCAGTCGTGCGACCGGCCGCTCATCGTCACGCGATCAGTTCGACTCGGTGAACTGGATGTATGGCGTGGTGCCGCCCGTTCCGGCGCAGCTACCGAGGTTCAAATTGTTGGTCTCACCCGTCGTGCCGTAGTTGACGCACGTCGGCGCGGTCGTGCTGCCGTTGTTCATGGTGATCTTCACCGTGATCGACGAACCGCTGTTGAACGTCGCCGCCGATCCGCCGCCGGCTCCGAAAAGGTTGAACTCGGAATAATTCCAGCCGCTGGCCAGATTGGTCACGCCGTCGCTGGCAGAGACGGAATAGAGCGTGGTGCCGTTGGTCAGCGTCACGGTGTCGTTGCCGCTGGCGATGCTGCCCTTCAGTTTCAAGTTCTTCAGGTTCGAGATCACCTGCACCGACGCGGGCACCGTCACCGAGCTGCTGTTCTTGTAGCACTGGCCGCTGTA
>DAIMZS010000359.1:0-2719 GCA_036733825.1 Rudaea sp.
CGTCCTCGGCCAGACGCTGATATTGCGGATGCACCATCTCCAGGCTGTGCTGGCCGCGCCGCACCTCGCCGAAGCAGCGCAGGCGCGCGCCGACTTGGAGTTGGCTGACCTGTGCGCTGTTGAAATGGAAGAAACGCAGCAGCAGCGTTTCCTGGCTGTCATCGGCGATCGCGATGCGCAGCTGCGGACGAAAGCGGAAGCCCTTTTCGATCGCCTCGATGCGACCGTCGACCTGAGCCGTGTCGCCGACGCGCAGATCGCGGATCGGCGTGATGCGCGTCTTGTCTTCGTAACGCAGCGGCAGGTGAAACCAGAGGTCCTGCAGGGTGAGGAGGCCGAGCTTCGCCAGCGAGGCGCGCAGCGCCGGGCCGACGCCGGGCAGCGTGGTCACAGCGATATTGTCAGCAACGTCCATGGGCTCGCCGCCGCGCGGGCGTATGACGAAGTAAACGCCCTGTGATCAGTCGACCACCGCGATCATATCGATTTCGACCTGCGCCGCTTTCGGCAAGCCCTTGACCTCGATCGTCGAGCGCGCCGGATAAGGCTGCTGGAAATACTCGGCCATCACCGCGTTGACCGCGGCGAAGTTGCCCAGATCGGTCAGATAAATGCCGACGCGCGCGACCTTGTCGAAACCGATGCCTGCCGCCGTCGCCACCGCCTTCAGATTTTCGAACACGCGCCGCGCCTGCGTCGCGATGTCCCCTTCGACGAGCACGCCCGTCGCCGGATCGAGCGGCGTCTGTCCCGAAAAATAGATCGTGTCGCCGACACGCACGGCCTGCGAATACGGGCCGATGGCTTTGGGAGCGTGGTCGCTGTGGATGATGGCGCGGGGCATGGGGTTCCTCGGGATGGGTGATTGCGACAAGCTTACACAGTGCCGTCGAAAGCGGGAATCCAGCCGTTGCTCGAGGTTTCGGCGAAAAGCATCAAAAGAAAAACTGGATTCCCGCTTTCGCGGGAATGACGACGGTGGAGGTTTTTGCCGGTTCCTTCACACCGGGTAGCGGTACACGCCATGCACCACGCTCGCGCGCCGCACGCGGTACATCACTTCGTCGAGATGCTTGAGATTGCGCACTTCGATCGTGAACATCAGCGTGGAGGTGTTGAGGTCGCGCTCCTGGTATTCGACGTTCTCGATGTTGGAATCGGCTTCGGCGATCGCCGCGGCGATCGTCGCGAGCACGCCGGGCTTGTTTTCGACGACGATGCGCAGGCGCACGCGATAGTCGCCGGTCACCTCGCTGTCCCAGCCCATCGCGATGATGCGCTCGGGCGTCTTGCGGTATTCCGCGGCGTTCGGGCAATCCATGCGATGCACGACCACGCCCTTGCCCTGCGAGAGATAGCCGAAGATCTCGTCGCCCGGCAGCGGATGGCAGCACTGGCCGAAGCTCAGCACGCCGCGCTCGCTGCCGGTGATCAGCACTTTTTCCTGCGTGCGCCGCGCCGCCTTGGTCGTGCGCGAGGCGCCTTCGGCGAGCGAGGTGGCCACCTGGTCGGGCATGCGGTTGCCGAGCGCGATGTCGGCGAGCAGTTCCTCGAGGCGCTTGAACTTGGCGTCGGCCAGATAACGATCGAGCGTCTTCAGCGGAATCGCGTCGAGAGTCACGCCCTGCGCTTCGAGCGCACGGTCGAGCATACGGTGGCCGAGCTCGACCGCGTCCTCGTGCTGCAGATGCTTCAAGTTGTTGCGGATCGCCACGCGCGCACGCGCCGAGACGACCCATTCGAGCCACTGCGGATTCGGCTGCGCCGACGGCGCGGTGATGATCTCGACGGTCTCGCCCGAGTTCAGACGCGTGCGCAGCGGCACGAGCTTCTTGTCGACGCGCGCGGCGACCGCGTGGTTGCCGACGTCGGTGTGGACGAAATAGGCGTAGTCGAGCGTGGTGGCGTTGCGCGGCAGGGCGAAGATCTTGCCTTTCGGCGAGAACAGGTAAACCTCGTCGGGAAACAGGTCGACCTTGACGTTCTCGAGAAACTCCGACGACGAGGCCTCGCGCGCCTGCGTCTCGACGAGCCCGGTGATCCAGTCGCGCGCGCGCGACTGCGCGGCGTTCGCGGGTTCTGCGGCGGTCTTGTAGACCCAGTGCGCGGCGACGCCGCGTTCGGCGGCCTGATCCATTTCCTCGGTGCGGATCTGGATTTCGATCGGCGCGCCGAACGGACCGAACAGCACCGTATGCAGCGACTGATAGCCGTTCGCCTTCGGGATCGCGATGAAATCGCGGAAGCGGCCGTCGAGCGGCTTGAACAGCGCGTGCACCGCACCGAGCGCGTGATAGCACTCCATCGTGCGGTCGACGATGACGCGGAAACCGTACACGTCCATGACCTGGGCGAAGGTCTTGTGCTCCTTGTGCATCTTCGTATACGTCGAATACGGCGTCTTGATCCGGCTCATTACGCGCGCCGGAATATGCTCGGCGACCAGACGCGCGACGAGCGCGGCTTCGATCTTGCCCATCGCCTCGCGGCGGTTGCCGAGCACGCTCTTGATGCGTTCGGTGATGATGCGGTAGCGGTCCGGATACAGCGTGCGGAAACCCAAGTCCTGCAGCTCGGAGCGGAATTTGTTCATGCCCAGGCGCTGGGCGATCGGCGCGTAGATGTCGAGCGTTTCGCGCGCGATGCGCCGGCGCGAGCCGGCGGCCATCGCGCCGAGCGTGCGCATGTTGTGCAGGCGGTCGGCGAGCTTGATCAGGAT
>DAIMZS010000360.1:0-2715 GCA_036733825.1 Rudaea sp.
CGAAATTCGTCTGCCGGAACGCACCGTAATGGAACCAGTCGTCGCCCATCCAGCCGTCGACCATCGGGCTTTCCGGCGCCGCGACTTTCAGCGCGGGATGCGGATTCATAAGCGCCATGACCACCGTGAAGCCTTCGTACGAGGAACCGAGCATGCCGACCTTGCCGTTCGACTCCTTGACGTTTTTCACCAGCCAGTCGATCGTGTCGTAGGCATCAGTCGAATGGTCGACATTGGAATTGTTGAGCGGCCCGCGCAGCGGCCGCGTCATCACGTAGTCGCCCTCGGAACCGTACTTGCCGCGCACGTCCTGAAACACGCGGATGTAGCCGCCCTTGACGAACACCTCGTCGCCCTGCGGCATCGAGGCGAGCATGCCGCCGCTGACTTCACGTTCGACGCGGTGAGCGGCGTTGTACGGCGTGCGCGTGAGCAAAATCGGCGCATTCTTCGCGCCCTTCGGCACCATGATCACCGTGTACAGCTTCACCCCGTCGCGCATCGGGATCATTACCACGCGCTTGACGTAATCGTAGTTCTGCGTCGGCATCGAAAAGCTTTTCGGAATGTCAGGCGTCAGCGGCGGCGTGTCGGCCCACGCCGAGGCGGCGCCGAACAGGAGTGGAAACGCAGCCAGACAAGCAGAACGGATCGGATTCATCGCAGGACCTTGGCGCTGGGGTGACGCGCGATACTAGACGTGATCGCCGCGCGCGCATAGCGCCAAAAGTCCCGCCTTTTTATTGTGCGACCGCAAAAGAACGGCAGAGCGCCCGCTATAATCGAGGGCAGACCACGAGGAAACTGATGTCCACCGCCGCTCAAGCCCTTCCCCACGCCGTCATCCGCTTCGCCGACGCGCAGGCGCTCGCCGCGCCGGGCATGGCGCAGGTCAACGCGCTGATCCGCACGCGGCTCGCCTCCGACGTAGTGCTGATCAACCAGATCGCCGAGCACATCATCGGCGGTGGCGGAAAACGGCTCCGGCCGATGCTGCATCTGCTCGCCGCGCAGGCGGCAGGCTACGAGGGCGAGGACCACGTGCAGCTCGCCGCGGTGATCGAGTTCATCCACACCTCGACCCTGCTTCACGACGACGTCGTCGACGAATCCGACCTGCGCCGCGGACGCAAGACCGCGAACGCGCTCTGGGGCAACGCGGCGAGCGTACTCGTCGGCGATTTTCTCTATTCGCGCTCGTTCCAGATGATGGTCGAACTCGACTCGATGCCGGTCATGCGCATCCTCGCCGACACGACCAACCGCATCGCCGAAGGCGAAGTGCTGCAGCTGCTGAACATTCACAATCCCGACACTGACGAGAACGCCTATCTGCAGGTGATCGAGCGCAAGACCGCCGTGCTGTTCGCCGCGGCGACGCGGCTCGGCGGCGTGCTCGCCGGCCTGCCCGCCGTGCAGGAGCAGGCGCTGTTCGACTACGGCATGCATCTGGGCTACGCCTTCCAGATCGCCGACGACGTGCTCGATTACGTCAGCGACGCCGGCACGCTCGGCAAGAACATCGGCGACGACCTCGCCGAAGGCAAGGCGACGCTGCCTCTCATCTACGCGATCGAGCGCGCGCCGGCCGAGCAGGCCGCCAGCCTCAAGCGCGCCATCGAAACGGGCGGGCTCGATTCGCTCGACAACATCGTCGCCGCGATTCGCGACACCGGCGCGATCGAACGCGCGCGCGCGATGGCGCAAAAATATGCCGACGCGGCCAAAGAAGCGCTGCACGCGCTGCCGCCCTCGACGGCGCGGGATGCACTCGCCGCGCTTGCCGATTACGCATTGCAACGCGATCATTGAGAGATCGAAACCATGTCGATGCGCCGCATTCTTCCGTCACTGCTGGTTCTTCTCGTCGTTCCGGTCGCCGTTGCCGACACCCTCGCCCCGTCCGCCGCGCAAACCGCCGTCGCGGTTGCGGGAGAAAACGGCAAGGCGCTGAAACTGGACATCGCCGCGCTCGATCGGCTGCCGCAGCACCGCGTGCAAGCCGAAGCACACGGGCACAAAGTGGATTGCAGCGGAGTGAGCCTGATCGACGTGCTCGCGCAAGTCGGCGCTCCCAGCGGCGAGAAGCTGCGCGGCAAGGACCTCGCGCTCTACGTGCGCGTGCGCGCCGCCGACAGCTACCAGGTCGTCTATGCGCTGGCCGAACTCGATCCGCTGTTCCGCGGCGACGACGTCCCGCTGCTGACGCATCAATGCGAAGGCAAGCCGCTCGAGGCGAAAGACGGCCCGTTTCGCATCGTCGCCGCCGGCGAGAAGCGGCCGGCGCGCTGGATCCGCCAGGTCACGGCGATCGATCTGCTGCGCGCGCCGTAAGAATCGGGCGCTTCGCTTGCCGCCGTGCAAGGGCGCGATGCATCGTGCCCTTGCAGCGACGCACCTACCTTACTTCGCTGCGAATATTTCGCCGAAGAACTGATGCATCTGCGCGAAGGCGCGCTTCGCCGTGCGCTCGTCGTACTTGCAGCCCGGCACTTTGCCGTCTGCCGACGGGATCGCGAAGCAATGCACCGCGCCGCCGTAGCTGAGGAACTGCCAGTCGGCGCCCGCATCGCGCATCTCCTGCTGGAAGCCGGCGATCTGCTCAGGCGATTCGAACTTGTCGTCGGCACCGTGCAGCACGAGCACCTTGGCCTTGATGTTGTCCTTGAGCGCCGGGTCATAGGCGAGGTTGCCGTGGAACGACACCACGCCGGC
>DAIMZS010000361.1:0-2707 GCA_036733825.1 Rudaea sp.
CGCGCGCGAGGTCGCCGAGGTAATGCTTGTCGGTGTTCCAGCGGATCACGTCGAGCGGATTCAGCACCCGCGTTTGCCGCGACACGTGCTCCGCCCACGCCAGGAATTCCGGCAGCCGTTCGAAGTAATCCCAGGTCGAGCGCAGCAGTACGAGATCGAAACACGACCAGTCGATCGCGTCGTCGTCCCAATCGACTTCGTGCACATCTGCACCCGCGCTGCGCAATGCGGCCAGCAACAATGGCATGTCATAGTCGGTGCCGCGCGCGGCACACGCGGTGACGAGGGCGATGCGGGGGTGTGTCATGGACGGGATGGCGCAGCCGGCAAATGATCGCAGGCTAGCATGCGCGTCGCGGTACTTGAGCTTTCAAAGTCATCGCCCGCCGCAGCGGCGGGCGATGGCGGGAAGCGCGGCCGCTCAGTGCTTCTGGCCGGGACGCCAGCCGGGTACGCCCGCGCGCCATTTGATGAACGCGATCCAGTCGGCGGTCAACGCGTCGGTCTGGCTGCGGGTCGAGCCGATGCCGTGGCCGGCATGCGCGTCAATCCGCAGCAGTACGGGATTGGGCGTGCCCGAAGCCTGCAATGCAGCAGCGAACTTGGCCGGCTCCCACGGCGACACGCGCGGATCGTTCAAACCCGTCGTGATCATCACGGCGGGATACGTGACGCCCTTCTTCACGTGCTGGATGGAGTCCATTGCGTAAAGGTTCTTGAAACCCTGTTCGGTCTTCACGCTGCCGAATTCCGGGATGTTGGGCGGCCCATTCGGCGAGAACTCCGAACGCAGCGTGTTCGCTGCGGGCACCAGATCGAGCACGCCCGCGAACAGGTCCGGCCGTTCGGTCATCGCGCGCCCCATGGTGATGCCGCCGGCCGAGCCGCCGATGATGAAGAGCTTGCCCTTCGTGGTGATGCCACGCGCGATCAGATCCTCGCCGCACGCGATCAGGTCCTGCCACGTGTTGTGCTTGTTCGCGTCCTTGCCGCCAAGGCGCCATGCCTCACCCTTCTCGCCGCCGCCGCGCACGTGGCAGATGCCATAGGTGATGCCTTCGCGCATTGCTGCCGCGCGACGCGTGCTGAAATCGGCGAGATTGGAAATGCCATAGGAACCGTACGCTTCGATCAACGTGATTTGTGGTCCCGTGGCATCCTTCGGCTGGATCAGGCTGAGCGGCACCATGACGCCATCCTTCGCTTTCGCCTCGAGATCACTCACCTTGAATGCGGCGGCATCCATGTCACCCGGATGCCCGATATCGAGCGTAGTGAATTTCTGCGAGGACGGGTCGTAGCGCAGGTAGCCCGGCTGTGCGACCCAGCTCGACAGTTCCAGCGTGATGCCCGGCGTCCGCGGATCGGTGAAGGCCTCGCCGATGTGGCCCTCGAACGGCAACGCGACAGATTCGGCCTTGTCGCTGCCGGCCGGCACCCGCAGCAGTTGCGAATATGCGCCCCTGCGTGCCAAGACGTACAGCGCATCGGATGCGGCATAGATGCCCTCGACGACGCGTTCCGGTTGCGCCGGTACCAGCGTCTTCGCCGAAGACAGTGGTTCGCCTGCCTTGAGCTCCAGCACCTTGAACGTCGGCGCGTCCTTGTGCGAGAGCAGGAAAATATCGCCGCCGCGCATCGCGACACTGGTTACGTCATCGCCGCGGTCGAAAAACGGCTTCCACGCAGCGGGCTTCGCGACATCCGCGACAGGCGCCAGCCACGCCTTCCACTCGTTCTGGACGCCGTTGAGGGAGATCGCAATCGCTTCCGTCGCATCCGGTGTGATCCCGAGGACCGGAAACGCCTCCGGCGTAAATTGGGGTCCGCTTGCGACGCGCGTGCCCAGCAGCGCGACCGGTTCGCCTTTCAAATCCCAACCGTAAAGCGTGGAGTTCTTGTAGGTGTCGGTTTCGGGCGCACCGGGTTTGAGTTTGGCGAGACGGTTGAAATACACCGTCTTCGAGTCGTTGCTCCATGACGTGGCACCGAAACGTACCCGGTCGATCGGCCCCGCGATCCGCTTGCCGCTCGCGGCGTCGTACACCGTCATCGAGGCGTTTTCCGAGCCGCCCTCGGACACGCCGACCGCGACCTTGCTGCCGTCCGTCGACGGCAGGAACCAGTTGATCGCGTACGGCTTGCCGCCATGCGCCTTGCGCAGCGCGTCGATGTCGACCAGCTTGTGGGTGCCCTTTGTGTCACGCACCAACAGGTCGAAGTCATCCGCGCCGGGCGCGCGTTCCTCGTAGAACTCGCGGCCACCGTACGACACGAACCCCTGCACGAAACCAAAGCTGCCGGTGAAGGCCGACACGCGTTTCTGCAACGCCGCCAGCGGCGCGATCGCGTCCATCACCTTGCGCGTGTATGCGCCCTCGGACTTCATCCATGCGACGGTCGCGGGATCGAGTTTCTCCATGTAGCGGTAGTTGTCCGTCACCTTGACGCCCCAGAGCGTTTCGGTGACGGGTTTGATGGGTGCGGTGGCAGGCGGCGAGCCGACGCCGAGCGGCGCCAGCGCGTCGGTCGCGGCCGAGGCGGGCGAGCCCGCGGCAAGCGCGGCTGCGAGTGCGAGAACGGAGACTGCGGCAAAACGTGCGGAACGCATGACCGGCCCTCCTGATCGTTGGCCCCGCGAGTCTAGTCCTTCCGTTCGCGAAAGCTACAGGTTCTGGTAGTTGGGCCCGCTGCCGCCTTCCGGCGG
>DAIMZS010000362.1:0-2706 GCA_036733825.1 Rudaea sp.
TCGGCGCCGCGCTTGTCGTATTTGTTGAGCACGACGAGGTCGGCGAAGTCGAGCATGTCGATCTTCTCGAGCTGGCTCGCGGCGCCGTAGTCGCTGGTCATCACGTAGATCGGAAAATCGACGAGATCGACGATCTCCGAATCGGACTGGCCGATGCCCGCAGTCTCGACGATGACGAGGTCGTAGCCCTGCCCTTTCAAGAACGCGATGCTGTCTTTCAATACCGCGTTCGTCGCCGCGTGCTGCCGGCGCGTCGCCATCGAGCGCATGAATACGCGCTTGGAACGCAGGCTGTTCATGCGGATGCGGTCGCCGAGCAGCGCGCCGCCCGAGCGGCGCCGCGTCGGATCGACCGCGAGCACGGCGATGCGCATCTGCGGGAACGCATGCAGGAAGCGCAGCACGATTTCGTCGACGACGCTCGACTTGCCCGCGCCGCCGGTGCCGGTGATGCCGATCACCGGTGTCTTGCCGCCGGCGAGCTGCCATTCCTTGCGCAGGCGCGTAAGTTCAGCGTCGTCGTGGCGGCCTTCCTCGATCGCGGTCAGCGCGCGACCGACGGCGATCTCGTCGTCGATGGCGACCTTGGCCTGCACGGCGTGCGCTTCGGCTTCGCCGCTCAGGCGCGCGTCCGCGGCCTTACGCGCGCGCGCGACGACGTCCTCGATCATCTGCACGAGACCCAGGTGCATGCCGTCGTTCGGATGATAGATACGCTCGACGCCGTAGGCCTGCAGCTCGGCGATTTCCTCCGGCGTGATCGTGCCGCCGCCGCCGCCGAACACGCGGATGTGCGCCGCGCCTTTCTCGCGCAGCATGTCGACCATGTATTTGAAGTACTCGACATGGCCGCCCTGGTACGAACTCAGCGCGATCGCGTCGGCGTCTTCCTGCAGCGCCGCGCGCACCACGTCTTCGACGCTGCGGTTGTGGCCGAGGTGGATCACTTCCGCGCCCTGCGCCTGGATCAGGCGGCGCATGATATTGATCGCGGCGTCGTGGCCGTCGAACAGACTGGCGGCGGTGACGAAGCGCAGCGGTGCGTCTTGCGTGGACGCGGCGCGGGCGGGAATGGATTGGGCGGTCGTGCTCATGGCGAATCCGTATCGCAGCGATTCGCCTATTGTACCTTCCCGTTTACGGGACGTTCCCGCAGACGCACATGATCCGCGATCAGGCGACGCCGTACGGCAGGTTCGGCGAGGACACCACGCGTTCGCCCACCGTCTCGCCGCGCGCGAAACGCAGCGCGGCGTCGATCACGCCGGCGTCGTCGACGATGCGGTTGTGGCCAAGGCCGTTCGTGGTCAGCATGCGCGCGCCGGGCCAATGGCGCGCGTAGCACTCGCCCTCTTCCCACGGCACTTCGCGGTCGCCGAGGTCGTGCACGATCAGCGCGGGCTGGCCGAGTGCCGCCAGATGGCGGAACGCGTGCATGTCGCGCGGATGCACGCCGGTGCGCTGTTCGCACCATTCGTAGAACGGTTCACGCAGGTGGGCGCCGAGGTGCAGCGTGCGGAAGAAGCGGTCCGCCGCGGCGATCATGTCGGCCGGCGGCGCGATCAGCACGACGCGGCCGGCATGCCAGGTCTCGTCGAGCGCCATGCATACCGCCGCGCCGCCGAACGAGTGCGCGACCGCGAGCGCCGCATGGCCGAAGTGGCGGCCGACGGCGCGCACCGTGTCGGTGAACTCAGGCAGCGTGCTCAAATCGCCGCTGCTGTTGCCGTGACCGGGCTGGTCGAACGTCACCACGGCGTAGCCGAGCGCGCGCAACCGCGCGACCCACGGTTGGAAGCGCAGGCCGAAGCTCGACCAGCCGTGCACGAGCAGCGCATACGGCTGCGTCGCGGGATCGCCCCAGACGTAGGTCGCGACGGTGCGCCCGCCGCTATGCAATGACATGCGTTTAATCTCGGTGTCGAGCTGCGCGGCGCGCGCACGGCTGCGGCTGCTCGCGAACGGCGTCGCGAACAGACGCGCGGCGCGGCGTCCGGTATGCCGCGGTGCGATCACCCCGCCGATCGCAAATCCGGCGCGCAGTGCGCCGAGGGAAAGAATATTACGAACGGTCGTGCTATTTTTTGATACTGCTGCGGTAGCCATGACGGACCTCCGAGGATTTTCAGCGGGAATAAGCGGCGATCAGGCGCTCGAACGCACGTTCGGCCTGGATGCGCGCCTGTTTCGGATCGAACAGACGCGTGTCCTGGTGCAAGATAAGCTCGATGCCGAATATTTCGAATGCAAATTGACGCACGTCGGTGTCCGCTCGTAATTCGCGAGTTTCAACGGCAATCGAGATTGCGCGCGCGATCTCGCTGCGCCATTGGTCCATGAACGCCACGACGCGATCGCGCTGCGGGCCGGGACATGCGTCATATTCATTGACCGAAGCCAGAAGCGGGCAGCCGTGGCGGTTTTCGCGCACCCAGTCAAACCAGCCGTGAACGATCGCGCGCAAACGCGACAACCCACGCTTCTCACGCATTGCAGGGACGAACACGCGTTCGCCGAAACGCTGCGCACCGAATTCGAGCACGGCGAGCTGCAGCTCTTCGCGCGATCCGAAATGCGCAAACACGCCGCTTTTGGACATCTTCGCCGCCGCAGCGAGTTCGCCGATCGACAGGCCTTCCAGCCCCTTGCGCGCGGCGAGCAGGTACGCGCGATCGAGAATCATCTCGCGCGTCGCGGCGCCTTTGT
>DAIMZS010000363.1:0-2678 GCA_036733825.1 Rudaea sp.
TTCCTGCTGATCAACCATCCGCTCGACTGCCCGATCTGCGATCAGGGCGGCGAGTGCGAGCTGCAGGACGTATCGATGGGCTACGGCCGCTCGGTCTCGCGTTTCGTCGAACGCAAACGCGTCGTGCCCGATGAGGATCTCGGTCCGCTGATCGAAACCGAGATGACGCGCTGCATCCAGTGCACGCGCTGCGTACGTTTCATGACCGAAGTGGCCGGTTCGCCGGAACTCGGCGGCATGGGCCGCGGCGAAAACCTGGAAATCGGCACCTACATCGGCAAGACGATCGATTCCGAACTCGGCGGCAACATCATCGATGTCTGCCCGGTCGGTGCGCTGACCAACAAAGTGTTCCGCTTCAAGGCGCGTGCGTGGGAGCTGATCGCGCGCGAATCGATCGGCTATCACGACGCGCTCGGTTCGAACCTCTGGCTGCACACGCGCCGCGGCGACGTGCTGCGCAGCGTGCCGCGCGATAACGAAGCGATCAACGAATGCTGGCTGTCGGATCGCGACCGCTATTCGCACGAGGGTTTGTACGCGCAGGACCGCGCGACCAAGCCGATGATCCGCAAGAATGGCGAGCTCGTCGAAACGTCGTGGGAAGAAGCAATCGCGTTCGTCGCCGACGGTTTGAAGAAACACGGCGCCGACGTCGGTGCGCTGGTCGCGCCGTTCGCGTCGAGCGAGGAAGGCCATTTGCTCGCACAGATCGTGCGCGGCCTCGGCAGCGACCATATCGACCATCGTCTGCGCGTCGCCGACTTCGCCGACGGCGGACCCGCCGGCGCCACGTTCGACATGCCGATCGCGCAGATCGAAAAAGCCGGCGCGGTGCTGCTGATCGGCAGCAATCCGCGTCACGATGCGCCGCTGCTCGGCCATCGTATCCGCAAGGCGTGGAAGCGCGGCGCGAGAGTGTTCGCGGTCAACACGCTCGACTACGATTTCAATTTCGATTTCAGCCTCGGCGGCAAAGCCATTGTGCTGCCGTCGCAGTTGGCCGGCGAACTCGCCGCGCTGGTTGCGGCCGCGCGCGAGGGCGGCGGCAACGTGCCGGCGAATCTCGCTTCCGCGGTCGACGCGGCGAAGCCGACCGACGCGCATCGCGCGACGGTGAACGTGCTGCGCGAAGCAAACGGTTCGGTGCTGCTGTTCGGCAACGACGCCGTGCATCACGCCGAGGCCTCGCTGCTGCGTGCGCTGGCGAAGTGCCTCGCACAGGCGACGGGCAGCGCGTTCAATGAACTCGCCGACGGCGCGAATGCGGTCGGCCTCGCGCGCGTCGGCGTGCTGCCGCGCGCGAATGGCCGCAACGGTGCGGCGCTGCTCGCGCAGCCGACGAAGGCGCTGATCACCTATCACGCCGGTTCGCAGGACACCAGCTCGCCGGCGGCGTACGACGCGGCGCGCAGCAACGCCGCCTTCGGCGTCTACATCGGCGCGTATGCGTGTGCGGGCGTGAAGCGCACGGCGCACGCGGTATTGCCGATCGGCCTGCCGCCGGAAGTGGACGGCAGTTACGTGAATATCGACGGCGTCGTGCAGACGGTGGCCGCCGGCGCGAAACTGCCGGGCGATGCGCGGCCGGGTTGGAAAGTATTGCGTGCGCTCGGCGCCGCACTTGGTTTGTCTGGTTTTAGCTTCACCGAATTCGGCGAAGTCCGCGCAGCAGTCGCGAACGCTCTTTCCCTTCTCCCGTCGGGAGAAGGTGCCCGCAGGGCGGATGAGGGTTCGTCTTCGGCACAACGCGACGAAATTCCCCGAACCCTCACCCCAACCCCTCTCCCGGCGGGAGAGGGGCTAAAGACGTTCGAACGCATCTCGACCGTGCCGATCTACCGCAGCGACGCCGTGCTGCGCCGCTCGCCGGCATTGCAGGCGCATCCGCTCACCGGGGTGTGCTCCGTGGGCCTGCATCCCGAAGACGCGCTCGCGCTCGGCTTGAGCAACGGCGCCAAGGTGAAAATCAGCGGCGGGGCAGGCGAGGTCGTGTTGCCGGTCGTGGTGACGCGCGCCGTGCCGCGCGGCGGTGCCTGGATCGAAAAGACTTGGTCGGAAACGCGCAGCCTGCCCGGCAACGGCGGCGCCGTGACGGTAGCGAGGGCCTGAGGCGTGCTTTCCAATTTCTTTCATTCCTGGGTGCACGATCCGCTCGTTTCGACGTTCGGCGCCGGCGGACTCGTCGTTTGGCTCGTGCTCTGCATTCTCGCGATCGCGGTGCCGGTGATTCTTTCGGTCGCGCTCTACGTCTGGTGGGAGCGCAAGGTGCTCGGCTGGATGCACGTGCGCATGGGGCCGAACAGCGTCGGCCCGGCCGGCCTGGCGCAGACGTTCGCCGACGTGTTCAAGCTGCTGCTGAAGGAATACTTCATGCCGCAGGCGGCGAGCAAATTCCTCTTTGTCGTGGCGCCGTTGATCGCGCTCGTACCGGCGTTTGCGGCATGGGCGGTGGTGCCGTTCGACGACAAGACCGTGCTCGCCGACGTCAATGCGGGCCTGCTCTATCTGCTCGCAATGACCTCGATGGGCGTGTACGGCATCATCCTCGCCGGCTGGTCGTCGAACTCGAAGTACGCGATGCTCGGCGCGATGCGCTCGGCCGCGCAGGTGGTCTCTTACGAAATCGCGATGGGCATGGCGCTGGTCGGCGTGCTGATCTGCGCGGGCAGCTTGAA
>DAIMZS010000364.1:0-2665 GCA_036733825.1 Rudaea sp.
CGTACCAGCTCCAATGGAGCGGCTACACCTATGATGCCGAAGACGACGCCGACGAGATGGAGGTCGTGCCGATCTATGTCGCCCAATTGAAGAATCCCGCCTTGATGTCCAGCGGCCTCACGGCGCGGCTGGCGCGTTCCTGGGACACCTCCGGATTGGGCGGTTTGACGACTCAGGACTATGCGGCGATTTTGACGGCGGACCCGTTCGTCGCAAATCCCTCGTTCAACCCGAACACGGACACCAGCGGCCGATTCGATATTCAGGGCGGCCAGACCTTCAGCTACTCGCCGCCGCCGCCCGGCGGCCAGCCAATCACGCAGACCTATTCCGTCGTTTCGCAGTCCACCTCCTCGGTTGGCAAGGGAGCGTCCGATAGCCGAAGCGTGGGTTTGGCCGTGGACCTCAATTTCGGCGCCGGTCTGAATCTGAGCATCTTCAGCGCCAAAATCGATGTCGACATAAAAACGAGCAATACCTACACCTCGTCGAACAAGTGGAGTTCGACGATCAATGGCGGCGCGGGACAAACCGCCTCGTTGTCCATTACCGGACCTGCCGTGTCGGACAATTACACCGGCCCCACGACGATTCAGGTCTGGAAAGACAACGTCTACGGATCGTTTATGTTCTACGGCATCCAGTAATCCGTTGAGGAATGCGACGAGCCTGTGTCTGCGGATACAGGCTCGTTCGCCGTAAATTATTCACCTGCGCGATGACTCGAGTGCGACCAACGCCGCGCGACGTGACGCAACTTCCGCTCTGATTGCGACCAGTTCGGCCGGCGCCAGCTGGCTTTCCAGCTCAGGCGGTGGTGTGCACTGATTCTTCAAGTCGATCAGCGAAATCCAGAGAAAGGCATCGCGCGGACTCTGCCTTTGCTTGAGCAGGTAGCGCACGCCCTCTTCGCACACGGCGCGCTCTGGCGCTTCGACTTCGCTCTGCCCAAGCAATCTTGCCGCGCCCTGAAAGTTGGCCAGCGCACGCGCGTCGTCAGGCTGTACCATGCCACGGCCGATGACATAAGCCGCACTGAGTTTCGCCATGGCGTTTGCGCTCGGCGGCAGCTTTCCTTGGTCCGCCGCCGCGGAAAACCATCGGATGGCCGCAGCTGAATCCTGCTGCACGCCTTGGCCTTCATCGTAGAGTTCGCCGAGCGCCAACTGCGCGTCGGCATCGCCCTGTTCCGCGGCCTTGCGATACCACGCGGCTGCCTTGACGTAGTCGTGGCGCATAGGCAGCGACCAGCGAACGTCGTTTTGATAATCCAAACCGACGTGGTACTGAGCATGAGCATTGCCGCGCTCTGCCTGGGCTCTTTCCGCATCGAGACAGTCGGCCTTTTCCAACTGACACAGTTCGGTGATTTTCCACTCGTCCCGTTCACGGAAAAGACTCAGCCGCACCGGTACGCCGTTGACGGTGCCTTTCAGCTCTGCGTGCAATCCGCGGAAGCTGTCCATTGAAAGCTCCACATTCGTCGCGTTCGAGAGAGAGTTTTCTCCAAGAAATGCTTTGAGCACGCCTGCGTCGGCGTAAGTCGCCAATGCGGAGAACAGTTGCTTGCGCGCTCGCGCCAGATCGTCGTGCTGAACAGCTTCGAAGAATTGTTTGGCGCGGCCGACGGGTTCCCAGCGCAGATAGGCAAAGCTCGCGATGCCGAGCGCTGCGAGCACCGCCAGTCCGACAACGAGCCGCGGCCATAAAATCCAGGAGTCGTTCATCGCGTCCGGCGCGATTTTGCCGACGTTGCACGCACGGCGCACCCTCCAGGCAACCGCCTTGCCGAGTGCCAGCATCCAAACGCTCGCGATACCCCACACGACGAGAAACGACACGGCGACGTTTTTATTCAGCAGCGCTGCTTCGTTCTCCCACCACTCTTCGAGCTCGAGAAATACCATCAGGGCAAGCGCGATCGCAAACCCCTGCGCCAACACCGTCAGCAGCGACCTCCGTCTGCTCTTGCCGATCCCGCACGTCGCCCACCAGTGGCCCGCCAGAATGTGCACGAACGCAGCGGAAAGCGGAGCCAGCGGCAGAAAGTACTCACCGGCGTGTATTGCCGAAGGCAGAGCCAATGCCGCAAGGGCCAACAACGGCAATGCAAACAATGCGCCCCAGTAAAGACCGATGCGTGCCGGGTCGGCCGGCTTTGCTGCGTCATCCGACGCATTGCCCTGTCGCATGTCGGTACTCATTGCGTTGTCCTCTCGGGCCGCTGCTTGCGATTCGGTTGCTTCGAATGTGTTTGTGCAAGCAGACGTAATTTGGCGTGAAAAAGGACAACGCGGGCAAAGCGCCGCTGCGATCACGGGCGTTCCGGGTAGGTCAGCAACATCGTCAGTCCGCTCGACCTTCTTGTATTCTGTGGCTCTGACAAGAAGGGGGAAGCTCGTGACAGATCGCACTCGTCGTGTTCTGCTGGGCGCAGCGGCCTGCTCCGCACTGGCTCCGCTTATCGGACCCGCCGCAGCCGCCGCGGAAGATCCGCCCTTTGCCGGCATATGGTCCGCATTTCTGGACAAAGACGATCCGCCGACACGACTCAAGCTTGCGATCGACGCAAATGGCTCGGGCCATCTCACGGTGATGACCACGATGGAAGCCATGGATGTTCCGATCAAGGCCATCAATATCTCGGGAAAAGCACTTCGCTTCG
>DAIMZS010000365.1:0-2661 GCA_036733825.1 Rudaea sp.
CGTAAACAAGCGACGCGAAATCGACTTTCTGCCGACGGACGGCCCGCTGCGCGAAGATGTGCGTAGGCTCGGGGCGATGGTGGGCGACATGCTGGCCGAGCAGCTCGGGCATGCGTTCTTCGCCAAAGTCGAAGCGATCCGCACCACGGCGATCCGTCTGCGCAGCGCGGGCGAGTCGCCGGAGGCGCTCGCCTCCGAAGTGGCGCGGCTCGATCCGCATCTCGCCGAACAGCTGACGCGCGCGTTCGCCACCTATTTCCAGGTCGTCAACATTGCCGAACGCGTGCATCGCATCCGCAGGCGGCGTGACTACGAACGCTCGGGCTCGACCGCGCAGCCGGACAGTTTGAAAGACGTGCTGCAGCGATTGAAAGCGGCTGGCGTGGGCTTGGAGGAAATCTCCGCGTGGCTGACCAAGCTCGACATCGAGCCGGTGTTCACCGCGCACCCGACCGAAGCCGTGCGCCGCACGTTGCTGGAAAAGGAACAGGTGATTTTCCGCTGCCTGATCGCCGACCTCGACGCGCAGCGCACGCCGCACGAACGCGAAGTCGATCTCGCGCGTCTGCGCATGGCGCTGACCGCGGGCTGGCAGACCGCCGATGCCGCGCGCGCGCGGCCGCGCGTGCAGGACGAGTTCAACCACGTCGGCTTCTATCTCGGCGGGCCGATTTACCGCGTCGTGCCGGTGTTCTACGAGGTGCTCGAATCCGCGCTCAACGAGGTTTACGGCGAAAGCCTGCCGCTGCCGACGATGCTGCGTTTCGGTTCGTGGGTCGGCGGCGACATGGACGGCAATCCCAACGTCAACGCTGACACGATCGCGGCGACGCTGCGCGCGCAGCGCGAACTGGCGCTGCGCCGCTACGACGCCGAAATCGTCGAGCTCGCGCGCGAACTGAGCCAGACCGTGGGCCACACTCAGTTCGACGCCGCCGTGTTTGCGCGCATTGACCATTACCGCGCGCAGCTTCCGCAAGTGAGCGGCGCGATCAATCCGCGCTACGCCGACATGCCGTACCGCGTGCTGCTCGCGTTCGTGCGTGCGCGTCTGCAGGCGACGGTCGATGAAAAGGACGCGGCCTACGGTTCGGCGGCGGAACTGCTCGGCGACATCCAACTGATCGCCGACAGCCTGCGCGCGAACAAGGGACGCAACGCGGGCTGGTTCTCGGTGCGGCGTCTGCTGTGGCGCGTGCGCACGTTCGGCTTCCATCTCGCGCGCCTCGACGTGCGCCAGGATTCGCGCGTGCATGCGGCCGCGCTGGCCGCGGCGCTCGGCGACGAGCCATGGGAGACGCGCGACGCGGCCGCGCAAGCCGACAAGCTCGAAGCCTACGCGCGCGGCGATGCCGAACTCCCCGAACCGGCCGACGACAAGGGCGAGATGCTCGACGCCGTGTTCGATCAGCTTGCCTACGCGCGCGACGCCTACGGTCCCGCGGCGATCGGTCTCTACATCATCAGCATGGCGCGCAGCGCGGCCGACGTGCTCGCGGTGCTCGCGCTCGCGCGGCGCGCGCAGTTCGTCGACGAGAATGGCCACGTGCCGCTCGACATCGCGCCGCTGTTCGAAACGGTCGACGATCTGCAGCATGCACCGCAGACGCTGTCGGCGCTGTTCGCCGATCCGGTGTATCGCGCGCATCTCGCCGCGCGCGACGATCGTCAGACGGTAATGCTCGGCTATTCGGACTCGAGCAAGGACGGCGGCATCGTCGCCTCGCGCTGGGCGCTGCAGGACGCGCAGGTGCAACTGCTCAAGATCGCGCAGAACGCCGGCGTGCAGATCGCGTTCTTCCACGGCCGCGGCGGCTCGGTCAGCCGCGGCGGCGGCAAGACCACGCGCGCGGTGATCGCCTCGCCGCGCGGTTCGATCGCCGGCCGCCTGCGCGTGACCGAGCAGGGCGAGGTCATCCACCGCAAGTTCGGCATCCGCGCGCTTGCGCTGCGCAATCTCGAACAGACCGTCGGCGCGGTGCTCGAAGCGTCGGTGCGCCCGCGCCCGCCCGAACCGCGCGAATCGGCATGGCGCGAAGCCGTCGACGTCGCAGCGAAGCACGGCGCGGAAGCGTATCGCGCACTGATCCGCGCCGACGGCTTCATGGATTATTTCCGCGAAGCCACGCCGATCGACGTGATCGAGCGCATGACGCTCGGCTCGCGTCCGTCGCGGCGCGGCTCGGGCTCGATCGACAATCTGCGTGCGATCCCCTGGGTGTTCGCCTGGACGCAGAACCGCGCAGGCCTGACCGGCTGGTACGGCGTCGGCACAGCGCTGGAGAAGACCGCCGCCGACGTCGGCGAAGACGTACTGCGCGAAATGGCGCAGCGCTGGCCGTTCTTCCGCACGATGCTCGATGACGTCGAGATGGTGATGGCCAAATCCGATCTGGAAATCGCCGCCGCATTCTCGCGTCTCGCCGGTCCGCTGCACGAGAAATTTTTTCCGCAGATCGAAGCGGAGTTCGCGCGCGCGGAAACATGGATTCTGCGGCTCAAGAGCACCGACCGCGTGCTCGCGGAAGATCCGCGCCTGGCGTTGTCGATTCGTCTGCGCAATCCGTACATCGATCCGATGAGTTTGATGCAGGTGGATTTGGTGTCGCGCTGGCGCGCGGCGGGGCGCGAGGACGAGGCGCTGTTCGCGGCGCTCGTCGC
>DAIMZS010000366.1:0-2644 GCA_036733825.1 Rudaea sp.
CTTGATCTCGGCGAGGATCGCGGCCATGACCAGGTACTCGGCCGCGAGTTCGAGCCGAAGGTCCTTCATCAGCTCGATGTAATCGATGTACTGGCGCGTGATCTCGGCGATCGGAATGTCGAGAATGTCGAGATTCTGCCGGCGGATCAGATAGAGCAGCAGGTCGAGCGGCCCTTCGAACGCTTCGAGGATGACTTCGAGCGCGTCCGGCGGGATGTACAGATCCTGCG
Organism: Rudaea sp.; assembly: GCA_036733825.1. GTDB lineage: Bacteria > Pseudomonadota > Gammaproteobacteria > Xanthomonadales > Rhodanobacteraceae > Rudaea. Next base: position 231 of record DAIMZS010000366.1, read on the forward strand.
GCATCTGCAGCACCGGCTCGCCGCGCACGATGGCCAGCGGCATCTCCTGCTGCTGCGGGACCTGCGCAAACGCGTCCGTGTGGCCGGCGGCGTCCGTCACGGCGGCGCTCTGCGTGCTCATGGGGCGGATTCGATCATGCGAAGTTGCCGCTCATTGGAGCGGCTCCGAAAAGCAAAGCGTCATGCATACGCCAAAGTATAAAATTACAAAAGTGCACAACAGCGCACCGCTGCGGCATCGCTTGGAACTGCGGCATGGCGGATGCGTGGACAACGTCCCGTTCGCAGCGGCCGATTCGCATCGGGCCCACGCGGGAGGCGATTCCCTGGAGAACTGGCGCTGGCGGGTCTTATTCGGCGCCGCTTTCCGCGACGTGCTTGGGCTGGCCAGCGCTTTGCGTACAGATTACGAGGAATGGCCTCGCCTGTCCAGAGTCCGGGCGGGTCATCCGCAAGAAGCATTGCGTTATCATTCAACGTTTTCGGGCAACGGGACGGCGCTATGTGGTACGCGATCATCGGTCAGGACAACGCGGACAGCCTGCAGAAGCGGCTTGGGGCAAGGCCGGCGCACCTGCAGCGTTTGCAGGAGCTGCAGAATGCGGGCCGTTTGCTGCTTGCCGGGCCGTTTCCGGCGATCGACAGCGAAGATCCGGGCCCGGCCGGGTTCAGCGGCAGCCTGATCGTCGCCGAATTCAGCGATTTGGCTGCGGCCCAGGCCTGGACCGACGCCGATCCGTACATCGCCGCGGGTGTCTACCGCCAGGTCGACGTGCGGCCGTTCCGCAAGGTTCTGCCGTGAGCGGCGCTGCCGCGCTCAATCCGGCGCGGATCGCGCGCATGCGCGAGCTGCTCGCCGCCGAATTCGCGCCGGTGCAGCTCGACATCATCGACGAAAGCCACAAGCACGCCGGCCACGCAGGCGCGCGCGACGGGCGCGGGCATTTCCGTGTGCGCATCATCGCCGCGACGTTCGCCGGCCAGACGCCGGTCAAGCGCCACCAGCGCGTCTACGCCGCGCTCGGCGACATGATGCGCACCGACATTCATGCCCTGGCGCTGGAAACCCGCGCGCCGGACGAACTCTAAACTTCGATTCGAGGATTTCTCATGCGCAAGATTCTGCCGTTCGCCGCCTGTTTCCTGCTCGCCGCCTGCTCGGGCAGCGGGGCGGGCGATTCGCGCGTCGTCCAATTGCCGTCGAATCTGCCGGTCGCCGAAACCGTCAACGGCACGCCTGTGCCGCAGGAACTCGTCGACGCGTTCGTGCGCGTCAAGGCGCCGAAGGCGGATATGAGCAACCCCGAGCAGCGCGCGGAAATCCTGCGCGTGCTGTCGGACTACGTGCTGCTCGCCGAACAGGCGCAGCGCGACAACATGGCCGCCGATCCCAAGTTCGCGGCCAATGTCGAGGTGGCGCGCCTGGCCGCGCTGGCGAACGAGGCGATGATCCGCCTGCAGCAGCAGACGCCGATTTCCGACGAGGCGCTCAAGGCCGAGTACGACGCCAACGTGGCGCGCACGGGCAAGTCGGAATACGACTTCGGCAATCTGTTGTTCGGCAACGAGGACGATGCGCTCAAGGTCGCCGGCGAGCTCGTCGGCGGCAAGCCGTTCGCCCAGGTCTACGACGAATGGAAGAGCAAGGCGGCGCAGGCCAAGGTGTTCTCGCACATCCGTCAGGATCAACTGCCGGAACCGCTGGCGCAGGCGCTCGGCCAGATGAAGCCCGGCGATTTTTCGCGCACGCCGGTGAAGACCCAGTTCGGCTGGCACGTGTTCCATCTCGACGCGGTCAACGCGTACGTGCCGCCGGAATTCGACAAGGTCAAAGACGACATTCGCCGCAATCTGCAGAAGAAGATCGGCGAAGAACGCCTGGCCAAGCTCAAGCAGCAGGCGAAGATCGAATATCCCGCCGGCGCGGCGCCGGCGCCGGCCAAACCCGCGCCCGCTGCGGCGCCGGCGGCCGAGAAAAAAGGCTAAGCCGGCGCGTCACGCCGTCAGCAGCGCTTCCGTTTTCGCCGCGCAGACGAAGTCGTTGCGCGACAAGCCGCCGACGTCGTGCGTCGAGAAGCGCACGAGCACGCGGCCCCAGCCGAGTTCGAGATCGGGATGATGGTTTTCGCGCTCGGCGATGTAGCCGAGCGCATTGACGAAGGCGAGGGCGTGGACGAAGTCCGGAAAGCGGAATTCCTTGCGGATTTCCGCCTCGTCGGCGCCCAAGCTCCAGCCCGGCAGCACACCGAGCCACGCCTGCGCCTGCGCGCGCGGCACCGCGTTTTCAGGGCCCTTGAGCGGAACGCATTTTTCCGCGGCGAGGGCGGCGAGAGAATTTTCAGTGTTGGACATGGCGATAGGCGAAATGGAATGAGATGGCGCCATTGCACCATCAACGCCGCCGGTTTGCCACC
>DAIMZS010000367.1:0-1321 GCA_036733825.1 Rudaea sp.
GAGATGGCGCTGTCGGATGAAATTTTGAAACGCGTCGCCGATGCGTATCGCCGCATCCGCAACACGGTGCGTTTCCTGCTCGGCAATTTGCACGGCTTCGATCCGGTGCAGCATCTGGTCAAGGTCGAAGACAGCCTGCTGCTCGATCAATGGGCCGTGCAGCAAGCCTATGACACGCAGCAGGCGGTGATCGCCGCGTATGCGCGCTACGATTTTCCCGAAGTCGTGCAGCGCGTGCAGAATTTCTGCACGAACGAGATGGGTTCGCTCTACCTCGACATCACCAAGGATCGTCTGTACACGATGCAGACGAACAGCCTCGGCCGGCGCAGCGCACAGAGCGCGATGTACCGCATCGTCGAGGCGATGGTGCGCTGGCTCGCGCCGATCCTGTCGTTCACCGCCGAAGAAATCTGGCCGCTGATTCCGGGCAAGCGCGATACGTCGGTGTTCTTCGAGACTTTTTACGACGGCCTAGCGGCCGTGCAGGGCAAGCCGGAGCAGCGCGCGTTCTGGAACGATCTGCTGACGATTCGCCTCGCCGTCGCCAAGCAGCTCGAGGGCATGCGCAACGCGGGCGAGATCGGCGCGGCGCTCGAAGCCGAGGTCACGCTGCACGCCGACGCGGCGCTGCACGCGCGCCTCGCGCCGGTTGCGGACGAGCTGCGTTTCTTCTTCATCACCTCCGGTCTGCATCTCGTCGACGACAAGAACATTCCGGCGACCGCGCAGAAGGTGGACGTGGAGAATGCGGCGTTGTGGATTTCGACGAAAGTGGCGGACGGAAAGAAATGCATCCGCTGCTGGCACCGGCGCGAGGACGTCGGCGCGCATCCCGAGCATCCGGAAATCTGCGGCCGCTGCGTCGACAATCTGCCGGACGGCCCAGGCGAGCAGCGGCGGTACTTCTGATGGACAAACCCGTGTCATGGAAGGCCAGCGCACTGCCTTGGCTGTCGCTGTCGCTCGTCGTCATCGGCGTCGACCAGATCGTCAAGGCGTTCGTGCTGGCGGCGTTGCAGCCGTACCAGCCGCACGAAGTCATTCCGGGCTGGCTGAGCTGGACGTTGGCATTCAATACCGGCGCGGCTTTCAGCTTTCTGCACGACGAGTCGGGCTGGCAGCGCTGGCTGTTTTCGGCGCTCGCGATCGTGGTCTGCGCCGCACTCGTGCGCTGGCTGGCGACGATTGCGCGTTCGGACTGGCGCAACGCGCTGCCGTTGTCGCTGGTGATCGGCGGCGCGCTGGGCAATCTGATCGACCGCCTGCGTTTGGGCCAGGTCACCGATTTCATCGACGTTTACTGGGGCGAGGCGCATTT
>DAIMZS010000367.1:1421-2637 GCA_036733825.1 Rudaea sp.
CGTGGAATTCCGTTGCATGGCGGAACGCGCGATAATGCCAGCATGCAAATCCTCCTCGCCAACCCCCGCGGATTCTGCGCCGGCGTCGACCGCGCGATCGAGATCGTCGAGCGCGCGCTCGAATCGTTCGGCGCACCGATCTACGTGCGTCACGAAGTCGTGCACAACAAATTCGTCGTCGACGGCTTGCGCGCGCGCGGCGCGGTCTTCGTCGACGAGATCGCCGAAGTGCCCGACGGCGCCACGGTAATTTTCAGCGCGCACGGCGTCTCGCAGAAGGTGCGCGCGGAAGCGGCGGCGCGCGATCTGCGCGTGTTCGACGCGACGTGCCCGCTGGTGACGAAAGTGCATATCGAAGTCGCGCGCTACGCCAAGTCTGGGTTCGACGTCGTGCTGATCGGCCACGCCGGACATCCGGAGGTCGAGGGCACGCTCGGCCAGTGGGACAAGGCCGGCGCGAGCGGTGAAATCCATCTCGTCGAAACGCCGGAGGACGTGGCCAAGCTGCGGCCGAAGAATCCCGCGCAAATCGCTTACGTCACTCAGACGACGCTGTCGGTCGATGATACGAAAGCGGTGATCGACGCGCTGCGTGCGCACTTCCCCGCGATTATCGGCCCGAAGCACGACGACATCTGCTATGCGACGCAGAACCGCCAGGACGCCGTGCGCAAGCTCGGTCAGCAGTGCGATCTGGTTCTCGTCGTCGGCTCGCCGAACAGCTCCAACTCCAACCGCCTGCGCGAACTTGCGCAGAAGCAGGGCGTGCCGGCCCATTTGATCGACGGAGCCGAGGACATCGACCGGCGATGGCTGGAAGGCAAAACGCGGATCGGCGTGACCGCAGGCGCGTCGGCCCCGGAGGGCCTCGTCCAGGGCGTCGTTGCGCGCTTGCGTGAATGGGGCGAGGCCGGCGCCCAGGTCAGCGAGCTGGCAGGCGACCCAGAAAACGTCACGTTCGCGCTGCCGAAGGAATTGCGCATCAGCCTAGTCGGCTAGCCGCAACGGCTGCGCCCGAAAGGCTAGATATCCCCGCCGCTCATCGGCTGGATTCAACCGGACGTCCGCACGCTGCTGCAAATGTTAAGACGCTGTTGTAGCGTTCGCGCTGGCTCAGAAATAGGGGTAGGGTCATGCGCTCAGCATTGACGCGGGTCAAGGGCTTCACCTTGATCGAAATGATGATCGTGGTCGCGATCATTGCCATTTTGGCGGC
>DAIMZS010000368.1:0-2630 GCA_036733825.1 Rudaea sp.
CCAGCTTCCAGAAGCCGCGCACGATCCAGACGCCGAAACCGGCGAACAAGGCGATGTGCAGGCCCGAGATCGCGATCAGGTGCGGAATGCCGGTCGCGCGCGCGACGTTCCATTCTTTCTCGTCCATCGCCTGCTGATCGCCGAACGCGAGCGCACGCAGTACATCGCTTTGCGGTCCGGCGCCGAGCGTGCCGGCGATGCCTCGAGAAATACGCTGGCGCAAATCGTCGATGCAGGAAGTACGCATGCCGATCGCGCGATTTTCCGCATGCTCGCGCACGTAGCCGGTCGCGGTGATGCGTTCGCCCAACGCGTAACGTTCGAAATCGAACGCGCCGGGATCGATCAGCCCGCGCGGACGTTTCAAGCGCAGGTGCAGACGCCATATTTCGCACGGCCGGATGGTCGGCGCGGTGTCGTACCAGCTCAGGCGCAGCACGCCGCTGACCGCGACAGGATCGCCGCCGCGTTCGGCGCTATAAACGGCCAGATCGAAACGCGTCGATTCGTCCTGCATGTGCGGCAGGCCGCGAACGGCACCGGTGACGAGGATATCCTCGCCTTCGAGCGAGGCCGGCAAGCGCAGCGACATCGCCGCGTCCGCGCGCCAGATCGTCCACGCCGCGCCGAGCAAAACGAAACCCAACCAGCGCAGTCGATGTGGAAGAAGCGTCAACGCGACGCCGAGGACTGCGATGCCGAGCGTAATCCACAGCGGCGGCAACGCCGTCAGCGTCTGCACCGCGACCGCGCCGCACAGCAGCGCGATCGCTGCGGTGGCGCTGAATAGATCGCTCAGCGGAACTCGTCCTTGCCGCATCCCTGCTCCAACCTTTCCCTGTCCTTAGGGTGTCAGGAAACCGTCAGCCGAACGGCTCCGGTTCGCTCAGGCCGCCGCCGTGCAGTTCAAGCACGCGGTCCATACGCCGGGCGAGCGAGCGGTCGTGAGTGACGAGGACGAAGCTCGTGCCGATCTCGCGATTGAGTTCGAGCATCAGCGCGTACACCTGCGCGGCGTTCTTCTCGTCGAGATTGCCGGTCGGTTCGTCGCCGAGCACGCAGGCCGGCCGCGTTACCAGCGCACGCGCAACCGCGCAGCGCTGACGTTCGCCGCCGGACAGCTCGCCGGGCTTGTGCGCCAGGCGATGCGCGAGGCCGACGCGCTCGAGCAATTCGCCGGCGCGCTGCCTGGCTTCGGCAACGCGCGTGCCGCGGATCAACAGCGGCATCGCCACGTTTTCCAGCGCGGTGAATTCGGGTAGCAGGTGATGAAACTGATAGATGAAGCCGAGCGAGCGATTGCGCACCTCGCCGCGCTCACGGTCGGACAATTTCGACATCGCGCGGCCTTCGACTTCGACCTCGCCCGAACTCAAGGTATCGAGCCCGCCGAGAATATGCAGCAGCGTGCTCTTGCCCGCGCCCGAGGCGCCGACGATCGCTAGCGTCGACGCACGTTCGAGCTCAAAGCTCACGTTGTTGAGCACCGGCGTGCGCAGCTTGCCTTCGGCGTAGGTCTTGGCGACGTCGCTCGCGCGCAGGACGATATCGCGGTTCATGATCTCACTCATAACGCAGCGCCGCCGCCGGTTGCGTACGCGCCGCGCGCCAGGCCGGATACAAGGTGGCGATCAGGCAGAACACCCAGGCGATCGCCGCGACCCAGCCGACGTCGCCCCAGTGCAGGTCGGACGGCACCTCGTTGATGTAGTAGATGTCGGCCGGCAGGATCTCGAAGTTGAACGTGTGCTCGATCCATTTCGCCACGACCGGAATATTCCACGCGAGCAGCACGCCGCCGACGAGCCCGATCAGAATGCCGAAGCTGCCGACGATGACGCCCTGCACCGTGAAAATGCCCATCACTTTGTTTGGCGAGATGCCGAGCGTACGCAGGATGGCGATGTCGGCCTGCTTGTCGGTGACGAGCATGATCAGCGTGGAGACAAGATTGAACGCAGCGACGCCGACGATCAGCGAGAGGATGATGAACATCACCGTCTTCTCCATCTTTACCGCGCTGAAGAAGTTTCGGTGGCTCTCCTCCCAGGTCGTGATGCGGAAATATTGACCGAGCGTGTCGCGCAGGGCGACGGCCTTCTGCCAGGCGCCGAACAAGTCGTCGAACTTCACGCGCACTCCGCCCGGCCCGTCGGCGCGCAGCAGGGTGACCGCATCGTCGAGATTCATCAGCGCCACGCCGGTGTCGTATTCGGCGAAACCGACAGCAAAAATTCCCACGATCTCGCAATTCTTCGAGCGCGGCAGCGCGCCGACCGGCGTGACGCTGAATTCGGGCACCATCACTGTGACCTTGTCGCCGACACGCACGCCGAGCTGCATCGCCAGCTCGTTGCCGAGAATGATGTTGAAACTGCCGGGCTTGAGATTGTCCAGCGAGCCCGACAACAGCTTGGCGCCGATGTTCGACACCTGCGGTTCCTGATCGGGCACGAGGCCGTGCACGACGGCGGGCTGCGTGCGGCGCCCGCGCAGCAGCGCCTGTGCGTCGAGATACGGCGCGGCGCCGACCACGTGCGGACCCGCTTCGACACGCTTCACCGTGTCACGCCAATCGGGAATGCCGCCGTCGACGCTTTCGATCGAGGCGTGCGCGACCATGCCGAGGA
>DAIMZS010000369.1:0-2628 GCA_036733825.1 Rudaea sp.
TGCCGCACATCTGCGTCATGTTGATCGCGGTGCCGGAGAACAGGCCGATGGAGCGGTGGAAACCGGCGCTGCGCGCGGGCTTGCCGGTTTCCGCTGCTTGTTTGCTGGTTTCGGCTACTGGCATGTCGTTTCCGGTTATGTATCGCGATGGAGGCGGGTGCGCGAGGTCGGATCAACCCTATTGGTGAATGTCCGGCAAGAAGACGCGATCCTTCTCTTCGCCGTCATCCCCGCGAAAGCGGGGATCCAGTGTCGTTGGCATCCAAAGCATAAGTCACTGGGTCCCGGATATCGCTTCGCGATTCCGGGATGACGAGCAAAAGCGCCGGGCATGTTGGGCATCCGCCGATCAAGCCGGCGTCAGCCCAACCTACCGAAGCATGAAGCGGGTCACCATTGCCCACGAATCCCCGCCATCACCATGCGTTCGGAGAAGTTCGAATGCGCAGGCTGGTCGGGCCACACGAGATAGAAGCGCTGGTACTCGTTGCTGAGGTTGGTGCCCTGCAGGAACACTTCCGCGTACTTGTTGATCTTGTACGACACCGACGCGTCGATGTATTTCTGCGGCGCCTCGTACATTTCCAGGCCCGAGATCGCACCCACGTCGGAGGACACCGCACGACGCGAACGATAGTTGTAAGCGACGCGCGCCTGGAACCGGCTGTCCTGGTACCAAAGGATAAGGTTGCCTGACTTGGTCGAATTGTCCTGGAACGGAATCTTGTTGCCGGCCAAGTCCGTCTGACCCGAATCGCTGGGCGCGTACGTCGCGTTGAATTCCAGACCGGTGTTGCGCAGGAGGCCCGGCAGGAACGTGAAAGCCTGGCGGTAGTCGAACTCGGCGCCGTGGATGCTGTTGCCGGTGCCCTGCACGGGTTCGGTGATCACCACGCAGCGGTTGCGCACCACGCCGTCCTCGTCGGGCAGCGTGCAGTTGATCACGCTGCCGCTCTCGATGAAGCTCTGCACGTTGATCCGGAAGAACGCAAGGCTGACCATGCTGGAGGGATTGATGTAGTACTCCAGCGATGCGCCGTAGTTCTTGGAACGCCACGGGTCGAGATCCGGATTGCCGTCCGAATTGCCGCCCGCGACGCGGAACAGCGCGGGCTGTCCCGGCACTTCCGTCAGCGAGTAGTTGAGCGAAAGCCCGCCGCCCCAGGTGCTGAGGTCGAGCGGCATCATGTTCTTCGAATAGGCCAGCCGCAGCTTCAGGTCATCGGTGAGGTTGAGCGCGAAGTTGGCCGTCGGCAGCCAATCGCGGTAACTGCGCTGCGTGACCTGGGTGCCGCCGTCGGCGGGCTCCAGGCCATACGGCGCGGGCGCGCCGGTCAGGTGCTGGGTGACGTTGAGGTTGGTGTCGATCACGCGCATGCCGACGTTGGCGGCGTACGGCATGTTGCCGATATGGCCGTCCAGATCGAGCTGGAAGTAGGCCGACGATTCCTTCATCCACACCGCCCAAGTGCGCCCGGGCGTCACTTGCCGCTGGGTGCCGGGATACAGCGACTGCCAATAGCCTTCGGGATTGTCCATCGCGTGCGGATCGACGGCCCAGAAGGTGATGCCGGATCCGAGCAGATCGGTGTATTCCTTCCAGTTGTTGGACAACGGCGGCGGCGTCTGCGACATGTGCTGCGCGGACAAGGGGCCCGCGCGGAAGAATCCCTGCGAGTTGCCCGCCGAGCAACTCGGATCGTCCATCACCACGTCGGCGGCCACGTAACGGACGAAGCAACCGTTCGGATCGCTCGCACCCATGCCGGCGTACACGGGCGCGATCAGCGTGAACCCGAGATTGTTGGCACTGCGGATGCTGTTGCGCACGCCGAAGTCGAACTTGATGCCATTGTCGAAGTCGTAGTGTCCATCGAAGCGCACCACGCTCAGGCCCACCTTCCGGTCGTAGTCGCCGGCCGATTCCAGCGTCTTCATGGACCAGCCGTCGGGATTGGCGAAGTTGCTGGCGAGGACGCCGGGCATGCTGATGCCGAGATTGCGGTTGCGGAAATCCGCGATCATCGAAACCGTGTTCGCCGGAATGCCGTTGTCGTTGAACACCCGGTTGCCGCCCAGCTCGACGGGATAGATGTAGGTGCCGGGCGGTGCCGCGTCCTCCGGATCATTCGGCCATTGCGCGCCGTCGGAATTGGAGATGTTGAGGTCGGTCTCGACGTTCGTCTGGTGCGCCGTGTCGCGGATGCCGCGCAAGGTGGCGGTGAACGGTCCGCCGTTGTCGAAATCGACCTGGACGTTGAAGTTCCTCGCCATCGAATCCGTGCGCGTGATCTGCGAAAACGATTCGACGTCGCCCGGCCATTTCTTGTAGACCTGCGTGGTGTAGATGTTCATGTTTTCCCACGGCGGATCGTCGGGCGTGCCGTACTGGCCCGCGACGCTGGCGCCGGTGTTGCGCGAATTCACCGGCACGTAGGTCGCGCCTTCCCAGTCGAGCGAGTTGAACTGGATGCCGACGTTCCGGTCGTAGCGGTCCTGGCGCGCGTAGAAGAGATCACTGGTCAGGGTGAAGCCGCCGCCGAGATCCATCTGGAACGAAGCATTGCCGGATTTGCGCCGCCGCTGCGTGGTGGTGTCGTACAGCGCGATGTTCTGGCTGCCCATGAA
>DAIMZS010000370.1:0-2625 GCA_036733825.1 Rudaea sp.
GCGCTCGATCTGATCGAGTCCGAGCGCACGCAGCTCAGCAACCTGCGACTGCGTACCAGTTACTTCTCGTCGATGCGCACGTACTATGAACTCTACATCGACATCCTGATGCAATTGCACGGGCGCGAGCCGCGAGCCGGCCATGCGGCGGCGGCGCTGCAGGCCGCCGAGCGTGCGCGGGCGCGCTCGCTGCAGGACGAACTGACCGAACGCGGCATCGATCTCCGCAAGGACGTGGACCCCGCGCTGCTCGTCCGCGAGCGCGAAGCCGAAGACGGCCTGCACGCCGCCGCCTACGAGCTCGAGCGCCTGTCCGCCGGCGCGAGCAGTGAACGCCGCGAGGCGCTGCAGAAGACGCTCGACGAAGCGAACACCCGGCTTGATCGTGTGCGCGCGCAAGTGCGGGAATCGAACCCGCGCTACGCGGATTTGATGCGTCCGCGGCGCGTTGATCTCGACGATATTCGCCGCCAGCTGCTGGACGCCGATGTCAGCGTACTCGAGTATTGGCTCGGCAACGAGCACAGTTATCTTTGGCTGATCACGCGCGACGACATCGAGGTGCGAGTTTTGCCCGCGCGCGCGACGATCGAACGCGCGGCGACGGCGCTGCGCGCGACTTTGCTCGCGCGTTCCATGATTTCCGCAGCCGTGCCGATCGAGCGTCTGGCCGAGCAAGACGTCGCTTCAGCCGCAGCCATCGATGCGCAGGTGCGCGCGTTGCAGGAACTCGTCCTGCCCGCAGCGGTGCGCACGCGTTTGCGCCGACAGGTCGCGGTCGTCGCCGACGGCGAATTGCAGCTGGTGCCGTTCGTGCTGCTTGCGCACATGCGCGCTACGTCCGCAGCAGAAACAGCGCCCGCGTTCGTCTATCTGCCTTCGTTGGCGACGCTGCGCGCGTTGCGCGCGCTGCCGCGAACGTCGGCGCCGGCGCATGCGCTTGCGGTCTTCGCCGATCCCGTTTTCCGCCGCGACGATCCGCGCCTGCAGGGGCAAACGGATGATGCTCCGGCCACGGAAAACTCGATGCTGTCGCGAGCGATGGCGGAGGCCGGCATGGCCCGCCTGCCGCGTCTGCCCAATACCCGGCGCGAAGCGCAGAGCATCGCCGGGATCATGCCGCAGGGCAGTCCGTGGCTGGCGCTCGACTTCGCTGCGAGTCGCGACGCGGTGATCGGCGCAGACTGGAACCGGTTCGCCGTCGTGCATTTCGCCACGCATGCGCTGCTCAACCTGCGCCACGCGGAACTGTCGGGCATCGTGCTCTCGCTGTACGACTCCGCCGGCAACGCGGAAGACGGTTTTCTGCGCGCAAACGACATCTACAACCTGCGTATGCCGGCCGACCTGGTCGTATTGAGCGTGTGCGATTCCGGCGTCGGCAAGATGCAGGGTTCCGAAGGCGCGTACAGCCTGGCGCGCGCGTTCTTCTACGCAGGTACGCGGCGCGTGGTCGCCAGCTTGTGGCCGATCGACGATCGCGCCAGTGCGGCTTTCATGGAGAAATTCTATCGCGCGCTGCTGGTCGAACATGCTTCGCCGCAAGACGCGCTGCGTGCGGCGCAGGCGGAAATGCTGCGCGAACCGCGCTGGGCCTCGCCTTACTACTGGGCCGGGTTCGTCGTGCATGGAGACTGGCGGTGAACGCGCCGGCCGCCGCCAAGGGCGTCGACGCCGAGCTTGCCAGGCGCCGGCTGCACGGACTCGTCGAGCGCCTGCACGCCGATGCGGCCAGCGGCGGCTTCGACTACGAGCAGCTGCGCCGGCGTCTCGTCTTGTTTTTTCGTCAACACGAGCCGGTCGACGCGGAGGCGCTCGCCGACGATGCGCTTGACCGGCTCGCACGCCGGCTCGACGAAGGCACGGATATCGACAACGCGGGGCTTTACGCATTCGGCATCGCAAAACTGATGCTGTTCGAAGCGCACGAGCGGCGCACACGGCGTGAGGCGGCGCGCCAGGAAGTACTCGCCGAGGCCGAGGGCGAAGAAAAAGAGGAAGCCGATCCAGTCCTGCTCGCCGCATTGCGCGCGTGCTTGCGCGAACTCGGCGCGCGCAGCGCGGAACTGATGCTCGCCTACTATCGTGACGACGATGCGCGGCGCATCGCCACCCGGCGTGACCTCGCGGCTGCGCTCGGCGTATCGCTCAACGCGCTGCGCAACCGCGCCCTGCGCCTGCGCGCGGCACTGGAAACCTGCGTGCGCCGGCGCGAACCGGGTGCGGTGCGCGACGCGCGTCGTGATGGAATCGATTGAAGCGGCACTCCGAGCATGACCTCAACGCCAAATCCCCACAGCGAGATCGACGACGCGGAAATCCGCGACTGGCTGCTGCATCGCCTCGATGCGCAGCGCGTGGCGGAAATCGAGCGGCGCCTGTTCGTCGATGCCGATTTGCCTGAACGCATCGATGCGGTCGAGTCCGACCTGATCGACGACTGCGCGCACGGGCGCCTGTCCGCCGACGAAGCGCGCATCGTCCGTGCGCGCGATGCGTGGCGCGTGCGCTTCGCGCAGGCGCTCGCGCAGGTGGCGCGTCCCGCAACGCTGCCGATGTCGTCGACGCGACCGCGCACGCCGGTGCTGCGGCGTGTCGGCTTCGGCTTCGCGATCGCCGCCTCGC
>DAIMZS010000371.1:0-2618 GCA_036733825.1 Rudaea sp.
TTTGCGCGCAACGCCGAAGGGCATTTGCGCCTGCGCCGCAGCTATCGGTTCGAAGTCAGCTTGGACGGCAGCGATCGCCACCGCGGCAGCCTGACGATGCTCGACGGGCGCCTGCTCGCCTGGAGCCTGCCGGTGGCCGAATCGCAGCCCGTCGTGCGCACCTCGAACGTGATCGAGCTGCCGCGCCGCTTGAATTGACCGCGGCTTATTTCACCACGCGCAGATGCGGGCCTTTCTTCGGCGCCGGCTCGGCAGGAGCCGCGCTTTCGGTATCGGTCGAGGTCGGCGGCTGCGTCGGCGGCTGATTTTCGGCCGGAAACATCATGCCCTGCCCGTTCTCCTGCGCGTAGATCGCCAGCACCGCGGCGATCGGCGCTTCGACGGCCTGGCTGACGCCGGAAAACCGCGCCATGAAGCGCACGTGATCGGAACCGAGCTCGAGCTGCGCCACCGCGCGCGCGGCGACATTGAGCACGACACGGCCGTCCTTGACCGCGCTCTTCGGCACCTTGACCCCCGGCGCGTTGGCGTCGACGAGGATGTAAGGCGTCAGCCCGTTGTCGGCGATCCATTCGTACATGGCGCGCAACAGATACGGGCGATTGGAAGTCATTACTGCGGTAGTCATGGTTCGATAGTACCGGATTACGCGCGCAGCGCTTTCTCGTCTTCGGTCAGGCTGCGGGTGAAGCCGGGATTGCGGAAAATGCGCTCGCCGTAGTCGTCGATCACGCGCGCCTCGCGCGGCAGGTCGACGCCGAGGCCGGGCAGACGCCAGATCAGCGGCGCGAGTGCGCAATCGGCAAGGCTCATTTCGGGGTTGAGGAAGAACTTCGCCGCCTTGAACAGCGGCAGGCTCGCGAGCAGCGTTTCGCGCAGGCGCTTGCGCGCCGTGTCGGCGGGGCGCCCGCCGGCTTCGATCTGCGCCACGAACGGATACCAATCGCGCTCCATGCGCACCATCGCCAGGCGCAGGCGCGCACGCGAGAGCGGATCGATCGGCATCAGCGGCGGGTGCGGATAGCGCTCGTCGAGGTATTCGCAGATGACGCCGGTTTCGTAGAGCACCAGATCGCGGTCGACCAGGGTCGGCACGCTGTGGTACGGATTGAGATCGACCAGATCCTCGGGCGGCGACTGCGGATTGACGCCGACGAAATCGTGGACCACGCCCTTGGCGGCCAGCACGAGACGAACGCGATGGCACTGCACGTCATTGCGCGAGGAATACAGAGTCAGAACGGTGCGCGACCGAGGATTCAAGACCATGCCATGATTTCCCTATGTTTCCCAACGCCCCCGCGGGAATCGAAGCCGCCCGGCTGCGGAAAGCCGTGCCGCCACGCTTTTGCAACAATTTACACCTGTGCGGCGGCGGCTGCCTAGCCTGAAAACAAAAACCGGCGCAATTGCGCCGGTTTTGCGTCACCGCGAACGGGAAGCGCCCTCAGTGCACATCCTTCCAATACTCTTTGTTGAGCAGCCAGGCCAGGAAGGTGAAGAAGGCCAGATACAGGATCGCCCACACGCCCACCGCTTCGCGCTTGAGCGCCGCCGGCTCGCCGACGTACTGCAGGAATGCGGTGATGTCGCGCGCCGCCGCGTCGAATTCCTCACTCGACAGACGGCCCTTGCTCGACAGCTCGAGCTTCTCGACCACCGGCTCATCGCCCGGCTTGGCCGGCGCGTAATGTGCCAGCTGCGTGCCCTGCAGCTCCCACAGCACGTTCGGCATCGACGCGCCCGGGAATACGGTGTTGTTCCAGCCCACCGGGCGCGAGGGATCGAGGTAGAACGACTTGAGGTAGGTGTAAATCCAATCCGGACCTTTCGCGCGTGCTTCGAGCGAAAGATCGGGCGGCGCCTTGCCGAACCACACCTGCGCGTGATCGGCGGGCATGTTCGAGACGATCTGGTCGCCGATCTTCGCGCCGGTGAAGGCGAAGTTGCTCAGCACCTCGTCGGGCGAAAGCTTCAAATCCGTCGCCAGGCGCGAATAGCTCTGGTACTTGATCGAGTGGCAGCCCGAGCAGTAGTTGAAGTACAAGCGCGCACCGCGCTGCAGCGAGGCGATGTTGCTCACCTTCGTGCCGGCGGGAAGCAGGCCGCCGCCTTCTTCGGCAGAGGCGGACCCTGCAAACGCAGCTCCGGCGAGGACGACAGCAAAAATAATCTTGTGCAGCATCTTAGTGTCCCCCTCCCGTAACACGTTCCGGCACCGGCTTGGTCTTCTCAAAACCGAACGCTGTGTAGGCCCAGAGGAAGATGAAATAACCGAAGTACATGAGCACGAGCAGCCAGCCGAAGTGCATTTCAATGCTGGTCACGTCGGCGCTGGCGCCGAAGAGTTTCGGAATCCACTCCGCGGTCAGGCCCGCACCGATCGAACCGAGCAGCAGGAACGTCGCCGCAAACAGACCGAGCGCAACGCGGTAGCCTAGCCCGCGATAACGGATCGACTTCACCGCGCCGCGATCGACCCACGGCAGCAGGAACAGCAGCACGATCGAGGCGAACATGGCGATGATGCCGAGCTGCTTGTCCGGAATCACGCGCAGAATTCCGTAGAACGGCGTGAAGTACCACACCGGCTTGATCTCCGGCGGGGTGACGAGCGG
>DAIMZS010000372.1:0-2605 GCA_036733825.1 Rudaea sp.
GAACTGCTGCCCCGTATTCGTAATTCGGGGCCGCCAGGGATCATCGTGTTTGCCGGATCGATGTCCGGCGCGCGGGGATTGCCGTCTCAACCCTTCTCGCGCACGGCGCGGATGCGCGCGAGCAACGGCGAATCCTGCACCAGCTTGCCTGCAACGCCTTCGAGAATGCCGTCGGCCAATTTCGCCGCTTCTTTGTCGCGGTCATGAGCGCGCAACCATTCCGCGCGCGGCAGTTTGGCCAGGGCGACGCGAGCATCGCCCGGCTCGAAAACTTGGGCGGCGAGGGCTTCGGTGCTCTGCATCTCGGCGAGCGCGGCGTCGTCGCCACGGCGTTGCAAGCTCAGCAGAGCTTGCGCCTGGCTCAACTGCAGGGCCGTCAGCGGCTTGAGCGTCGCGGCGCGCGGGGCAACTTCGGCGAGCTGCGTCTGTGCCTCGTCGAGACGTTTGCAGGAGATCAACCAGCGCCCGCGCTGTATCTTGGCGATATACAAGTCGTCAGCGTTGCCTTGAGGAGTTTTTGCGTAGACGGCGAGCGCCTGATCGATGGCCGAACCGCTCTCGGCATCGCAGTCGCGCCAGCCCAGAATTCTGGCATGTGTCACGAGCGCCCGCGCGGTCAAGTGATACTCCGACCCGCCGTGGCGCCTGGCTTCCGTCACGACTTCGCGGCTCAGCGTGGCCGCTCGGTCCAGATCGCCAGCCTCTGCAGCATCCAGCGCAAAATTCAATTTCCACACCTGGACCGAAGCATCGCCCGCAGGCAGCTTGCGTGCCGCGATGGCGAAGATTTCATCGTAGAGCGGCAATGCCTCCTTGGCGCGCCCGGCGTTCACCAGGAAAACGGCATATTGGGCGAGCGACCACGCACCCGTCGTGCCGTCCATGCGGCCGTAGCGACGATGCAATTCCTGTGCGCGCAGGAACAGCGGCCCAGCCTCGTCAAAGCGGCGCGCCAGACTCATCGTGTTAGCGATATTCTCCAAACCCTGAGCGTAGTCCTCGGAAGCCTCGCCTCGCAGGCGCAGCTGCAACGCATACGCCTCCTGCATCAAGGTGATGGCGTGCGCGTATTCGCCGCGGTGGCGTTCGTTCCAGCCGTAGCCGGCGAGCGCTTCGGACAACTCCATGCTGTCTGGCTTGAACTTCCGCATCAGAGCCAGACTTTGCTCGAACAACGGCGCCGCTTCAGCCGGGTCGGAATCCCCAAGCACGATGGCGGCCTCTTGGGTGAGCTCCAGGCGCAGCGGCGAGTCCTCAGCGGTGTTCCGTTCAACCAGATGCAACGCCTCGCGTACATCATCGTTCGGGGCGATGCCCAACGTGTATTTCAGATAGCTCCGGGCGTTGTCGAGCAGCATCTTCGCCAATACCAGCGGCCGGTGCTGCAACCGCTCCTGCGCAATGGCTTTGGCATACAGCGCACGTCCGCGCTCGTGCTGTCCGACAATGAACAGCACCTCGGCCAGCACCGCCGACATCTGCGCCTGCGTGCCCGGATTGTCGGCGAGATCATGCTCGACCCGCTGCAGAGCTTGATCGAGCAACGCGGCGATCGAGACGTTGCCGCTGCCTGCGTCGGGGCTGGCGCTGTCGAACACCGAGATCAGGAAGTTATTTGTTTCGCGCGCGGCGGTTTCCGATGCGCGCGCTTCGCTCTCGGCCCGACGTGCGCGGTCGCGATCGGCCAGGGCGGCCTGCTCCGCCGCCTGTGCGCGGCGGCTTTCGGCAATCACCTTCCATGTGAACAACGCGGACAGCAGCACGATGCCGGTCACGATCGACAGCGCTGCCCAATTGCGCTGCACGAAACGCGACGCGCGATACGCTGCCGTCGCGGGCAGCGCGTGCACCGAATAGTGCGTACGCAGGCGCGCCAGGTCGTCGCAGAATGCGTCCACCGACGCATAGCGGGCCGCTGGATCTTCCCTTGTCGCCATCGCGAGCACGGCGGCAAGCTCCGGGCCGGCCGCGACGTTCGCCGCATCGAGCATGCCGCGCAATACCACGCCGAGGCTGTAAATGTCGCTGGCGACGCCGACGCGCTCGCCGCGGCGCTGCTCCGGACTCGCGTAGCCCGGCGTATAACCGGTCGAGGCGCCGGCCGCATTGGCGTCCTCGGCGAAGCGCTCGGCCAGCTGGGCGATGCCGAAGTCGAGCAGCATCGGCTGACGGTGTTCGGTGACGAGAATGTTCGACGGCTTCAGGTCGCAGTGCACGATCAGTTGCCGGTGCGCATGGCTGACCGCGGCGCACGCGGCGACGAACAGGTCGAGGAGCGCATTTCGCCCGAGCGGGTTCTCGCGGCAATATTCGTCGATCGGCCGGCCGACGATGTACTCCATCACCAGATACGGCCGTCCCTGCGCACTGCCGCCGTCGAGCAGGCGCGCAATGCTGGGATGGCTGAGATCCGCCAGCAGCTGCCTCTCGCGAGCGAAGTTCGCAATCGCCATGTCGCCGGCCAGGCCTTTGACGAATTTCAGCGCGGCGGTCTGCTCGTAGCTGCCGTCGCTGCGCTCCACGCGATAGACACGGCCCATGCCGCCGTGACCGATTTCCTCGACGATGCGCCAGGCGCCGAACAGTTCGCCGGCCTGCGGCAGCG
>DAIMZS010000373.1:0-2586 GCA_036733825.1 Rudaea sp.
TCGTGCGACGCGCCGGGAATGCGCAGCATCGCCGTGTCGACGCCGCGCAGCTTGAGTGCCTGGTAGAACTGCTCGGCTTCGCCCGACGGTGTGCGGTGGTCGGCGTCGCCGGTGATCATCATCGTCGGCGTCTTCACGTTGCCGACGTAGGCGATCGGCGAGCGCTTCATGTAGTGCTCGGCGTTCTCCCACGGCACGCCGGGGAACCAGTACTTGGTGAACAGCGCGTAGAAATCGCTGGTCAGCACGAAGCTGTACCAGTTGATCACCGGTTTGGCGACGACTGCGGCGCGGAAGCGGTCGGTGTGGCCGACGATCCACGCGGTCAGCACGCCGCCGCCGCTGCCGCCGGTGACGAACAGGTTGCTCGTGTCGATGCTGCCGCGCGCGATCACCGCATCGACGACGCTTATCAGGTCGTCGTAGTCCTGGCTCGGGTAGGCGTTCTCGATCAGATTGGCGAACTCCGTGCCGTAGCTCGTGCTGCCGCGCGGATTGGCGTAGACGACGACGTAGCCCTGCGCCGCGTAGAGCTGCGTCTCCGGCGCGAAGTGCGGGCCGTAGGCGGCGAACGGGCCGCCGTGGATTTCGAGCATCAGCGGATACGATTTCTTCGGATCGAAATGCGGCGGCCGCACGACCCAGGCCTGCACGCTGCGTCCGTCGGCCGAGGATTTCACGTTGATTTCCTCGACCTGGCCCAGCGTTTTGTGGTCGAGCAGGTTGGACGATAGTGCGGTCAGCGAGATCGGCTTGGCGCCGCGCGCGATGATGGCGACATCGGCCGGATGGGTCAGCGCATCGCGTGTATAGGCCACGCGCCCGGCCGCGCCGGACATCGAGCCGCCGGTGTACGGCCGGCCGATCTGCGTGCCGCCGAGATCGCTCGCCACGGTCTCCACCTTGCCGCCGCCGAGGCCGACGTGGCCGATCTTGGTCACGCCGCGCTCGTCGTAGTTGAAATACAGCGCACCGTTGCCGTCCCAGACCGGTTCGTCGACGCTGATGTCGGTATCGGCCGTCAGCGCACGCGATTTGCCGCTGGCGAGATCGAGCACGTACAGATGCGCTGCCTGATACGGATGGCCTTTGTCGTCGAAGCCGATATAAGCGAGCGTGCGGCCGTCGGGCGAGATGACCGGATGGCGGTCGGGACCTTTGCGGTCAGTCAATTTGGCCAGCGCGCCGCCGTCGACGTCGACGCGATACAGCTCGCTTTCCAGCGGCTGGTATTCCCAATCATCATTGAGGTTGGCCGAGACGAACACGCTCTTGCCGTCGCGCGCCCAGGCGATCGGCCCGGAAAAGTCGTGCTTGCCCGTCGTCACCTGGCGCGCCGCACCGCCGTCGGCGGAGACGACGAACACATGCGAATACCCCGGATCGATGTAGCCGCCGCCGTCGATGCGGTAGGTGAGCCGGTCGATCAGCTTCGCCGGCTCCGCCCATTCGGCGCCTTTCGGCGCGGCGGGGAGCTTCGCCAGCGGCGAGTCCTGCGCGGGCACGCGCTGGGTAAAGGCGATCCAGCGCCCGTCCGGCGACCAGGACAGATTGCCCGGTCCTTCGGTCAGATGCGTAATCGCCGAGCTCGCGCCCGAATCGAGCCAGAGCACATGGATCTGCGCCTTGCCTTCGCTCGCGCTGATGTAGGCGATGCGCTTGCCGTCCGGCGACCATGCCGCGCCGCGCTGGTCGGTGCTGTCCGAGGTCAGCGCACGCTGGCCGCGGCCGTCGGCGTCGGCGAGCCACAGGTTCGAGCGCTTGCGGTCTTTCATGATGTCGAAACGCATGCGCTCGTAGACGACGCGTTTGCCGTCCGGCGAGAGTTGCGGATGATCGGCCCATTCGAGCTTGAACACATCGAGGGGGCTGAAGATTTGCGGATCGGGAGGCGGTGTCTCCGCGGCGGCGGCAAGGTTGAAAAATAGGACGGCGCCGAGCGCGATGGCACGCATAACCAACTCTCCCCGCAGGAAAAAGGATGCTGCATTCTGTCATCCGCCCCCATTGCGTCCATGTGCCATTCCGCATGGATGAACGGCAGGCCAATCTCCTCGCCGTTTCCCCGAACAATGCGTCTTGCGTATGATCCAACTATCGCGAGCGCCGATGGCGCGTGCCACAGGAGATCGAGATGAAACTCACGATGCGTATCTTGGTATTGACCCTGATCGCCGCTTCGACCGGCGCGTTCGCGCTCGAGCGCGCGCATCTCGTGCAGCCGGAGGAGTTGTCGAAATGGTGGCTCGTCTCCGGCACCGGCGATCCGAAGATGCCGGCGTACGGCAAGGGCCTGACCACGCCGACGTGCGTCGCGATTTCCTATCGCATCGAGCGCGGCGGCACCACCAGTCAGGTGAAGCTCGAGAAAATGGCGCCCGAGGGCGACCTCGGCGCGGTCGCGGTCGACATCGTCAAGGGACTGCAATACACCGCCGCGCAGAAGAACCTCGGCAAGGACCCGGTCTACACCTACGTCGTCATGCCGTTCAACGCGCCGGACGTCAACAAAGGCCCGAGCGCCGCCGCCGAACGCCAGCGCCTGCTCGACCAGTGCAAGCTGGAGGATTTCAAGCTGCCGGCCGG
>DAIMZS010000374.1:0-2547 GCA_036733825.1 Rudaea sp.
GGCGCGATGCCAAGCCGCGCGAACAATGCCTGATCGTGCTCGACGTCGGGATTGCCGGTGGTCAGCAGCTTCTCGCCGTAGAAAATCGAGTTCGCGCCCGCGAAAAAGCACAGCGCCTGCAGCTCGTCGCTCATCTCGGCGCGTCCGGCGGACAGGCGCACCATCGAGCGCGGCATGAGAATGCGCGCGACCGCGATCGTGCGCACGAACTCGAACGGATCGAGCAGCGCCGTGCCGTCGAGCGGCGTGCCGGCAACTTGGACGAGGCGATTGATCGGCACCGACTGCGGATGTTCGGGCAAGTTCGCAAGCGTGTGCAGCAGGCCGGCGCGCTGTTCGCGCGATTCGCCCATGCCGACGATGCCGCCGCAGCAGGTTTTCATGCCGGCGGCGCGTACATTTTCGAGCGTGTCGAGGCGATCCTGGTATTCGCGCGTGTGGATGATTTCGCCGTAGAACTCCGGCGCGGTGTCGAGATTGTGGTTGTAGTAGTCGAGCCCGGCGGATTTCAACTTCGACGCCTGCGGCGCGCTGAGCATGCCGAGTGTCGCGCAGGTTTCCATGCCGAGCGCGCGCACCGCACCGACCATCTCGGCAACTTTTTCCACGTCGCGATCCTTCGGCGAACGCCAGGCCGCGCCCATGCAGAAGCGGGTCGCGCCGGCGGCCTTGGCGGCCTTGGCCTTTTCCAGCACGGCGTCGAGCGACATGAGCTTTTCCGCCTTCACCCCGGTCGCGTAGCGCGCGCTCTGCGGGCAATAGGCGCAGTCCTCGGGGCAGCCGCCGGTTTTGATCGAGAGCAGCGTCGACACCTGTACCGCATTCGCGTCGTGATGCGCGCGGTGCACCTCGTGCGCGCGTGCGAGCAAGTCATTGAACGGCAAGGCGAACAGGGCGAGCACGTCGGCGCGGCTGACGCGCCTGGCGGCCGAAACGGGTTGGATCGTCGCTGACATCGGAATCGTGGGTTTGAGCGTAGACTGCGGGGAGTGTGATTATGCCCTTCCGCCCTGTCAACCTAAACTCCCTGTCGACGGTTGACAGGTTTTGGCGGCCGCTGCAATTCGCCCTGCTGCCGCCGCACTGTCTGCTTTGCGGCGTCCGCGGCGATGTTCCGCGCGATCTCTGCTCGGCCTGCGCGGCGGACCTGGCGCCAAACCACACCGCCTGCGCGCGCTGCGCCCTGCCTTTGCCGATCCCTGCGGCGCGATGTGGCGAATGTCTGAAGAATGAGCCGCCGTTCGACGCCGCGTTCGCGCCGTACCTGTACGCCCACCCTCTCGACCTGCTGCTGACCCAACTCAAGTTCGGCCGCCGCCTGGCGGCGGGACGCGTGCTCGCCGAACTGTGGGCTGGCGCATTGCATCGCGCGCGCGCCGACGGCACCGTCTGCGCATTGCCGGAGGCCATCGTGCCCATGCCGCTGCACACCGCACGTCTGCGCGAGCGCGGCTACAACCAGGCACTCGAACTGGCCAAGCCGCTGGCGCGCGAATTCGGCGTCGCGCTCGTACCCGGCCTGCTGCGGCGTACGCGCGCCACCGCGGCGCAATCCGATCTCGACGCCGCCGCGCGGCGCAAGAATCTGCGCGGGGCGTTCGACGTCGACGACGCCGTGCTCGAGGCAAACGCGCCGACCCACGTCGTCCTGCTCGACGACGTGATGACGACCGGCACGACCGTGCGCGAAGCCGCGCGCACGCTCAAACGTGCGGGCATTGCGCGCATCGACGTCTGGGCCTTGGCGCGCGCGCCGCATCGGCGCTGACTCCGTTCGTGGTGAGGTATCGAACCACGAACGGCAATCTCGGCGTGAGTTCGTTCTTCGATACCTCAGGACGAACGGGGTCTGATCTCAGATTCCGATGATGTCTTTCCGCAGCGCAGCTACCCATCCCGGCGAGGCTGGGTATACTCCGGGAAAGCTTTTCCGTACCGCCCCATCGTTGTTTCTATCCATCAGCCTGTTTCTAGGGAGAAAGGCATGTTGCAACAATATGGTTACTGGATCGCGCCCATCTGCGCCCTGCTCGCTATCGTCTACGGCGTGTGGTCGCGAAGTTGGATTCTCGCCAAGCCTGCCGGCAACGAACGCATGCAGCAGATCGCCGCGGCGATCCAGGAAGGCGCGCGCGCCTATCTCAACCGCCAGTACACGACGATCGGCATCGTCGGCGCCGTGCTGTTCATCGTCATTGGCTTCGCCCTGGGCTGGCCGACGGCGATCGGCTTTGCGATCGGCGCGATCCTTTCCGGCGCCACGGGCTTCATCGGCATGAACGTGTCGGTCGCCTCCAACGTGCGCACGGCGGAAGCGGCGCGCTCGGGTCTCGCCGCCGCGCTCGACGTCGCCTTCCGCGGCGGCGCGATCACCGGCATGCTCGTGGTCGGCCTCGGGCTGCTCGGCGTCGCCGGCTATTACCTTGCCCTGCTGCATTTCGGCTTTCCGACCGAAAAAGCGCTGCACGCGCTCGTCGGCCTCGCGTTCGGCTCCTCGCTGATCTCGATCTTCGCGCGCCTGGGCGGCGGCATCTTCACCAAGGGCGC
>DAIMZS010000375.1:0-2528 GCA_036733825.1 Rudaea sp.
GGCGTGGTGTCGCCGCCGTTCGCACCCTGATTCACCCACACCGGCGCCGAGTAAAGTTGCGTGCCGTTGTCCTGCGTGACCACGGCGTAGTAGAAGTAGCTGCCGTTCGCCGGCGTGGTCGTGTAGGTGTTGCCGTTCAACGTGGTCGAGGTGACCGTGCCGTTGCTGCCGGGCACGCCCTGGTAGATCTTCACGGTCGAGGCGCTGCGGCCGGTGCCGGGCGCGTAGTTGACGGTCAGGGTAAGTGCGCCGGAATGGTTGAACTGGTCACCCATCATGTGGCCGCCGTCAGTGGTCAGCACGATCTGCGCAGTCTTGTCCCAGGTCGCGAATATATGGCGTGCCTGCAGCGCGGCGAGGAAGTTCGCGCGGTTCAGCGCTTGGCCGGTCGGCAAGAGCACGCCGGTGCGGTTGCTGTAGCTGGCCCCCCAGTTCGCGCAGTGGTTGTCCTGGTCGGACGAGAACGCGACGTGGTAGCCGGCTTCGAGCAGCTTGTTGCACGCGGCGGCATAGCCGCTGCCCGCGCCCTGCGACTCGTCTTCGACATTGGAGAAGGCGGACGAGTTCATGATCTCGCAGGCGACCATCACCGCGTCGCCGTCGGCGGTGTAGGCGAGGTCCGTGCCGTTGATCGTGAACTGGCCGGTGCTGGCCGGATGGTTGAACTGACCGATCCAGCCGTTTGCTTTCATCGTCGTGTACATTGTGGCGTAATCGCTCTTCGCCACGAAGACATCGCCGAGCAGCTGGTTCGAGCTGTTGTACTCCCATTCCACCAGCTTGTCGGTGTTGAAGATGTTCATGTGGCCGCCGTTGGAGATCACGCCCCACTCCAGGCCCGCCAGGGCGAGGAAGGTGGTGTGCGACGAGTTCCAGTTGTTCATCATCGTCTGGCCGGACTGGTACAGCGCCTTGACCGCGGTCGGATCGGCCGAGGTGTTCGTGCTCGTGGAACCGTCGAACATGTGGTTGTGTTCGCTGGTCATCAAAAAGTCGAGACCGTGATTCATCGCGTAGGTGTAGGCAGCGGTCGCGTTGCCGCCCGTGCCGCTCTGCGGGTTCTGCTCGCTGTCGCAGCTCGACAACGGATAACCGCTGCCGTCGGACAAGGCGGTCTGGCTGTGCAGATTGCCGTAGTAGACCGTGTAGGGCAGGCTCGCCGTGGCCGAGGTGGATTCGCTCGTCGGTTGCCGCGCGGCCTGCGCCGATTGCGGACCGGTTGAGCTCGGCAGCGATGCGTGTGCGGCCGCGTTCGTCGGCAGCGGTGCAAATGCGGGCAGTGCAGGCGGCTCGACGTAGCCGACCTTCACGTCCCAGTTTTGTTCGATGATGTCGTTGGAAGGATTGCTCAACGCCGCATCCACACGTTGCGCAAGCGCACCGTAAGTGTCGCCGCCGCCGAGATAAGACGGCAGCGCGTACGCGGACATGTGCGCGCTGTAGATCCCGTTCGGCAACGCGCCGTTCTGCGGATCGATCTCGGACCAGCGTACTTGCGCCTCGGCGGCGCCGCGCTGCAGGGTTTCTTCGCCGCGCCACGTGCGCACGACGGCGCCGTTGGCATCGGTGACTTGCAGACGCCAACCCACGACGCTGCCGTCGGCGGCGCCGGGAAAACGGAAATGCATTGCGAAATCGCGGCTATGCGCCGCGTCGGCGACGTAAGGAGCATTCAGACTGGCTTCGAATTCGAAATGATCTTCGTAATCGAAGCTCGGATTCGCCGCGCCGGCGAAGGGGCTGCCGGTAGCCAAGGCGAGGGCTATGACGAGCGCTAAACGACGTTCTACTGCAAGGTGAGGCATGAACGGTCTCCATGTTTGCGTCAATCGAACGATTGGAACCGCGGCGCATTGCGCGGCGATGACGCACGACCGAAACCGTGTTTGCCGACAGCCTGTCGATGAAGAATCCCTTGCTGGTCAGGTCGAGCGCATCCGACGCGCACCGCATTGCGGTTTGCGTGGGTTGCAGGTACTACCCGACCTGCGGGTTCTGCGGCGCGACATCCGGCTCCCCCAGGATGTCGGCTTCGAGCGCCGTCAGCCGCTGCGGTGTGCCGATATCGGCCCATGTGCCGCCATAGCGCTCGCCGGAGATTCTTGCCGCTCGCATCGCCGCGCGCAAGAGGGGCGCGAGCGGAAATTTTCCGGGCGCGTGCGCGGCGACGAGTTCCGGACGATACACGCCGATGCCGGCGAAGGTGAGGCGCTGGGATTCTTCGTCGTGCAGCCGGCCCGCGCGCAGCACGAAATCTCCGCGCGGATGCTGCGGCGGATTGTCGACGACGACGAGATGCGCGAGGTCCGCGGGATTTTGCGGCAAAGTGGAAAAATCAAAATGGGTAAAAATATCCCCGTTGACGGCGACGAACGGCGCATCGCCGAGCAAGGGCAGGGCGTGGCGCATGCCGCCGCCGGTTTCGAGCGGTTCCGAGCCTTCGTAGGAATAGCGGATGCGCAGATTCCAGCGAGAGCCGTCGCCGAGCGCGACGGGAAACTGCTCGGCGAGATGCGAGG
The DNA here is from genome assembly GCA_036733825.1 of Rudaea sp. Lineage (GTDB taxonomy): Bacteria > Pseudomonadota > Gammaproteobacteria > Xanthomonadales > Rhodanobacteraceae > Rudaea. The sequence goes on from DAIMZS010000375.1 coordinate 2,520, forward strand.
TGTTGATCA
>DAIMZS010000376.1:0-2519 GCA_036733825.1 Rudaea sp.
AGAAAGTGACCCGCTCGCAGGGATGCGAGCGGAAAAGCGAAGGGACGCGTCCCCAAATAAAATCAAGAGCAAAGACACTGGATTCCCGCCAAGAGCATGCGGGAATGACGAGCTAAGCAAGAACAGGATTCCCACCTGCGCGGAGGTGATGAGGCAAGCGGCAGCGATGGCAATCCTGCTCACCGTCGCGAGCCTGTTCGGCGCCCCCCGCGCCCACGCGCAAAGCGACGAAGCCCAGCGCACCGCTCAGGAAGCCCAAACCAAGCAGAAGCTCGATGCGGTGCGCGCCGAGATCAAGAAGATCGTCGACACGCAGAAAGAAATCGCAGCCAAGAAAGACGCCGCGAACGGCGCATTGCGCGATCAGGACCTCAAGGTCGCCGCCGCGGCGAAAGACCTGCGTGCGATCGAGCAGAAACTCGCCGGCCAGCAGGAAAAATTGCAAGAACTGGAAACCCGGCGCGACGCGCTCAACGTCAAGCTCGCCGCGCAGCGCGAAACGCTCGCCGCGTTGCTGCGCTCGGCCTACATCGTCGGCCGCGGCGAGGAATTGAAGCTGCTGCTCGCCCAGGAAGACGTCGCGAAGATCGGGCGCATGCTCGAGTACTTCCACTATTTCGAGCGCGCGCGCATCGAACAGATTCAAACTCTGCTCAAGGACCTCGACGCGCTGGCCCAGGTGCATAAAGCCATCGACGAGGAAACCGCCCAGCTGACGTCGACGCGCGCGCAGCGCGCGGACGAGGCCAAGCAACTCGACGCGGAGCGGGCCGGGCGCGCGCAAGTGCTCGCCGATCTCGACAAGCAGCTCAAGGACGATCAAGTGCGGCTCGCCGCACTCGGTCAGGACGAAAAGGAGCTCAGCGACCTGCTCGCCAAACTGCGCGACGTGTTCGCCGACATTCCCAAACAGCTCGCCGGCGCGGAACCGTTCGCCTCGCTGCGCGGTCGATTGAACTGGCCGGTGCGCGGTCGGCTCGTGTCGGGGTTCGGCGCGAAGTCGGGTGAGCACGTCAGCACCGGGGTCGTGATCGCCGCGGCGGACGGCGCTGAGGTGCACGCGGTGTCGCACGGCCGCGTCGTCTTCGCCGATTGGATGCGCGGCTTCGGCCTGCTGCTGATCGTCGATCACGGCGACGGTTATCTGAGTTTGTACGGCTACAACGAAACTCTGCTCAAGGACGTCGGCGACTGGGTCGGCGCGAACGAAACCGTGGCGACGAGCGGCTCCACGGGCGGACAGAAGGCGCCGGGCGTGTATTTCGAATTGCGCGCGCAGGGCAAGCCGGTCGATCCGCGCGGCTGGCTCAAGCCTTGATTGGGCGAGCGGTGGCCCTATCAAGTGGGTAGGGATTTTTTGTCGGGTTTCCCGAGGTCTATTTCATGAACAAGCTGATTGCCGTCACCTTCGCTCTCGTCACGAGCGTTTCCCTCGCTCACGCCGACGAAGCCAAGCCCGATGCTCCGCCCGCTGCGCCTGCCGCCGATGCGGCGAAGAAGACCACGGTCGACATCAACGACGTGCGTGCGTTTGCCGCGGTGTTCAGTCTGGTCAAGCAGGCCTACGTCGAGCCGGTCGACGACAAGGCGCTGATGCAGTCCGCGGTCAAAGGCCTGCTCGCCAATCTCGATCCGCACAGCGAATATCTCGACGAAAAGGCGATGACCGAGCTGTCCGAGGACACCACCGGCAGCTACAACGGCCTCGGCATCGAGGTGCTCACGGTCGACGGTACCCTGCGCGTGGTCGCGCCGATCGACGACTCCCCGGCCGAGCGCGGCGGCATCAAGCCGGGCGATACGATCGTGCGCATCGACGGCAAGCCGATCACCTCGGAGAACGCCAGCGAAGCATCCAACATGCTGCGCGGCAAATCCGGCACCGAGGTGACGCTGAGCATCGTGCACGAGGGCGCGAACGCGCCGGTCGAGATCAAATTGGTCCGCCAGCCGATCCGCGTCGCCAGCGTGCGCGCGCGCTGGATCGAGCCGGGTTATGTCTACCTGCGCGTGGCCCAATTCCAGGAAGACACCGGCGCTGAAGTCAAGCGCAAGCTGGCTAAACTGCGCGAGAAGAACGAGCCGGTGAAGGGCTTGGTTCTCGACCTGCGCAGCAATCCGGGCGGCCTGCTCACCGCGGCGGTGGAGGTGAGCGATGATTTCCTCGACGCGGGCGTGATCGTCACCACCAAGGGCCGGCTCAAGCAGTCCGACCTGAGCTTCAACGCCACGCCGGGCGATTTGATCGGCGGCGCGCCGATCGTCGTGCTCGCCGACAACGGCACCGCGTCGGCCGCGGAGATCGTCGCCGGCGCGCTCAAGGACAATCACCGCGCGCTGATCATGGGCCGGCGCACGTTCGGCAAAGGTTCGGTGCAGACCGTGCTGCCGCTCGACGAAACCCACGCGATCAAGCTGACCACGGCTCGCTACTACACGCCGAGCGGCACCTCGATCCAGGCCGCCGGCATCGAACCCGACATCGAACTGGGCGACCTCAAGCTCGTCGCCCGCGACAC
>DAIMZS010000377.1:0-1268 GCA_036733825.1 Rudaea sp.
TCGTCGAGCGCCTGCGCGACCTCGGCGTTCTCGCCGTTGGCGGTCGCGTAGTAGCGGCCCATCACGCCCTGCAGTTCGGGAAATTCGCCGACCATGCGCGTGAGCAGATCGCATTTCGACAGCGCCGCCGCGCGTGTGGCGAGGCCCGCGTCGACGCCGAGACGATTGGCGACGACGCGCGCGAGTTCGGCGACGCGCACGCTTTTGTCCCAGACGCTGCCGAGGCTTTGCTGGTAAGTGACGTTCTTCAACGCCTCATGCTGCGCGGCGAGCGGCGTTTTCAGGTCTTCGTCCCAGAAGAATTTCGCGTCGGCGAAACGCGGGCGGATCACGCGCTCGTAGCCCTTGCGGATTTCGGCCGGGTCTTTCGATTCGATATTCGCGACGCCGATGAAATGTTCGGTCAGCTTGCCGTTCGCATCGAACACGGGGACGAACTTCTGGTTCGCCTCCATCGTCATCACCAGCGCTTCCTGCGGCACGGCGAGGAACTCGCGGTCAAATGCACAGGCGATTGCGACCGGCCATTCGGTCAGGTTGGCGATCTCGTCGCAGAGCGCATCGGACAGTCGCGGCACGCTGCCGGTTTGTTTCGCAGCACGTGCGACCTCGTCGCGCACGCGCGCGCGGCGCGCAACCGGATCGGTCAATACCTTCGCCGCACGCAGCGAGTCGAGCCACGAATCGGCGTCGGCGATATGCACCGGCTGCGGATGGTGGAAGCGATGGCCGCGCGAGGAGCGGCCGGATTTCAGGCCAAGGATTTCGCCGTCGACGATGTCGCTGCCGTAGAGCATCACGAGCCAATGTGCCGGACGCACGAAGGCGTAGTCGTGATCGCCCCAGCGCATCGGCTTGGGGATCGGCAGTGCTTTCAACGCCTCGGCGAGAATGTCCGGAATCAGCGCCGGCGTGGACTGGCCCGGTTTCTCGCTGCGCGCGACGAAGCGCTCGCCCTTGGCATCCGACGTGCGCTGCAGCTGTTCGATGGCGAGGCCGTTCTTGGCCGCAAAACCCTGCAGCGCCGGCGTCGGCGCGCCGTTCGCATCGAGGCCGATGTTGAGATACGGCCCCAACACCTCGGATTTCTGCGGCGGCTGTTCCGCAGCCACGCCAGGAATCAACACGGCGAGACGGCGCGGCGAGCAATACGTCTTCGCGCCCGCGGTGTCCGCAGCGATGCCGCGCTTCTTCAGACCCTCGCCGATGCCGTTCGCGAACGCGGCGGCGAGTTCGTCGAGCGCTTTCGGCGGCAGTTCTTCGGTGCC
>DAIMZS010000377.1:1368-2518 GCA_036733825.1 Rudaea sp.
AGGCCCCAGGCGCCGAGCGTCGGCGATTCCCAGTTGTCCTCGACGAAGCGCAGGTCGTGCACGAGCGGGTCGACGCCGAGTTCCTTGAGCGAGCCGATGTACAAATCCAGAATGTTGTCCGGATTCGGCTTCATCACGACCTGGTATTGGTAATAGTGCTGCAACCGGTTCGGGTTTTCGCCGTAGCGGCCGTCGGTCGGCCGGCGCGAGGGCTGCACGTAGGCGGCCGCCCACGGCTCCGGGCCGAGCGCGCGCAGGAAGGTGGCCGGGTGGAACGTGCCGGCGCCGACCTCGGTGTCGAGCGGCTGCAGCAATACGCAGCCCTGCGCGGCCCAGTAGCGGTTCAGGGTCTGGATGATGTCCTGGAAAGTCGGGCCTGCCATCGGATTCACACTATCTACGGAGTTGCGGGCGGAAAGCGCGCTAGTATATCGGCTGGAACGCGTCTACGCCGCGACAGCAGGGCATTCGGGGAAGTTCTCATGGCCATCGCTCCACAACGCACCACATTGGCCGCGGCAGCGATGCCCAAGGCCGACCCGGAGCTTTCTCTGCACCGCAAGCTCGACCTGGAAGCGGTGCTGTCGGTGCTGAAACGCGACGGCATCCTCACCGAGGAAGACGTGCTCAAAGTGCGCGCCGACACGCGCACGGCGCGGGCCAAGATCGAGCTGCATCCGCTGGCGGTGATTGCCAATTTGAAGCTCACCAACGCGCGCGACAAAAAGCCGCTCAGCCTGGAGACGCTGACCCAGTGGTTGGCGGAGAAGTCGGCGCTGCCCTATCTGAAAATCGACCCGATGAAGGTCGACGTGGCGGCGGTGACACAGGTCATCTCGCTGGCGTACGCGCAGCGCTTCCGCATCCTGCCGGTCGAGGTGTCCGCACAGCACGTGACGATCGCGACCTGCGAGCCGTTCGACACGCGCTGGTTCGCCGACATCGGCCACGTGCTGCGCCGCGAAGTGCGCCGCGTGGTGGTCAATCCGGTCGATCTGCAGCGTTATCTGGTCGAGTTCTACGGCGTGCAGCGCTCGATCCAGAAGGCACGCGATGCGAAGAATGACACCTCCGCAATTCTCAATTTCGAGCAGTTGCTCGAACTCGGCAAGTCCGGCGACGTCGGCGCGGACGACCGCCACGTCGTGCA
>DAIMZS010000378.1:0-2506 GCA_036733825.1 Rudaea sp.
TCGGGAATGCCGGGGCCGTCGTCCTCGACTTCGAGAAACGCCGCACGCGGCCCGGCCTCGCCGGCCGCGACGAGACCGCAGCGCACGGTCACGTTACCGCCCGCGGGCGTGTAGGCCAATGCGTTGTCGATGAGATTGGCGAGCAGTTCGCGCAGCAGCCAGTCGCTCGCGCGCACGCGCGCGGGCTCGGCTTCGATGCCCAGGTCGATATGCGCGGCGAGGGCGCGGTCGAAATGCGCGGCGACGCCATCCTTCGCCAGGTCGGCCAGATCGAGGTCGCGGAAATCCCCTTCCGGGTTCGCCGACGGTTCCGCACGTGCGAGGGCGAGCAGCTGATTGGCCGTGTGGCCCAGCCGCTGCATGCCCGCATGCAGGCGCGCGACGCGTTCACGCAGGGCCGGATCGGCGGCGCCGTGCTGCTGCAGATCGCTCGACAGCAGTTCGAGCTGCGCCTGCAGGCCGGCCAACGGCGTGCGCAATTGGTGGGCGGCGTTGGCGAGGAAGCGATGCTGCGCATTCGCCGCCTCGGCGACGGTGGCGAACAGGCGGTTGAGCGCCTCGGTCAGCGGCCGCACTTCGCCGGGCACGGGCGATTCGTCGAGCGGGGCGAGATCGCGCGCGGAACGCCGCGCGATCTGATCGCGCAGCGCGAGCAGCGGGCGCAGGCCGACGCGCACGCCCACCCACACGAGCAGCAGCGTGCCGAGCAGCTGCGCCACGTCGCTGGCGACGATGTAGCTGAGCATGTTGCGCGCGGATTCGCGCCGCTTGTTCGTCGTTTCGCCGACGCTGATCGAAACGACGCCGCTCGCGGTCTTCATCCGGTAGGTCGCCACGCGCACCGGCAGGCCGCGGTATTCCGCATTGGCGAACGAGGGATTGTCGCGCCGCTCCGGCGCCACGGGCAGGCCCGCATCGCCGGCGACGAAGCGCGCGTCGGCGTCGAGCACGAGATAATAAATTTCATCGTGGTTGTCCGCGCGCAGCACGGCGATGGCCTGGTCGGACAGCTCCGATTTCACGCGCCCGTCCGCACCGATGTCCAGGTGCGCGGCGACGGCGACGATTGAGCTCGCGACCACTTGATCGTAAGCGGCGCTCAGCGGCGAGATCGTCGAAAAATAATCGATCAGCACGCCGGCAGTGAGCAGCAGCGCGAGCGGCGCCGACAACAGCAGCAGCAGGCGGCGGCGGATCGAAAACCCGCGCGGGGCGGCGGCCATCCGCTCAGGACTCGTCGAGCCGATAACCGAGACCGCGCACCGTGCGGATCGACACCGCCTCGCCGAGCTTGCCGCGCAGGCGCGAAACGTAGACTTCGACCGCGTTCGCGGTGATGTCGTCGCTCCAGCTCGACACGGCCTGCTGCAGACGCTCCTTGTGCACGACCTGGCCGACGTGCAGCGCCAGGCATTCGAGCACCGCCCATTCGCGCGGCGTCAGTTCGAGCGGCTCGCCGTTGACGCGCCCTTCGCGGCGCGGCAGATCCAGATGCAAATGGCCGATCACCACCTGCGGATTCCCGGCGGCCTTGCTGCGCCGGATCAGCGCACGGCAGCGCGCCGCGAGCTCGGGCACGGCGAACGGTTTGACCAGGTAATCATCGCCGCCGATGTCGAGCGCGTTGACGCGGTCGGCGAGGCCGTCGCGCGCGGTGACGATCAGCACCGGCAGGCCGCTGCCCGCGCGGCGCACGCGGCGCACGAACTCGAAACCGTCCATGCCGGGCAGGCCGAGATCGACCAGGAGCAGATCGAACGCCTCGCGCTGCATCGCCGCCTCGGCCATCTCCGCGCTCGACACGCGGTCGACCGCGAAGCCGCTCTGCGTCAGGCCGCGCACCATCGCATCGGCCACGAGGGCGTCGTCTTCTATTACGAGTATGCGCATGAAGTGGGTTTCACGAATTCACGAAGGCGCTGCCGGGTTCGCGCGACGGCAGTTATACGGCGGCGCCGGCGCGGTTGGCAACGGTCGGCTGCCTTCACTTTCGTCAGGAATTGAGCAGAAACGCATGCGGGCGGCGCCGGTAGGCGCGCCAGCCGCCGCGGCCGAACCACGCGCACAGCGCGAACCAGCACGCCCATGCGCCGAGTACGGCATCGGCGGCGGTGGCGAAGCGGAAATCGTGCCCGCTCGTTTGCAGCAGGCCCGGAGTCACGCTCGCCAGGACGAACGCGGCGATGCAAAACGCCGATACGCCGCGCGCGGGCAGGGTGCGGCCGCCGAGAATGTTCAAGCTGAGCATCGTGCTGACCGCCGCGAAGACGGCGAAACCGGCGGAGTAGGCCAGCGCCAGACCGGCAAAAACCGCATAGAGCAAGGCCAGCGCGGCAAGCGTCAAGCCCAGGCTCGCGAGCAGCAAATTGCGCTTGGCCGTGCGCGCGTCGACACCTGGCAATACCGCGAGCAGCGAGATCTCCGCCGATGCGCTTTGGCAGAACCGATGCAGCCGGGCCGGCGCAATCGCCGCGATCATCGCCGGGAAAAGCACGGCGACCGCGGC
>DAIMZS010000379.1:0-2501 GCA_036733825.1 Rudaea sp.
CGATCGCCCACGGCTGGCGGCCGTATTCGGCGACGATCCAGCCGAGCTCGATCGCCAGCCACGGCAGCGGCAGGCTCCACAGCGCGAGTTTCAGATACCAGGACTGCGCATCGAGCCGGCGTTTGGAAGCGAGCCAGAACGAGTAGGCGAACAAGGCGATGAAGTAGAAGCCGCAGCCGACCATGATGCGGAACGCCCAGAACAGCACCGGCACGTTCGGAATCGTGCTGCTTGCCGCGGTCTGCACGTCGGCGGCGCTCGCCTGCGCGGGATCGGCGACGACTTTGCGCAGCAGCAGCGCGTAGCCGAGATCCTTCTTGTGCGCGTCGAAATCGGCGCGCGCCTGTGCGTCGTTGCGGTCGCTGCGCAGGCGCTGCATCGCGACGTAGGCGATGCGGCCGTTCTCGATGCGCTGCGCGGCTTCCTCGACGAGCTGGTTGATGCCCGGCAGCACGCCGTCGAGCGAGCGTGTGCCGATGATGCCCATCACCCAGGGAATGTGGATCGCGAAATGCGTCTTGCGTTCGCCGACGTCGGGAAAGCCGAACGCGGTGAACGCCGCGGGCGCCTTTTCCGTCTCCCACATCGCTTCGATCGCGGCGAGCTTCATCTTCTGGTTTTCCGACACGGTGTAGCCGGATTCGTCGCCGAGCACCACGACGCTGAGCGCCGAGGCGAGGCCGAAGCTCGCCGCTACCGTCATCGAGCGCTTGGCGAATTCGATGTTGCGCCCCTTCAGCAGGTACCAGGCGCTGATCGACAGCACAAACATGGCGCCAAGCACGTAGCCCGCGCTGACCGTGTGCACGAATTTCGACTGCGCGACCGGGTTGAACATCACCGTCGTGAACGAGGTGACTTCCATGCGCATCGTGTCGAGGTTGAACTCGGCGCCGACCGGGTTCTGCATCCACGCGTTGGCGATGAGGATCCACAGCGCGGACAGATTCGTGCCGAGCGCGAGAAAAGTGGTGACGAGCAGATGCTTCACCCGGGACAGACGATCCCAGCCGAAGAAGAACAGGCCGATCAGGGTGGCTTCGAGGAAGAACGCCATCAGGCCTTCGATCGCGAGCGGCGTGCCGAACACGTCGCCGACGTAGTGGGAGTAGTAAGCCCAATTCGTGCCGAACTGGAACTCCATCGTCACGCCGGTCGCCACGCCCATCGCGAAGTTGATGCCGAACAGCACGCCCCAGAATTGGGTCATGCGCTTCCAGATCTCGCGGCCGGTCATCACGTACACGGCTTCCATGATCGCGAGTATCCACGACAGGCCGAGCGTGAGCGGCACGAACAGAAAGTGATAGAGCGCGGTGAGCGCAAACTGCAGGCGCGACAGGGTGACGACGTCGTTGTCGATCATGGCGTGGGCTCGCGTGGGGTTTGTCTGTCGGAGGCGGCAGGAACTGCCGATGTACCGCGTATGGCGTCGTACACGCGCTCGGGCGCCGTGTCGGCGCGCGGCTGCGGCGCAATGAAAATGAAATAGAGAATCGTGAGCAGCGCGATCTTCAGCGCGATCAGCGCGCCGAAATGGCGCAGGTAGCGGCGGCCCTCGGGCGAACGGAACCACGACGCCGCCGCATGCGGTCGATAGCTCATCACGGGCGCGTGGCGAAGCATGGACGAAGTCTACCGCGCCCGCGGCCGTAGGAACTGCGGTGCGGTGCCGCAGGCTGCGATCGGGAAGAAAGAATCTACTTCGGTAACCGCCGGATCAGCGCCTGCGCGTAGCGTTGCGCGGCTCCGTCGGCGTGGTCGAAGAACAGCGAAGGCTCGGTGAGTTCGAGTTCGAGCACGCAGGGCTTGTCCGCGCCATCGCGGATGAGGTCGACGCGGCTGTAGAGCAGCGGCCCCGCGAACGGAATCGCCGCGAGCGCACTTTCCGCGACGCGCAGTTCGTCGGCGGTCGGCACGCGCGGCGTGATGTGCTCGGCGGCAAACAGCGCGCGCGTCGGTCCCTCGCCGCGGCGCAGCAGCGGGCCCTTGCGGATCGCGTGGCTGAACTTGCCATCGAAATAAATCAGCGCGGTTTCGCCGTGCGCGTCGACGCGATCCAGATACGGCTGCAGCAGCACGCTGCGCCCCGTGTCGAGCAGGCGCTGCGCATGCGCGAGCGCGGCGGCGTGTTCCTCGCGGCCGTAGCGCTGCGCATCGCGCGAACCGGCGCCGACGCTCGGCTTGACCACGAATTCGCCGGCGGGATGCTTGTGCAGGAAGCGCTCGAGCAAGGCCGGCGCGTCTTCGCCGGGTTCGATGAAGTGGCTGGCCACGGCCGCCACGCCCGCGCGCGCGAGGTCGCCGAGATAATGCTTGTCGGTATTCCAGCGGATCACGTCGAGCGGATTGAAGAGGCGCGTCAGCGGGCTGATGCGCGCGGCCCAGTCGAGAAACTCCGCGAGCCGCGTCGTGTAGTCCCAGGTCGAACGCAGCACGGCGATTTCATAGGCCGACCAGTCGACCTGCGCATCGTCCCAATTCACGATGTCGAACGCGGC
>DAIMZS010000380.1:0-1299 GCA_036733825.1 Rudaea sp.
CGAATGAACGCCCGCACCTCGGGATAAACCTTCTCGCGCCAGCGGCGGCCCGAGAAGATGCCGTAATGGCCCGCGCCGTTCACGGTCAGGTGTTTGCGGTCCGCCGGACGAATGCCCTTGCAGAGGTCGTGCGCGGCTTCGGTTTGGCCGAGGCCGGAGATGTCGTCGAGTTCACCTTCGATGGTGAACAGGGCGGTGCGCTTGATGTCCTGCGGCTTGACCAGCTTGCCTTTCACTTTCCATGTGCCGCGCGGCAGCGCGTGCTCCTGGAATACGGTCTTCACGGTGTCGAGGTAGTACTCCGCCGGCATGTCGAGCACGGCGTTGTATTCGTTGTAGAACTCGCGGTGTGCGTCGGCGTCTTCGAGATCGCCGCGCAGCAGGTCCTGGTAGAAATCCCAATGCGAGGAGAAATGCCGGCTCGGATTCATCGCGATGAAGCCGGCGTGCTGCAGGAAGCCGGGATAAACCTTGCGGCCTTTGCCCGGATAGTTCGGCGGCACGGCGTTGATGACGTTCGTCTCGAACCACTCGATCGGCTGCGTGGTGGCGAGATCGTTGACCTTGGTCGGGCTGCGCCGCGTGTCGATCGGCCCACCCATCATCGTCATCGTTTTCGGCGTGACCTCGCCGGCCGACGCCATCAGCGAAATCGCCGCGAGCACGGGCACGGTCGGCTGGCAGACGGAGATGACGTGCAAATCCTTCGCGCCGATATGGCGGATGAAATCCTGGATGTAGGCGATGTAGTCGTCGAGGTGGAATGCGCCGTGCTCCGTCGGCACCATGCGCGCGTCGATCCAATCGGTGATGTAGACCTTGTGATCCTGCAGCAGCGTGCGCACCGTGTCGCGCAGCAGCGTGGCGTGATGGCCGGACAGCGGAGCGACGACGAGCACGGACGGATCCTGCTTCAGCTCCTGCAGCGTCGCGATTTCGTCGCTGTAGCGCTTGAAGCGGATGAGATTGCAGAACGGCTTGGCCATCGCGGTCTGCTCGACGATCGGCACGGCGCCGCCGTGGGCCTGCACTGCATGGATGTTGAACGCGGGTTTCTCGTAGTCCTTGCCGAGGCGATAAAGCAGCTCGTAATTCGCCGCCACGCGCGGCGCGCCGGGCAACCGCGACAACCAGCTCTCCTTCGAGGAAAACATGCGCGCGCTGCTCTCGGAAAAGGTCACGAGCGGATTGAGCAGGGCGCGGTTGAACTCGTGGAGCTGGTACAAAAACATCGTCATGTTATCGGGTTCCCGACGCACGAAAACTGTATGCTAGTCGGCATTGCGCTGCGTCGCAACA
>DAIMZS010000380.1:1399-2496 GCA_036733825.1 Rudaea sp.
AGAGTAGACTCGACTCAAGCGGCAAGCGCCGGAACCCCGACCGGACCCAGACCGCGTTGCGGAGGGTGTTGGTGAAAGCGACAGATATTCGCGTACCCGACTATTTCCACAAAGTCGTCGATTGTCAGTGGGCCTGCCCGGCCCACACCCCGGTCCCCGAGTACATCCGACTGATCGCCGCGGGCCGGCACGACGACGCCTACCTCGTCAATTGGAAATCGAACGTCTTCCCCGGCATTCTCGGCCGCACCTGCGATCGGCCCTGCGAGCCGGCCTGCCGGCGCGGGCGCGTCGAACAGAACAACGAAGGCAAGGCCGAACCGGTCGCGATCTGCCGCCTGAAGCGCGTCGCGGCGGACAACAAGGATCACGACGCCGTGCGTGCGCGCATGCCGAAACCGGCGGCGAAAAAGAACGGCAAGCGCATCGCCTGCGTCGGCGCGGGGCCATCATCGCTGACCGTCGCGCGCGATCTCGCGCCGCTCGGCTATCACGTCACCGTGTTCGAGGCGGAAAAGAAAGGCGGCGGCTTCATGCGCACGCAGGTGCCGCGCTTCCGTCTGCCCGAGGAAGTGATCGACGAGGAGGTCGGCTACGTGCTCGATCTCGGCGTCGAATTCCGCGGCGGCGCGCGCATCGATTCGATGCGCGATTTGCTCGCGCAAAACTTCGATGCGGTCTTCGTCGGCAGCGGCGCGCCGCGCGGGCGCGATCTCGACCTGCCGGGGCGCCAGGAAGCCGCGGCGAATATCCATATCGGCCTCGACTGGCTCGCTTCGGTCTACTTCGAGCACATCAAGAACATCGGCAAGCGCGTGATCGTGCTCGGTGGCGGCAACACCGCGATGGACTGCTGCCGCTCCTCGCGCCGACTCGGCGGCGAGGACGTGAAAGTGATCGTGCGCTCGGGTTTCGAGGAAATGAAAGCCTCGCCATGGGAGAAAGAGGACGCGATGCACGAAGGCATCCCGATTCTCAACTATCTGGTGCCGAAGACGTTCGAGCATCGCGACGGCAAATTGATCGGCATGACCTTCGAGAAGGTGCGCGCCGAGCGCGACGCAAAAGGCCGCCGCCAGCTCGTGCCGACCGGCGAA
>DAIMZS010000381.1:0-2471 GCA_036733825.1 Rudaea sp.
GGCGCGGGGCTGTGGCGCAGCGGCGATGCCGGCGCGAGGTTCGCCGAAGTGAAGTCGTTTCCCGACGTCGCCAAGTCCGACGCCGCCGGCGTGCAGACCACGTGGGCCGGACTGCAGCACGTCGGTATCGTGTTCGTCGTGTTCGATCCGGCCAGCGGCAAGCGCGGCGCGCCGACGCCTAAGCTGTATGCCGGCGTGTCCACGCGCGACACCAGCCTGTACGAATCCGCCGACGCAGGACGCTCGTGGAAGGCGGTGAAAGGCCAGCCCACGGGTCTGCGCCCCAACCACATGGCGCGCGCCGGCGACGGCACATTTTACTTGAGCTACGGCGATGAGCCCGGCCCCGACACGATGCACAACGGCGCGGTGTGGAAATACGTGCCGGCCTCGGGCACGTGGGAAGACATCACGCCGGCGCCGCAGTCGACTGATACGCAGAAGGACGGCTTCGGCTGGGGTGCGGTGGCGGTCGATCCGCGCAACGCGAAAGTTCTGCTGGCGACCACCTTCTGCCGCTACGGCCCGTACGACGATGTTTTCCGCAGCATCGACGGCGGCCGCAGTTGGGTACCGTTGCTGCCAAAATCGCATTTCGATCACTCCAACGCACCATGGACGCGAGAAGCATCCCCACACTGGATGGCGGACATCAAGATCGATCCGTTCGATTCCGATCACGCGATGTTCGTCACCGGCTACGGACTGTGGGCGTCGCGCAGTCTCGGTGCGGTCGAGCGCGGCGAGGCGGTGCAATGGCGGTTCGAAAACGACGGCTTGGAGGAAACCGTGCCGCTGGCGCTGGTCAGTCCTTCGCAGGGCGCGCAGCTGCTCAGCGGGTTGGGCGACATCGACGGCTTTCGCCACGACGATCTGGATACGCCGACGCTGCAGTTCGCCGGTCCGCGCCTGACCAATACCCACAGCATGGCGATCGCCGGCCAGGCGCCGCAGATCGTCGTGCGCAGCGGCTTCATTCGCAATCGTCGCCACGGCGAAGTACGAGCTGCGTATTCGCGCGACGGCGGCGCGACATGGCAGGCCTTCGTCAGCGAGCCGTCGCAGGGGGAGGGCGGCGGCCATATCACCGTCGCGGCCGACGGCAAGCGCGTGATCTGGACGCCGCGCAAGGCCGGCGCGTGGATCACCTCCGACTTCGGCGCCAGCTGGCAGGAAGTGCGCGGCGTGCCCGACACCGCCGTGATCGAAGCCGACAAGGTGGACGAGCGGCTGTACTACGCCTTCGACGCCGCGAGCGGCAAGTTTTACGTCAGCAGCGACGGCGGCGCGGAGTTCGAGATCAAGGGCACCGCCGACGGCACCGGCGAAATCAATGAGTGGCTGCGTCCCGAGCTTCGTCCCGATCCGCGGCACCGTGCCGTGGTCTATCTCGCCGCGTCGGGACGCGGACTGCTGCACTGGGCGGCCGGCAAGCTGACGCGCCTGCCGCATGTGGAGATCGCCGACTCGCTCGGCCTGGGCCGGCCGAAAGAGGGCAGTGATGTGTCGACGTTGTTCGTCTCCGGCAAGGTCGACGGCACGCCGGGCCTGTTCCGTTCCGACGACGACGGTCGTCATTGGCAGCGCATCGACGATGACGCACACCGCTTCGGCGCGATCCGATTGGTCACCGGCGATCCCAAACGATATGGGCGGGTGTATTTCGCCGGACCAGGACGTGGAGTGCTGTATGGCGATCCACGCTGATCTGCCGGCACGATGGAATGTCTTAATTGAGTTTCGGGAGAACGAGTTTTGAAACGTCATTTCGCTCCGCTGGCCGGCATGCTGCTGGCGATGTCATCCGCTCACGCCGCCGTCGAGCTGCCGCTCGTGTTCTCGGACGGCGCCGTATTGCAGCGCGACCGGCCATTGCCGGTCTGGGGCAAAGCGACGCCCGGTGCGAAGATTCGCGTCGGCTTCGATGCGCAGGATGCGACTACCACCGCCGCCGGCGACGGCACCTGGCGAGTCGAACTTCCCGCGCATGCCGCAGGCGGTCCCTTCTCGTTGCGCGTGCGCGAGGGCGATGCCGACGAGGTGACCGTGCGCGACGTGCTGATCGGCGACGTGTGGCTGTGCTCGGGCCAGTCCAATATGGAGTTCACGGTCGGCGGAGCGCAGAACGCGCCGGCCGAGATGGCGCGCGGCAATGATCCGGCGATTCGTCATTTCAAGATTCCGAAGTCCTGGGCGACGACGCCGGAAACGCAGCTCGCCGGCGGCGCCTGGGTGGCGGCCACGCCGCGCACGGTCGGCGATTTTTCCGCCGTCTGTTGGTTCTTCGCGCGCGAACTCAAGGCGCGCAACGGCGTGCCGCAGGGCTTGATCAACAGCACCTGGGGCGGCAGCCGCATCGAGGCGTGGATGGATACGCGCACGGCGAAGATCGATCCGTCCGTGGCCGTGGCCGACATGCGCAAGCGCGAGGAAGAGGAAGCCGTCCGGCTCGCGGTGACGCGCAAACGCCT
>DAIMZS010000382.1:0-2462 GCA_036733825.1 Rudaea sp.
GCGGGGGAAGGTGGCGGCAGCCGGAAGGGGGCGCTCTTCGGCTCCAGCATGTAAGGCGAAGGAAACGCGTATTCGCTAAAATAGGCAGGCAGTCCGCCGCAGTCGGCGCAACCCCCGGTTTTCATGAGCAAATCCCTTTCCCATTCCCTCGCGCAGGTTGGCGCGAAGCCGCGGCGCCCCGCGGTCGGCGTCGCCGTCGGCAATGTGCAGGTCGGCGGCGCGGCGCCGGTCGTCGTGCAGTCGATGACGAACACCGACACGGCCGATGTCGCCGCGACGACGAAGCAGGTCGCCGAATTGGCGCGCGCCGGCTCCGAACTCGTGCGCATCACGGTGAACACGCCGGAAGCAGCCGCCGCGGTGCCGAAGATTCGCGAGCGCCTGGACATGATGGGCGTCGGCGTGCCGCTGATCGGCGATTTCCACTACAACGGCCACCAGTTGCTCGCCGGCGAGCCGGCCTGCGCGGAAGCGCTGGCGAAATACCGCATCAATCCGGGCAATGTCGGTTTCGGCAAGAAGCGCGACGTGCAGTTCTCCACGATCATCGAATTCGCGCTGAAGTACGCCAAGCCGGTGCGCATCGGCGCGAACTGGGGTTCGCTCGATCAGGCCATGGTCGCCGCGCTGATGGACGAAAACCACACGCGCACCGAGCCGTGGGATGCCGCGCACGTCGCGCGCGAGGCGCTGATCCGCTCCGCGCTCGATTCGGCGGCGCGCGCGGAAGAGCTCGGCATGGCACGCGATCGCATCATTCTTTCGTGCAAGGTTTCCGGCGTGCAGGAGCTGATCGCCGTCTATCGCGACTTGGCCGCGCGCTGCGACTACGCGCTGCATCTGGGGCTTACCGAAGCCGGCATGGGCTCGAAGGGCATCGTCGCTTCGAGCGCGGCGCTGGCGGTGCTGCTGCAGGAAGGCGTCGGCGACACGATCCGCATCTCGCTCACGCCCGAGCCGAACGAATCGCGCACGCGCGAAGTCATCGTCGCGCAGGAACTGCTGCAGACGATGGGCCTGCGCGCGTTCACGCCGTTGGTCACCGCCTGCCCGGGCTGCGGCCGCACGACCAGCGTGTTCTTCCAAGAACTGGCCAAGACCGTGCAGGAGCATGTGCGCGCGAAAATGCCGGAGTGGCGGATCAAATACGACGGCGTCGAGAACCTGACCCTCGCGGTCATGGGCTGCGTGGTCAACGGCCCGGGCGAGTCCAAGCACGCGAACATCGGCATCTCGCTGCCCGGCACGGGCGAGGCGCCGGCCGCGCCGGTGTTCATTGACGGGGCGAAGGCGATGACGCTGCGCGGCGAGAACATCGCGCAGGAATTCGTCGGCATCGTCGAAGACTACGTCTCGCGCAAATTCGCTGCGCGCGGCTGAGCGCCGGTCGGACAAATAGTCGCGTTACTGATCGAACTGCAGCTTGTCGCGGGTTTCGCAACGTGGCACGGGCTCGTTCTCCGGCTTGAGCGCACGCGCGATCCAGCACTCGTCGTAGACCGAGCAGTAGCAGACTTCGATGCGGATGCGCTGCTGCGCCGCCTGAAACACCTTAGCGCGTTCGGGCGTGTCGGGCTTGACCATCTCAATCGTCGTTTCGCGATTGAGGCTCGGCGGCAGCACGATGCCGTTGAGCGAGGACGTGCCGCCGTGAAATTCCTGCCCCGGAGCGAGCTGGGCGAAGATGTCCTGCCAGTTGCGGTAGGGCTTGTCGTCGAGAAACACCTGCACGGATTGGATTTTCGCCGGGCCGACGCCATTGTTGTCGGCGCGCCAGGTGAAGGCCTCGCGGCCCGGCACCGCGTCTTCGTTCTTGCCGATCGTCACGTACGGCCACACGCTCGCGCGCGCCTGCTCCTGCATCAGCCGCGTCTGGTAAGCGCCGACGGCGAGGGCGAGAAAGCTGATCGCGAGCGCGAGCACGCTGCTGAATTGGGCGATCTGCGAACGCCGCGTGCTGGCGCTGGAGACGGGGGATTCACTGCTCATGCGGATGCGCGTGCGACCTCGGGAGAACGCGCGCCACCTTACTGCCCCGATTCGGCCGGCGCAATCGCCGGATCGGTGACGGTGCG
This sequence comes from Rudaea sp., assembly GCA_036733825.1. GTDB lineage: Bacteria > Pseudomonadota > Gammaproteobacteria > Xanthomonadales > Rhodanobacteraceae > Rudaea. The sequence continues at coordinate 2,076 of DAIMZS010000382.1, forward strand.
GCGCGCGAGCATGGCCTCGCGCCGGGCGATGTAGAGGTTGGCGCTGATGATGATCGCGGCGCCGGCCATCGTTGCCGCGTCGAGCGTCTGGCCGAACAGAAAATACGCGCAGACCACGACGACCGGCAACTGCAGGAAATTGATCGGCACGAGCGCGGAGACGTCGCCGGCCTCGTACGCGCGCGTCATCAGGATCTGCGCGACCGTGCCGAGCAGGCCGGTCAGCACGAGCCACAGCCAACCGATCGCGTCGGGCCAGGTCCAGTGATAAAGCGCGGGAATCAGCGCGACCGGCGACATGATCAGGCTCATGTAGATCACCACCGCGTCGGCCGGCTCGGTGCGCGATAAAAACTTGATGCTGATGTACGAACTCGCGGCGAACGC
>DAIMZS010000383.1:0-2402 GCA_036733825.1 Rudaea sp.
GTGGAACAAGTCATCCTAGCGGAACAGGGCTTGAATTCAAGCATTTTGCGGGCGTTGAGCCGCTTTGCCGTCAGTTCGCCCGCCCCATCATGGCCGTTGCCGAAGCGACGTTTTGTCGCACACGCGGCACTTCCTGCGGTGGAAGCAGCGGATCGGCGAGCATCTCCTCAGACACCGCCACGCATCCCGCGTAGTCCTGCAAAGCGTACAGCGCGGCGGCAAGTTCGTAGCGTGCCAGCCACCCATAGGCGTGGCGATTGATGCGCAGACTGTCGGCAGGCAAGGGTGTAGAGCAGGCTATGCGCGCATAGTCGCGCGCTTCGGCAAGGCGTCCGTGTGCGCGCAGATAGCGGGCCAGAAAACATACCGGCTCCGCGCGCGTCGGGCGAAAGCGCCAGGCATCAAGGTAGGCCGCGACCACCTCGTCGAACGGATGGCCGAGCCGATGCTTGAGCTGGGCGATCATGAATTTGGAAAAGTATACTTCTTCGGCCCATCCGCCCATTTCGACGCGGCGACGATAGATGTCGATCGCCTCGGCGATGTGTCCCGCATCGAACAGGCTCTGCGCGAGATAAAAAACGTAGCGCGCGTTGTCGGGTTCGTCGATCAGTGCGCGGCGCAGGACTTCGGCGTCGCGAAGATATTTCCCGGTCAGACTGCCCTGGCTGCGGGCGCCGCCGCCGATGCGGCGGATACGCGCGCCGCCGAGCTTCTTCACCTCGCCGAGCCGCGAGCACGTCAAATACTCGTGCAGCACGCCTTTCCACGTCCAATCGACGTCGAGCCGGATCAGGGCGTCGCGCCAGTAATTCGACACCTTGTCGACGATTTCCAAGGCATAGCCGGGTCCGTCGAGCCCGCCAAAGGCGCGCTGCGGATCGACTTCGAGCACATCGTCCGCATCGATGATGAGCGCGTAGTCGCCGTGGCGACGCGCCAATTCGAGAGCTTCGTTGCGGTTAGAGGCGAAATCGACCCACGGCCGCTCGATCAATTCGCCGGGCAGATCTCCGAGCAGCCGGCGGATGCGCTCCTGCGTCCCGTCCGTCGAGCCGGTGTCGGCGATCGCCCAGCAATCGATATGAGGCAGGGCGGAGCGCAGACAGCGTTCGATGACCGCGGTCTCGTTCTTCACGATCATGTTCAGGCACACGCGCATTCGCGACTCGTCGTTCTCGTCAGTTCATCGGCCGGGCCGGTAGAATGGCAGCATGCCATTGCTGCGCGAACCGCCTCAAGCCTTGCATGCCGTCGGATGGCGCAGCGAAACGGCCCTGCCCGAAGGATCCGAGCATGGGTATATCGCACGGGTCATCGTCCAGCATCGCAACGGCTATGTGCTCAGCGACGGCGTCCAGGAAATCTCCGCGCAGCCGGCGCCGCACTTCCTGCGACGCAAAGCCGACCCCGCTCTGCGGCCTGCGGTGGGCGACTTCGTCGTGATCGATTCGGCTACGCCGGCCGTGATCCAACAAGTGCTGCCCCGGCGCACCGTGCTCGCGCGCGCTGCCGCCGGCGAGCGCTACGCGCGCCAGATCATTGCAACGAATATCGACACCGCCTTCGTCCTCATGGGCCTGGACGGCGACTTCAATCCGCGCCGCATTGAGCGTTATCTGCTGCTGCTCGCCGGCAGCGGTGTGCGCCCGGTAATCGTGCTGACCAAGGCCGACCTCCTCCCCGAGGCGGCGCAGCACGCGGAAATCGCCGTACTGCGTGCACAGCTGCCGCCCGAGGTCGAACTGGATGCGCTCAACGTTAAAGATGCGGCGGCCGTCGCGCCGCTGCTGCGCCACCTGCAGCGCGGCGATACCGCCGTGCTGCTCGGCTCGAGCGGCGCGGGCAAGTCGACATTGACCAATACCTTGCTCGGCCGCGAGCGCCAAGCCACCGGCGCCGTGCGCGAGCACGACAGCCGCGGCCGCCACACGACCACGCACCGCGCGCTGATTGCGCTGCCGAGCGGCGGCTGCCTCATCGACACGCCGGGCATGCGCGAGCTGAAACTTACCGGCGAGGAAGATCTCGCCGCGGCGAGTTTCGACGACATCGAAGCCCTCGCCCTCGAATGCCGCTTCGGCGACTGCGCGCACGGGGTCGAGCCGGGCTGCGCCGTTCGCGCCGCGCTCGAATCGGGCGCGCTCGATCCGGCGCGTTGGGAAAGCTACAAGAAACTGCGCGAGGAACTGGGCGCGGCGAACGAATCGCTCGCCGCGCAGCTCGAGCGCAAGGCCGATTCGAAAGTGCAGACGCGCGCGCTCGGCAAGCGGCTGGTCGACAAATACGGCAGGCGCTGATAGTCGCAATTTCCTCGCGCTCGTCTCAATCCGCCGCTCCTCTGGGTTCCGCAGCGGCTTGAAAATCCGCGTCGATGCGGTAGTGTTGCCGTATCGACTGCG
>DAIMZS010000384.1:0-2376 GCA_036733825.1 Rudaea sp.
CCCCGCTTCATGTCCGATATCCTTAAAAAAATCCTCGCCCGCAAAGCCGAGGAAATCCACGAACGCAGCAGCCGCGTGCCGTTGCGCGAGCTGTCGGCGCGCGTCGCCGAGGCGCCGCCGGTGCGCGGATTCGTCGCGGCGCTCGAAGCGAAGATCGCGGCCGGTCAGGCCGGCGTGATCGCCGAAGTGAAGAAGGCGAGTCCGTCCAAGGGCGTGATGCGCGCGGATTTCCGTCCTGCCGACATCGCGCGCAGCTACGAAGCCGGCGGCGCGGCCTGCCTGTCGGTGCTGACCGACGTCGATTTCTTCCAGGGCGCCGATGCATATCTGCAGGAAGCGCGCGCGGCGTGCTCCCTGCCGGTGCTGCGCAAGGACTTCACGATCGATCCGTACCAGGTCTACGAGGCGCGCGCGCTCAGTGCGGATTGCATCCTGCTGATCGTCGCCGCGCTCGGCGACGCGGCGCTGCTTGAACTTACGGCGCTGGCCGAGGAACTCGGCATGGACGTGCTCGTCGAAGTGCACGACGGCGACGAACTCGACCGCGCGCTCGCGACCTCTGCGCGCCTGGTCGGCATCAACAACCGCAACCTGCGCACGTTTGAGACGACGCTCGACACGACGTTGAGTCTGCGCGCGCGCGTGCCGGCGGATCGATTGCTCGTAACCGAAAGCGGCATCGTCACGCGCGAGGACGTGGCGCGCATGCGCGCGGCCGAGGTGAATGCGTTTCTCGTCGGCGAGACCTTCATGCGTGCGCCGGACCCCGGTGCGGAACTCAAGCGCTTGTTCATGCCCTAGCGGTTTTGCCGATAGCGCAGCGTTGCGACACGCGTCACGCCGCTGTCACGCAACATCCACATTCGCCTGCGATCTTACGCGCCTGTCCTTCCGCGGCTTGCGCCGCACGTCTGTCCGGCAGCGAGCGAGCCGATGAACTCCGCAGCACAACCTCTCGCCGTGGAGCCGTCCGCGTCCACGACGACCGCGCGTTCAGCACTTGAGGCGGATTTGCGCGTCGACACGCTGACCCAGTGGCTGGAGCCGGTGACGCCGGCTTCGTCGGTGCTCGCGGTCGGCGAGCGCTTTCTCGATCCCGCCAGCGCGCCGTGGCTGTCGCTGCCGGTCGTCAACGACGGCGTGCCGGTCGGCAGCGTGAGCCGCTACGAGTTGATGCAGCGCGTCTACATCAAGCCGTTCGGCCGCGAGCTGTACGGCCGGCGCGCGATTGCGAGCGTGATGCACACGAGCCCGCTCGTGATCGCCGCGGATACTACGATTGAGGAAGCGAGCCGCACGATCGCCGAACGCATCCGTCAGCCGATCATGGAAGACTTTCTCGTCGTCGACGCGCAAGGCCGCTACGCCGGCATGGGCAAGGTGCTCGACGTGCTCGGCGCGATGGAGCGGCGCATGGCCGCGCATTCGCACGAACTCGAGCAGGCCTATCACAAGCTGAAGTCCTCGCAGGCGCAGCTCGTGCAGTCGGAAAAGATGGCCTCGCTCGGCCAGATGGTCGCCGGCATCGCGCACGAGATCAACACGCCGCTCGGCTACGTGCGCAACAACGTCGAGATGACCCAGGCCTCGCTCGGCGATCTGCGCGGCCTGATCCATGCGTATCAGCAGGTCGTCGATTTTTTCGGCAGCGGCACCGACGAAGCGCAGCTCGCCGCGCATCTGCAGGACCTCGAACGCCGGCGCGAAACGTTCGACCTCGGCACCCTCGACGACTTGAGCGGCCTGCTCGACGACACGGTATTCGGCGTCGGCCAGATTTCCGAATTGGTCGGCAACCTCAAGGATTTCAGCCGCCTCGACCAGGCGCGCGTGGCGCGCGTGGACGTGCACCAGCTCATCGAGAGCGCGCTGAAGATCGGCGGCAACCTGCTGCGCAAGAAGAACATCGAGATCGTGCGCCACTTCGGCGAGGTGCCGCAGATCATGTGCTCGCCCGCGCAGATCAATCAGGTGCTGCTCAACCTGATCACCAACGCGGCGCAGGCGATCGGCCACGAGCAGGGCCGCATCACGCTGCGCACGCACGCGGTCGGGCAATACCTGATGATCGCGGTCGAGGACAACGGTGCCGGCATTCCGGCCGAGCATCTCGCGCGCATCTTCGATCCGTTCTTCACGACCAAGCCGATCGGCCAGGGCACGGGCTTGGGCCTGTCGATCTGCTTTCAGATCATCGAACAGCACCACGGCCGCATCCGCGCGGTGTCGACGCCGGGCGTCGGCACGCGTTTTTTCGTCGCCCTGCCGATCCGCGGCAAGAGTGAGGAAGCGACATGACTTCAGCACGCACTCGCAACAATTGCTCCCTCTCCCCCAACAGTTTCATCGTTGGGGGAGAGGGCTGGGGTGAGGGGG
>DAIMZS010000385.1:0-2368 GCA_036733825.1 Rudaea sp.
TCGCGGTCCATGCCCGGATTGGTCAGGCCGCCGAAGATGTGCGAAGTGGCGAAGATCGGCAAGCCGCCATAGCCGGCAAGCTTGATTTGCGGCACGAGCAGACGCGCCTGCTGCGGCGGCATGCTGATGAAGATACCGGCGGCGTCGGCGGGTGCCGTTGGCGCCGGCGCCGCCGCGGTCTGCGCAGGCAGTCCGGACAGAGCTTTTTGTATACTTGTGGAAAAATTCAGATCGCCGCTCTTCAGCCGCGATTCGCCGATCACCGTGCCGCGGCCGGCTTCGAACTGGGCGCGGAAGGCCGCGGCGGCGCGTTCGGCCCAGTCGGTGTCCGCGGTGATGATCGCGGCGTGATTGATGCCGCGATCGAGCAGATGCTGCGCGGCCTGCGCGCCTTCGGTGTCGGGATTGAGGCCGAATGCCGTGCTGCCGAGCGGCGGCGGCTCGCCGCGCTCGGGCAGGTTGAGCGCGAGTACGGGCGCCGGCAGCGGATTCTGCGCGAACACGGCGGAGACCGCGTCGCGGCGCAGCGGCCCGATCACGTGGTCGGCGCCTTCGCTGACGGCGCGCTGGTAGGCGGCGACGGCTTCGTCCGCGCTGTTGCCGGCGTCGTAGAGGCGCAGCTCCGGACGCGGCGAATGCGGGTCGGAAAAATAGGCGGCGAAGACGCCGTCGCGCACCGCCTGGGCGACGGCCTTGAGTTGGCCCTCGATCGGAAGCAGCAGCGCGATCACGCGCGCGGGCCGATAGCCTTCGCCGTTGACCGCGTTCTGTCCGCCGGGCAGCGTGCCGACCGGCAGGCCCGGCTGCGCGAGCGTCTGCGGCAGCGCCTGTCCCGATCGGTGCAGGGCCAGGTCGATGAAGGGCCGCAGCGCGTCGCCGGGCATCAGCGAGGCGCCTTGCTGTTTGAGTGCTTCGGGATCGATGCGCGCAAGCGTGTCGATGATCTGCATTTCGTTCTGCTCGCGGTCGCGGCCCTGCAGCGAAGGATTGAGCGCGGCGCGCGTGCGTGCGCTGCCGAAGGCGTCGCCGGCGACGAGCTGCGCGCGCGCGCGCAGTTCGAATGCGCGCAGGCGCAATGGGCGCGACAGTTTGGTGTCGTCGAGCGTGAGCAGAGTCAGCGCGCGCTGCGCATCCTGTTTGGACAAGGCGAGTTCGGCTTCGAGCAGATCCAGGCGCGGCTGCTCGGCCTCCGGCAGGCGGCGCGCCTTGACGCCCTCGAGCGCCCAGGCGACCGCGTTGAGATTGCCTTCCTCGCGGAACGCCTCGGCAGCGCGCAGGCGGTAGTGGTCGCGGTAGTCGCGGTCGCTGTCGGCGATGTCCATGAAGGCTTGGCCGGCGCGGTCGAATTCGCCGTTCTTGAACCAGTGCTCGGCATCGGTTGCGGCCGGCACGTTCTCGCGGTTGCCCGCGAGGTCGGCGCAGCCGGCGAGGAGGAGGGCAAGGCCGATGGCGGAAAGAAAATGACGCAGGGCGCGGCTCGTCGTGCGCATGAAAAAATCCGTCTCGAGAGTGCGCGCATGATACCGGAAGCACGGCGGGCACAGGGGTGGGGCTACACTATCGGCCGGTTCCATTCAGGCGGCAGCATGAGCAAGCATGACGGCAATCCGGCGGCCTCCGGCGGCAAGCTTTTCGTCGTCGCGACGCCGATCGGCAATCTCGACGACCTGACCCCGCGCGCACGCGCGACGCTGGCGCAGGCCGACCTGATCGCCGCCGAGGACACGCGCCACAGCGCCGCCCTGCTGCGCCATCACGGCATCGCCACGCGCTGCGTCGCGCTGCACGAGCACAACGAGCGCGAGGCCAGCGCCGAACTCGTGCGTCAGTTGCAGGCCGGCAAGAACATCGCGCTGATCAGCGACGCGGGCACGCCGCTGGTCAGCGATCCGGGCTATCGCTTCGTGCGCGCGGCGCGCGAGGCCGGGGTGGCGGTGTCGCCGATCCCCGGCGCCTGCGCGGCGATCGCGGCTCTGTCGGCGGCGGGCCTGCCGTCGGATCGTTTCGTATTCGAAGGATTTTTGCCGGCCAAGTCCGCGGCGCGGCGCGCGCAGCTGCAGACGCTGTGCGCAGAAACGCGCACGTTGATCTTCTACGAGTCTAGCCATCGCATCGTCGAGGCGCTGGCCGATCTCGCCGCGGAATTCGGCGGCGCGCGCGAGGCAGTGGTCGCGCGCGAGCTGACCAAGCAGTTCGAGACCGTGCTCGGCGGCACGCTCGCCGAACTCGCCGCGCGCGTGGCCGCCGATGCGGATCAGCAACGTGGAGAGTTCGTCGTGCTGGTCAAAGGCGCCGACGATGATGATGCCGCGGCGCGACTGGCCGAAGGTCGGCGCGTGTATCAAATCCTCAGCACCGAACTGCCGCC
>DAIMZS010000386.1:0-2360 GCA_036733825.1 Rudaea sp.
GCCGCGACGGCCAGATGCTGGCGATCCAGCTGCGCGCGATCGACAACAAGGACCGCTGGATCGCGACGGTCGATTTCGACCGGCATGCGCTCGTGCCGCAGCATCGCCTGACCGATCCGGCCTGGATCAACTGGAACTTCAACGAATTCGGTTTCCTCAACGATCAGCGCACGTTGTGGTTTGAATCCGAAGAAACCGGCTATGCGCATTTGTATACTAAAACCACTGGCGGCAAGGCCGTTGCGCTGACGAGCGGCAAGTTCGAAGTCTCGCACCCGCAATTGTCCACCGACGGGCGCTGGTTCTACGTGCGTGCAAATGCCGAAGCGGCGTACGCCTACGACATCTATCGCGTGCCGGCGGCGGGCGGCAAGCTCGAACGCGTCACTCAATACAAGGGTCTGCAGGATTTCGCGCTGAGCCACGACGACAAGCAGCTGCTCGTGACCCATTCGTCGAGCTATGTGCCGGCGCAGCTTGCGATCGCGAGCGCGGACGGTTCGGGTTCGCCGCGTGAACTCGGCGACGCGCGCACGGCTGCGTACGCGGCGATGACTTGGCTCGCGCCGGAGATCGTCGAGGTGCCTTCGACGCACTTCAAAGGCGCCATTGCGGCGAAGGTGTACAAGCCGGCCGACGGCGACAAATCCGCGAAGCACCCGGCCGTGGTTTTCGTGCACGGCGCGGGCTATCTGCAGAACGTGCATCTGCAATATCCGGCGTATTTCCGCGAGCAGATGTTCCACAACCTGCTCGTGCAGAAGGGCTATGTCGTCATCGACATGGACTACCGCGGATCGGAAGGCTACGGCCGCGACTGGCGCACGGCGATTTACCGGCAGATGGGCCATCCCGAACTCGAAGATCTGCTCGACGGCAAGAAATACCTCGTCGACCATTACGGCGTCGATCCGAAGCGCGTCGGCATCTACGGCGGTTCGTACGGCGGCTTCATGACGCTGATGGCGCTGTTCCGCGCGCCGGGCGAGTTCGCCGCGGGCGCCGCCCTGCGTCCGGTCACCGACTGGATGCAGTACAACCACGAGTACACCTCGAATATCCTCAATACGCCGCAGGACGATCCGATTGCGTACAAGCGATCTTCGCCGATCGAGTTCGCCGATGGCTTGCGCGATCCGCTGCTGATCTGCCACGGCATGATCGACGACAACGTGTTGTTCGAGGATTCGATGCGCCTTTATCAGCGCCTGATCGAGCTGCACAAGGACAACTTCACGATTTCGCCGTACGCTCTTGACCGTCACGGTTTCACCAACGCAGATTCGTGGCTGGACGAGTACAAGCGCATTTATCGCTTGTTCGAACAAAACGTCGGTAACCGACCTTGAAAACACCATGACTGATCTGCCGCGCTGCCCCAAATGCAACTCCGAATACACCTACGCCGACGGCGATCTCTACGTCTGCCCGGAGTGCGCGTACGAATGGGCGCAGAACGCGGCGCCGGCGGGCGCCGAGGAGGCCAAGGTCGTGCGCGACGCGGTCGGCAACGTGCTCGCCGACGGCGACACGGTGACGGTCATCAAGGACCTCAAAGTCAAAGGTTCCTCGGCCGTGGTCAAGGTCGGCACGAAAGTGAAGAACATCCGCCTCGTCGACGGTGATCACGATATCGATTGCCGCGTCGACGGCATCGGCCAGATGGGGCTCAAGTCGGAGTTCGTGAAGAAAGCCTAGCTTTTTGCGGCGGAAGCGCCATTCGGCGAAGAACTTGTTGCACTTCCGACGCATAGGTCGCGCTGTTTGCGTGACGCGGCAAACCGTGGATACTGCGCCGATGCCGCCGTCATTCTGCGCTATCGCCTCACGTCCCTCCCGCACGGGCGGTCCGCGCGCATGAGCCCATCGACAAGAGCGCTCGGCCTGTGGTCCGCCACCGCGCTCGTCGTCGGCAACATGATCGGCTCCGGCGTATTTCTGCTGCCGGCTTCGCTCGCGCCCTACGGCCAGGCCAGCCTGTATGGCTGGGCCCTGTCCGCCGCGGGCGCGCTGCTGTTGGCGTACGTGTTCGCTTATCTCGCGCGGCGCTATCCGATCGCGGGCGGGCCGTATGCGTATGCCCGTGTCGCATTCGGCGAATTCACCGGCTTCATCATGGCCTGGAGCTACTGGATTTCGGTGTGGTGCGCAGTCGCCGCGATCGCGGTGGCCTTCGCCGGCAGCCTCGCGGCGGTTTTTCCAGTGCTCGCCACGCCCGGGCGTGAAGCCGCGTGCGCACTGATCGTGCTGTGGCTCGGCACCGCGTTCAACCTTGCCGGCGTGCGCACGGCGGGCATCGCCCAGCTCGTCATCACGATTGTGAAACTGCTGCCGTTGTTCGTCGTGATCGGCATCGGCGC
>DAIMZS010000387.1:0-2308 GCA_036733825.1 Rudaea sp.
GCCCGCACTATCATGCCAACTACTACGGCGCGTTCGTGCTCGATCCCGACGGCCATAACATCGAGGCCTGCTGCCATTTGCCTGAATAACGATTTTTAACGCGGATAAAAGCGGATGAAGGCGGATAAGAGCGGATTGATCGCGAAAGAGTTGACCGAGCAAGTCATTGGAGTGTTTTACTCCGTGTACAACGAACTTCAGCACGGATTCGTCGAAAGTGTGTACGAAAATGCATTGGCATTTGCACTGCGGGAAGATGGGTTTTACGTCGAGCAACAAGCACCGTTGTCCGTCTCGTTTCGAGGTCGAATAGTCGGCGAATTCCGAGCGGACCTCGTGGTGGAGGAACGCTTACTAGTCGAATTGAAAGTGGCTTCAAAGCTCAACGAAGCGCACGAGGCGCAGCTGTTGAACTACCTAAAAACCACCGGCTTTCAAGTGGGCCTATTGCTGAACTTCGGTCCCAAGGCCCAAATAAAACGCCGGGTCTTCAATCCAAAAAATCCGCTCTTATCCGAGTAAATCCGCTCTTATCCGCGTTAAAGATCATGTTCAGCAAAATCCTCATAGCCAATCGCGGCGAGATTGCCTGCCGCATCATCCGCACGGCCCGGCGCCTCGGCATCCAGACCGTCGCGGTGTACTCCGAAGCCGACGCGACCGCGCAGCATGTGCGCCTGGCCGACTTCGCCTATCCGATCGGTGGCCCGCGGCCGGCCGATTCGTATCTGCGCGGCGAAGCGATCATCGAGGCCGCTAAAAAATCGGGTGCGCAAGCAATTCATCCGGGCTACGGATTTCTTTCCGAAAATCCCGACTTCGCCGACGCTTGCGAAAAAGCCGGCATCGTCTTTATCGGTCCGTCGGCCGCGTCGATGCGCAAGATGGGCTCGAAGGCCGGCGCGAAGGAATTGATGGCCGGCCACGGCGTGCCGGTCGTTCCCGGCTACACCGGCGAGGATCAGGACGCCGCTCTGCTCGCGCGCGAAGCGCAGCGCATCGGTTTTCCGCTGATGATCAAAGCCGCGTACGGCGGCGGCGGCAAGGGCATGCGCATCGTGCGCTCGGCGGCGGAATTCGCGGCGAATCTCGAATCCTGCCAGCGCGAAGCGAAGAGCGCCTTCGGTCGCGACCGCGTGCTGCTCGAACGCTACGTCGAAAATCCGCGCCATATCGAATTCCAAATCTTTGGCGACACGCACGGCAACGCGATCCATCTCAACGAACGCGAATGTTCGGCGCAGCGCCGCTATCAGAAGGTACTCGAGGAAACACCCTCGCCGTTCCTCACCCCCGAGCTGCGCGCGAAGATGGGCGACGCCGCAATCGCGGCCGCGCGAGCGCTCGACTACGTGAACGCGGGTACGGTCGAATTCATCGTTGGGCCGGCGGGCGATTTCTATTTCATGGAGATCAACACGCGCCTGCAGGTCGAACATCCGGTCACCGAGATGGTGCTGCACCTGGATCTCGTCGAGCTGCAGCTGCGCGTCGCCGCAGGCGAGCCGCTGCCGCCGTCGCTGATCCGCACCAAGGCCGTGCCGCAGGACGGCCATGCGATCGAACTGCGCCTGTACGCGGAAGATCCTTCGCAGGGATTTTTGCCCGGTTCGGGCAAGCTGCAGCGCCTGCAGCTGCCTGTGCCGAACGCCCATGTGCGCATCGATTCCGGCGTGATCGAAGGCGACACGGTGACGATCTTCTACGACCCGATGATCGCCAAACTGATCGTCTGGGACCGCGACCGCCCCGCCGCGTTGCAGCGCATGCGCGAGGCGCTCGCCCAATGCGCCGTCATCGGACCGAAATCGAACATCGATTTTCTCGAACGTCTCGTCCGCCATCCCGCGGTGATCGAAGGGCGCATCGACACCGGCTATCTCGACCGTCATCTCGCCGAATTCCTGCCGGCCGATGCCGCGCCCGATCCGGCGATGCTGTTCGCGGCGGCCACGGCCGTGCTGCTCGACGAGGAAGCCGCCGCACCGCGTGCGGCCCGCGCGAGCGGCGATCCGCATTCGCCGTGGGCGCGCGCGGACGCGTGGCGGCTGGGCCATCCGGGCAAGCGCATCGTCTGCTTTTCCCATGCGGGCGAGCGCATCGAGGTTGATGCGCACGGCGCGGACGGCAGCTACGCGTTGAATATCGGTGAGGCGCGCAGCGTCGTCGCCAACGCGCGCATCGGCGACGGTTTTCTCAGCGCCGAATTCGACGGCATCGCGCGCCGCTACCGCAGCGAGGTCGACGCCGACAGCGTTCTGCTCCACGACGGCGAACGCCGCGCCCTGCTCGCGCGTGTCGCCGCGTT
>DAIMZS010000388.1:0-2296 GCA_036733825.1 Rudaea sp.
TCTCTTTGCACGAGCAAAGAGAAGTGACCCGCTCGTCCGGAGGACGAGTGGAAGCTTTTGCTGTTAAAAGAAAAAGGCACTGGATTCCCGCTAAGAGCATGCGGGAATGACGAGCACAAAGACAAAAACTGGATTCCGGCTTGACCAGCATTCGGCTGTTGAAAGCCGCCGGAATGACGAGCTAAGAACTGGATTCCCGCCTACGCGGGAATGACGAGAAAAAGATAGGGTCCGTCGTTATCCGCGCTGCTTCAACTCCAGCGCGATGACCGACCCATCCCCCTGCGCCTTCTCGAAGCGCAGCGGCAGGATGCCGACCGACGGCGTGTACCAGGAGCGCGCTTTGCCCGGCATGTCGTCGCGTTCAAAGCGCAGAGCTTTGAAACTGCCGGCGGGTACCTGCAAGGTTTCCTCGCCCTTGGCGACGAAATGCTGCGGTTCGACGTGGTCGCGCCCGGCGACGGGTAGCGTCAGATCGCGCTGACCGCCCGCTGCGGCGGCGCCGAGGACGAGGGTCAGGTTGGTGCGGTCGAGTGCGTCGGGCGGGATCGCATAGTCGAACGTCGATTTGCCGTCGCGCGAATGTGCTTGCTTCGCTGCGTGGTCGAAATCGATGCGCTTGGTCGTGCTCTTGAAGGTCGCATCCTGCTTGTAGTCGTAGCGGATGCTTTCGACCTTGCCGTTGTTCCAGCGGAACGTCGACTCTTCGCGTACGTCGAGACCGACGAGCCGCGCCATGCCCGAGGTGCCTTGCATCTGGCTGCGCAGCGTCCAGGTGCCGTCGGCATTGGGGGCGAGCGTGTAGGTCGCATCGCCGATCGTCTTGCCGTCGCGAATGACGGTGTAGACCGCACTGGACGGCTTCAGGTCAGCCGCCTCGGCGGCGACAGAAGACAGAGCGAGCAGAAACACGAGGGCAGACTTGTGCATGGCGAAAACCTTGGAAACGAAACGCCAAACGAGTCTGCCGCGCCGCGGCTGAACGAAACCGATATCGCGACTGCTCTGCGCAGATCTCAGCGCAAGGTGCCGTCGGTGTCGAGATGCAGCGGAGCGGCGAGAACGTGGCCGCGGTGGGCGACCTGGTTGTCGCACAGCGCGATTTCGCCGCTCGCGATCAGGCGCGTCGTGGCGACGAGCAGACGATGTTCGAGCGGCAGCAGCCGCGCCGCGAGCGTTTCGGGCGTATCGCCGCCGGCGATCGGCAGAAACGCCTGGGCGATGACCGGCCCGCCGTCGAGGTCGGCGGTGACGTAGTGCACGCTCGATCCGTGTTCGACATCGCGCGCTTCGATCGCGCGCGAATGCGTGCGCAGGCCGGGGTATTTCGGCAGCAGCGAAGGGTGGATGTTGATCATGCGTCCGACCCACGGCGCGACGACGGTGGGATCGATGATGCGCATGAAGCCGGCGAGGACGATCAGGTCCGGCGCGAACTGCGCGGCGTGCTCGAAAATCGCGCGATCGAATTCTACGCGGCTCGCATACTCGCGCGGTTGCAGCGCGATCGCTTGCACGCCCGCGTCGCGCGCGAGTTGAAGCGCAGCTGCGGCCGACTTGTCGGAGAGCAGGGCGACGATGTCGATCGGCAGCTCGCCACGCTGCTGAGCTTCGATCAGCGCGGCGAAATTGCTGCCGCGGCCGGAGGCGAAGACGACGACGCGCAGCGGCCGCGACTTCGGGCTCGCGTTGGATTCGCTCAAGCGTGCCTCGGCCGGAGTCAGGCGATATGCACGCGCTCGTCGCCGCGTGCGGGAACGATCTCGCCGATCGTCCACGCGGCGAGACCGAGGCCGGCGAGGCGCTGCAGCGTCGCGGCGACCTGGTCACGCGCGATGATCAGCGTATAGCCGATGCCGCAATTAAACGTGCGCCACATTTCGGCCCGCGGCACGTTGCCTTCGCGCTGCAGCCAGTCGAACACGGCCGGCAGTTTCCAGGTCGAGCTGTCGAGCGCGATGCCGAGCGCGTCGGGCACGACGCGGATGATGTTTTCGGTGAGGCCGCCGCCGGTGATGTGGGCCATGCCGTGCACGGGCTGCGCTTTCAGCAACTCCAAAATGGGCTTCACGTAGATCGTCGTCGGCGCCATCAGCGCATCGGCAAGTTTGACGCCGCCGAGATCGAGGTCGAACGGGTTGCCGGCGCGCGCCGCGATCTTGCGGATCAGCGAATAGCCGTTCGAGTGCGGCCCGCTCGACGCGATGCCGATGATCGCATCGCCCGCCTGCACCTGGGCGCCGTCGATCAGCGCGGCCTTTTCCACCGCGCCGACGCAGAAGCCGGCGAGGTCGTA
>DAIMZS010000389.1:0-2282 GCA_036733825.1 Rudaea sp.
CGGGCGCTGTGAACGTCGCGCCAATGGAAGCGCATGATGATCGGGCGGCCCTTGAACGTGTCGCGGCCGAGAAAAGTGCCGACGTCGCCGGCAAAACTGCCGCGCACCGGCGGATCGATATGGGTCGGATTGCGGCCGTCGAGCCACCAAATCGCCCAGGTGCCGGTGGCGGCGTCGAACGCGCGCAAGGTCAGGCCACGGTACTCGCCGCCCGGCAGGTCGAGCCAGTTGTCGTCGACGTTTCCGAGGCCGTCGAGCACCGACCACAGCGCGCTCTTGCCGCGGAATTCCTCCCAATGGGTGTCGCCGACCAGGCGCTCCTTGAGGCGGCGGTGTTTGACGTCCCAATTGCCGATCAGCCAATCCCAATCGTGCGCATGTTTGGCCGGATCGGCGGGCGGGCTCTCGGCGGCGAAGAGGCGCGGGGCCCATGTCGACGCCAGCGGCAGACTGGCGGCGCTGATGGCCTGGACGAGAAAGTGACGGCGGGAGGGACGCGACATCGGGTTCTCCACAAAGTGGCCGTTGGGGTGCGCGCAGTGTGGTGATCCGCACGCGGCGTTGACAAGGCGAATATCGGTGCGCAGGCTAAGCCATATTTATGCTGCCCGAACGCCGCCTGCCGTCGCTAATCGCCATCCGCGCCTTCGAGGCGGCGGCGCGCCATGGCAGCTTCGCCAAGGCGGCGCAGGAGCTCGACACCACGGCCGCCGCGGTGAGCTATCACGTGCGCCGGCTCGAACAGCAAACCGGCGTGCGCCTGTTCGTGCGCCATGCGCAGCATGTCTCGCTGACCGAACCGGGCCTGCTCGCCGCGCGCGAAGCCACGATCGCGTTCGACACCTTGCGCGCGAGCTTCCTGCGCGCCGCCGAGACCGACGAAGCGCGCCTGTCGCTGACCACGCTGCCGAGCCTCGGCACCAGTTGGCTGACGCCGAAACTCGGGCGCTTCCGCAGCCGCCACACGGACATTTCCCTCGAGCTGGATCTCTCGCCGCTCGCCGAAGACCTGACCGCGAGCCGCTACGACGCGGCGATCCGCAACGGCCACGGCCGCTGGCCGGGATTGCGCACGCACGAGCTGTTCCCGAGCTTGTTCATGCCGCTGTGTTCCCCCGCGCTCAAGCACGCGGCCACGGCGATCGCCGATCCGCGCAAGCCGGTCGAGGTGCCGCTGCTCGGCCGCTACGACTGGTGGGCCCTGTGGTACCGCGCGCGCGGTTTTTCCGAAACGCCGCCGCCGGGCCGCTTCCGCACGACCTTGTCGAGCGAATACCTCGACATCGCCGCGGCGGTGGCGGGGCAAGGCATCGCGATCGGCTCGCCGATCCTGTTCCGCAACGAGATCGACGCCGGACGCCTGGTTTCCGCGCACGATTTCGTCGCCGGCGACGGCCGCGCGTTCTGGTTCGCCTATCCGGTGGCCCGCGATCATGCGCGCAAGATCGGCGCGTTCCGCGAATGGATCGGCGAAGAAGCCGCGCGCGATCGCGAAGCGGCGCGCGCTTACCTCGACAAGGTCGTGATCGTCGATCCGACACCGTACTATTGAGCTACCCGATCCGGAATCGCCGCATGAAAATCGCCAGCTGGAACGTCAACTCGCTCAACGTGCGCCTGCCGCATCTGACCACGTGGCTCGCCGACGCGCAGCCCGACATCGTCGCGCTGCAGGAAACGAAGATGGAAGACACGAAGTTTCCGGGCGATGCAATCCAGGCCGCGGGCTATCGCGTCGTGTTCTCCGGGCAGAAGACCTACAACGGCGTCGCGATCCTCGCGCGCGAGGAGCCGCGCGATGTCGTCACCGACATCCCGGGACTCGACGATCCGCAGCGGCGCATCCTGATCGCGACCGTCGGCGATCTGCGCATCGCCGACCTCTACGTCGTCAACGGTCAGGATGTCGGCAGCGAAAAATATGCCTACAAACTCGACTGGCTGGCCAAGGTGCGCGCGTTTCTCGCCGAGGAAATCAAGCGTCACCCCAATCTCGTCGTGCTCGGCGATTTCAACATCACGCCGGACGACCGCGACATTTACGATCCGGTCGCGTGGAAAGAACAGATTCTTTGCTCGACGCCGGAGCGCGACGCACTCAAGGCCATCGCCGAGCTCGGCCTGCACGACACGTTCCGCCTGTTCAGCGAGGAGGCGGGGCATTACTCGTGGTGGGACTATCGCGCCGCGGGCTTTCGCCGCAATCTCGGCATGCGCATCGATCTGATCCTCGCGAGCGAAGGGCTGCGCCCGCACTGCCGCGCGGCGACGATCGACCGCGT
>DAIMZS010000390.1:0-2272 GCA_036733825.1 Rudaea sp.
AACCGCCGAGTTGGCCGCTCTATTCGACCGTCACCGACTTGGCCAGATTGCGCGGCTGATCGACGTCGGTGCCGCGCAGCACGGCGACGTGGTAGGCGAGCAACTGCAGCGGCACGGTGAACACCGCCGGCGCGATGAAGTTGCCGCCGGCGTCGATTTTGATCAACGCGCCGTGGCCTTCGTGCGCGCTAAGCTGGCGCGCGTCGATGTCTGCGCCCTCGTCGGCGATGACGAACAGCTCGCCGCCGCGTGCGCGAACCTCGGCCAGATTCGACTTGAGCTTTTCGAGCAGAGAATCGTTCGGCACCACGGCGACCACCGGCATATCGGCGTCGACCAGCGCGAGCGGGCCGTGCTTGAGTTCGCCCGCCGCATAGCCTTCGGCGTGGATGTAGGAAATTTCCTTGAGCTTGAGCGCACCTTCGAGCGCGACCGGCCAATGCGTGCCGCGGCCGAGGAACAGCGTGTGCTGCTTGGGCACGAAGCGCTTGGCGAGTTCGCGCACCTGGTCCTCCGTCTTGAGCGCCGCGTCGACCGCGCGCGGCAGCTGCGCGAGTTCGGCGACGAGTTCGCGCAGGCGCTCCGCCGGCAAGCCGTTGAGGCGCGCGAGTTCGAGCATCAGCAGCGCGAGCGCGGCGAGCTGCGTCGTGTTCGCCTTGGTCGAGGCGACGCCGATCTCGGGGCCGGCGCGCGTCATGAGCACGAGATCGGATTCGCGCACGAGACTGGACTCGGGCACGTTGCAGATCGCAAACGTGCCGAGATAGCCGAGCCTCGATGCCTGACTCAGCGCGGCCAACGTGTCCGCGGTTTCTCCGGACTGCGAGATGGTGACGAACAGGCTGTCCTTCGGCACGACGACGTCGCGGTAGCGGAATTCGCTCGCGATCTCGACGCTGCACGGAATGCCGGCGAGCGACTCGCACCAGTAGCGCGCGACGAGGCCGCCGTGATAGCTCGTGCCGCAGGCGACGATCTGCACGTGACGCACGCGCTCGAGCAGCGCTTCCGCGTCGACGCCGAAGATGTTCGGCAGGATGCGATCGTTGGCGATGCGTCCTTCGAGCGTGTCGGCGATCGCCTGCGGCTGCTCGTGGATTTCCTTGAGCATGTAGTGCGCATATTCGCCGCGCTCGACGGCGTCGGCGGACAGCGACGACTCGTGCAGCTTGCGCTGGATGACGTGGCCGGCGGCATCGAATACCGTCACCGCGTCGCGGCGCACGTCGGCGACATCACCTTCTTCGAGAAAAATGAACTTGCGCGTCACCGGCAGCAGCGCCTGCACGTCGGAGGCGACGAAATTTTCGCCCTCGCCGAAACCGATCACGAGCGGACTGGCGATGCGCGCGACGACGATGCGGTCCGGCTGCTGCGCATCGAACACGACGATTGCGTAGGCGCCGGTAAGTTTCTTCACCGCCGATTGCACAGCTTCGGTGAGATCACGGCCCTGCTTGACGTAGTCGTGAATGAGATGCGTGATGACTTCGGTGTCGGTCTCAGAGGTGAAGACGTAGCCTTTTGCGCGCAGCGACTCGCGGATCTCCAGATAATTCTCGATGATGCCGTTGTGGATCAGCGCGATGCGGTGTTCCGACACATGCGGGTGCGCGTTCGCCTCGGTGACACCGCCGTGCGTGGCCCAGCGCGAGTGGGCGATGCCGAGCACGCCCTCACGCGGCGCCGCCTGGATCTTCTGCGCAAGCTGAGTGACCTTGCCGACGGTGCGCCACAGGCTCAAGTCGCCGCCGGGCTGAGCGAGCGCAAGGCCGGTGGAGTCGTAGCCGCGGTACTCCAGCCGCCGCAGGCCTTCGACCAAAATCGGGGTGACATCGCGCTGCGCGATCGCGCCGACAATTCCGCACATGAAGCATTCCTCGAATCAGTTAGCCGCGAATTTTATTCGGTTTTCCGAGGAGTCTGGCTATTTCGGCGCTTTTTGCGGGCGCTTCCAACCCGGCAGCGTCGCCTGCCGCGCGCGCGCGACGGTCAATTCGCCTGGCGGCGCGTTCTTGGTGATCGTCGAACCCGCGCCGATCGTCGCCTCCTTGCCGATCGTCACCGGCGCGACCAGCGCCGCATTCGAGCCGATGAAGGCGCCGTCCTCGATCACCGTGCGAAATTTGTTCACGCCGTCGTAGTTGCAGGTGATCGTGCCCGCGCCGACGTTGACGCCGGCACCGATCGTCGCGTCGCCGATGTAGCTCAGATGATTGGCTTTGGAATTTTTTCCGACGGCCGCGTTCTTCACTTCGACGAAATTGCCGAC
>DAIMZS010000391.1:0-2265 GCA_036733825.1 Rudaea sp.
GCCAGTAGCGCTCGACGCGCTGCGCGATTTCCTCGGGCGTCGGCTCCATGCCGGAACGGTAGACCGGTTCGCCGGAGAACTGCACGACCGGGCACAACCCGGTCGTGTTCTGGCCCGGATATAGCGACACATCATCCGGCGGACGGTTGAGATCGACCACGTAGCGCGAACAGGTCGGCACGATCATCGACGCGCCCAGGTCTCGCGCAAACGCGTACAAACGCGAGACGTGCCAGTCGGTGTCCGGCACGCGCCGCGCCTGCGCAACGAGCCGCCCGGCGATGTCGTCGGGCAACACGGTGCCGTCGTGCGGCAGGGAAATCAGCAACGGCGCGGTGCCGCGATGCAAGGTGTAGATCTCGGTCATTTTCTCGTTTCCGTATTCGGCGCTCTGCGGCAGTGAAGCCGCCAAGCTTCTCGCAACGCCGCGCTCAATTCCTGCGCATGGCGAGCCGTATCGCAAAGTTTCTCGCGCACGCGTCCTCGCAGGCCGGCGCGCAAGTCGCGCCGACGCGCCGCGTCCGTCGCCAAATTCGATGCGCAACGCACGTAGTCGTCGGTATTTTCCGCGATCCATTCTTTCAGGCCAAGCGAGGCCAAAAGGCTGGCGCCCTGCCGGCTGACCATCGACTCGCCGATGCGGGTGACCACCGGTACGCCCATCCACAACGCGTCGAGACTGGTCGCGCAGCCCGAGAACGGAAATGGATCGAGCGCAATGTCGACGTCGGCGTAGGCCGCCAGTGCTTGCGCATGCGTGCCGTAGCCGAGCAGTTCGAACCGCTCCGCAGCAATGCCGTGTCGGGCACAGCGCGCGAGAAAGTAAGCGCGCTCGTCGGCGCTGTCGAACGCGCGCGCCTTCAAACGCAATACGCTGTGCGGCACGTCGGCCAGAATGCGCGACCAAGCGGCGAGCACCTCGTCGTTGACCTTGTTGATGCGGTTGAAACTGGCGAAGCGCAGCGGCGCGCCATCGCGCGGACCGACCACAGGCGCATCGGCCGGCGCGGTCCAACACAGCCGTCCCGACGGCAAGGTCAGCACGCGCTCGCTGTAATGATGCGCCAGCGCCGGCGGACTCAGCACGGCGTCGCTGATCAGCACATCGACCGCGTGGGTTCCGGTGCTGTGGAAATAGTCGAGCCACGCGACTTGCACCGGCGCCGGCCGCCGCGCCAGCGCGCACAGGCGGTTGCCGGGACTGTGTCCGCTGAGCTCGACGAGTATGTCAATGCGATCGCCTCGAATCCGCTCGCACAACGCGTCGTCGTCGAGTTCGTCGACGCGCCGCCATTCATCGGCGGCGGCGCGAAAGCGCGCGGTCGTCGTGTCGTCGATGGCGCCGGAGTCGTACAGAATATGGGTCGCCTCGGCGCGGTCGAATTTTTCCAGCAGCGGCAGGAAAAAATCCGCGACCAGTCCCGAGAAAAACCGCGGCGACAACCAGCCGATGCGCAACGGTCGATCGGGGTCGGCATTGGATTTTTGCGCGGGCCACGGCGGCGCAAGCCGCGGCACATGCTGCGCAGCCCAGGCGCGATGCGCGTCGGCGATCGCATCGGCCGACAGGCTCGGATCGTGCTGCATCGCGATCAGCAGCGCGCTGCCGGCGATGGCGTCGTCGGGTACGGTTTCGATCACTCGACGATAACCTGCGACGGCCTGCGCCGCCTCGCCGCGTTCCGCGAGCAGGCCGGCGCGCAGCATGCGTGTGGCGCGATGCCAGGGCACCTCGTCCAACAACATCTCCGCAGCGGACAGCGCGGCCTGTGTCCTGCCCTGCTGTTCGAGCAGACCGGCGGCGCCATAGCGGCGTTCGATCTCGTGACGCTGGCGCACCTCGTCGTCGTTCGGCAATTCGCGGCGCAGCTGTGAGAGCACGATGAACGCGGCTCCGGCCTGGCCGTGCTGGCTCAGACTCAGCGCGGCATCGAGTGCGAGCCGCCGCTCGCCGGCCAGCGCAGGCAACGGCGAGCGCACGCGCTGTGGGATACCGGCGAATTGTCCCGTTACGGCCGCCGCGGACAACCATTCGAGCAGCGCACGCGCGTGCTGCGGCCTCAATGCACTGGCGCGCGCGAAGGCGGATGCCGCAGCGCCATCGTCCTGCCGCGCACGAAGAACCATGCCGAGATTGAACCAGGCGCCGAACGATGTCGGATCCTGCTGTGCGGCAGCGCGCGCATCGCGTTCCGCCGCCGCAAAATCTTCGCGCGCCAGATGCACCGACGCGCGATTGGCAAGCACGGCGGCCGCCTGCGCCGG
>DAIMZS010000392.1:0-2258 GCA_036733825.1 Rudaea sp.
ACATCGACCATGAAATCGATCTCCTCCGGCGTGATCACGTACGGCGGCATGAAATAAATCACGTCGCCGAGCGGGCGCAGCAGCACACCATGCGGCAATGCGTGCAGATACGCGCGCAGGCCGCGCCGGTCGGCGCTCGGAAACGGCGTGCGCGTTGCCTTGTCGCGCACGAGTTCGACCGCGGCGATCATGCCGGTCTGACGCACCTCGGCCACGTGAGGATGGCCTGTCAACATCGCCAGACGCTCGCTCAAATGGCGCGCGAGCGCGCGGTTGCGTTCGATCACCGGCTCGTCGCGGAAGATCGCCAGCGTCTCCAGCGCGGCGCGGCAGGCCAGTGCGTTGCCGGTGTAACTGTGCGAATGCAGAAACGCCTTGCCGGCGGCGTACTCCGCATAGAACGCCTCGTAGACACGCGCGTTCGTCAGCACCGCCGAGAACGGCAGGAAGCCGCCGGTGATGCCCTTGGACAGGCAGAGGAAATCGGGCGTGATGTCCGCTTGCTCGCACGCGAACAGCGTGCCGGTGCGGCCGAAGCCGACGGCGATCTCGTCGGCAATCAAATGCACTTCGAACTCGTCGCAAAGCCGGCGCAGTCCGCTCAGATATGCCGGATGGTACATGCGCATGCCGCCCGCGCACTGCACGAGCGGCTCGACGATCACCGCGCTGACCTCGTGCGCGTGGCGTTCGAGCGCGGCGCGCATGTCGGCGAGCTTGCGCAGCGAATGCGCCTGCCAATCTTCGCCGGCCTCGCGTTCGTAGCAGTCGGGCGAGGCGACGAAGATCGGTTCGCCGAGCAGCGGCGCATAGGTCGCGCGATACAGCGGCACGTCGGTCACGGTCAGCGCGCCGAGCGTCTCGCCGTGGTAGCCGCCGGTCAGGGCGATGAAGCGCGTCTTGCCCCTACGGCCTTCATTGCGCCAGTAGTGGAAACTCATCTTCAACGCGATTTCGATCGCGCTCGATCCGTTGTCGCCGTAGAAGACGCGCGCGAAGCCTTTCGGCGCGACACGCAACAGTTCCTCGGCGAGCTGGATTCCGGGTTCGTGACTGAACCCGGCGAAGATCACATGCTCGAGTTTGTCGAGCTGGTCCTTGAGCGCCGCGGCGATGCGTGGATTGGCGTGGCCGAACAGGTTCGTCCACCACGATGACACAGCGTCGAGATAGCGCTTGCCGTCATGATCGATCAGCCAGGCGCCTTCGCCGCGCGCGATCGGCGTCAGGGGGACGAATTCATGATCACGCATCTGCGTGCAAGGGTGCCAAAGCACGGCGAGATCGCGCTCGGTCCAACGAGTCTTGAGGGAAGCAGAGGAAGTCATTTTGCTATGATCGGCGCCCTCCCCTTCGCGCACAAGACTTGCCGTCCATGCCGACGCCTGCTTTTCTCGATTCCGCTCTCGACGTCGCCAAGCGCGCGGCCCACGCCGCGGCCGAGGTGATCGCGCGCCACTATCGCGCCGGCACCGCCGTGGAGATCAAAGCCGATCAGACGCCGGTGACGATCGCAGACCGCGAGTCGGAAGCGGCGATCAAGCGCGTATTGCGCGAAACCTTTCCCGATCACGCCTATTATGGCGAGGAAGAAGGCCGCGAAGGCGACAGCGATTTCCTCTGGCTGATCGATCCGATCGACGGCACGCGCAGTTTCGTGCGCGGTTACCCGATGTTCTCCACACAGATCGCGCTGATGCATCGCGGCGAGCTGGTGCTCGGCGTGTCGAGCGCGTCGGAATTCGGCGAACTCGCCTGGGCGTGCAAGGGCGGCGGCGCGTTTCTAAATGGCGCGCCGATCTGTGTCGCGGCCACAAACGCATTCGATGCGCAAACCGCCATTTCGTTCGGCAACGTGAAAACCCTTTCGCGCGGACCGGGATGGGACGCGCTCGCCGGCTTGGTCCAGCGCTGCGGCCGCACGCGCGGTTACGGCGATTTCTACCACTATCATTTGCTCGCGCGCGGCAGTCTCGATCTGGTGATCGAGTCGGACGTCAACATCCTCGACATCGCCGCGCTCGCCGTTATCGTGCGCGAGTCCGGAGGTACGTTCACCGATCTCGCTGGGCGCGAGCTGACGCTCGCTACGACGAGCGTGCTTGCGGGGGCGCCGGATTTGCATCGGCAGGCGCTGGGGTTGGGGCTGGCGTAAGCCGCCAGCTTTTTTACTCGTCATTCCGGCGGAAGCCGGAATCTAGTGTCTTTGTTCTTGATTTTCCTGGCGGGCGCATCCCTTCGCTTTTCCGCTCGCATCC
>DAIMZS010000393.1:0-2222 GCA_036733825.1 Rudaea sp.
GCGACACGGCGATGCCCGCCCACAGCGCCATGCCGACCCAATTGTTGTTGCGGAAAGCCTCGAAACACGCGTCGCGATCGCGGCCGCGCATGATCCACAGTTGATACGCGAACAGGCCCGCAGCGGCGGCGAGGCCGGCGAAATACGGCCAATGCAGATGCCCGCGCTGCGCAACGAGCGCCATCGCAAGCAGGAAGGTCGCCATCAGCACGCCGATGATGGTCAGATCGGCGTCGCCGAACAGGATCGCGGTCGACTTCGCGCCGACGCGCAGGTCGTCGTCGCGATCGACCATGGCGTACTCGGTGTCGTAGATCGTCGAGAACAGCACGTTGGCGAGGAACAGCAGCCAACACAATGGCGGCGTCGAATTCGTCACCGCGGCGAACGCCATCGGGATCGACCAGCCGAACGCCGCGCCGAGATACACCTGCGGCAGATGCGTGTAGCGCTTGGTGAACGGATAGGTCGCGGCGAGGAACGCGCCGACGAAGGACAGCTCGATCGTCAGCCGATTGGTGAACAGCACGAGCACGAAAGCGAGCGCGATCAGCACGGCGAACACGACCAGCGCTTCGCGCGGCGAGACCGTCCCTGCGGCGATCGGCCGTTCGCGCGTGCGTTTGACTTCCGGATCGAGCTTGCGATCGGCGTAGTCGTTGATCACGCAGCCCGCCGAGCGCATGAGAAACACGCCGAGCGTGAAGATCACCAGCATCGACCACGGCGGAAAATCGCCGGCCGCGAGCCACAACGCCCACCACGTCGGCCAGAGCAGCAGCGCCGCGCCGATCGGCCGGTGCATGCGCGCAAGTTTGGCGTATTCGCCGAGGCGTTCGCGCAGCTGCGCGCCGTCGATGCGGCTCGGAAGCGGCTTTTCCACCTTCGCTTTGCCGGGCGGGCGCTTGACCGCACCGACCGGCGGCACCGAAATCTGCGGACGCGCGCTGAGATCGGCGCGCTTCGCCGGCGGGGCGGCCTTCGACTTCAGCGCGCCCAGCGGCAACGACTCCTGTGCTGCGGGATTCGGTGGCGTGCGCGGGCGGCGTGGATTTTGCGGCGGGATTTGCTGATTCACCCCTCAAGTGTACGCCAGCCGTGCTACCACTCGCATTCGTCATCATCGCCGGCGTATGCTCGCGCCGATTTCCTCACCGGACGCCAGACCATGCTGCCCTCGCGCTTCGTGCCGTTCGCTCTCTGCCTGCTGCTGTTCGCACTGTCGCTCGCGATGCTCTGGGACGGCCTGATCTGGCGCTGGACCGCGGCGATTTTCGGCGCGCTGTCCCTGCTCGGCATCTGGGATCTGACTCAAACCCGGCATACGCTGCGGCGCAATTTTCCAATCACGAGCCATTTCCGCACGTTCTTTGAATTCTTCCGGCCGATGATGCGGCAGTATGTGGTCGAGGCGGATACGGAAGAAGTGCCGTTCTCGCACGCGCAGCGCTCGATCGTCTATCAGCGCGCGAAGGACGTCGAGGACAAGCGTCCGTTCGGCAGCGAGCTGAATCTGTATGCGACGCAATACGAATGGATCAATCATTCGCTCGCGCCGAAGCACATCGACAGCCACGATTTCCGCATCGAGATTGGCGGGCCGCAATGCACGCAGCCGTATTCGGCGAGCGTGTTCAACATCTCCGCGATGAGCTTCGGTGCGCTGAGCGCGAACGCAATCCGTGCGCTCAACGACGGCGCCAGGCGCGGTGGTTTCTATCACGACACCGGCGAAGGTTCGATGTCGCGCTATCACCGCGAAATGGGCGGCGACATCTGCTGGGAAATCGGCTCGGGCTATTTCGGCTGCCGCAACGACGACGGCAGTTTCAGTCTCGACAAATTCGTGGCGAACGCCACGAATCCGCAGGTGAAGCTGATCGAGATCAAGCTCTCGCAGGGCGCCAAGCCGGGCCACGGCGGCGTGCTGCCGGGGGTCAAGGTGAGCCCGGAAATCGCCGAAGCGCGCGGCGTGCCGGTCGGCCAGGATTGCGTTTCGCCGGCGGCGCACAGCGCGTTCTCGACACCGCTCGGCCTGCTCCAGTTCGTCGCCCAGTTGCGCGAAAAGTCCGGCGGCAAGCCGACCGGTTTCAAGCTCGCGCTCGGTCATCCGTGGGAATGGTTCGGCATCGCCAAGGCGATGCAGGAATCCGGCATCTTGCCCGATTTCATCGTCGTCGACGGCGGCGAAGGCGGTACCGGCGCGGCGCCGCTCGAATTCA
>DAIMZS010000394.1:0-2212 GCA_036733825.1 Rudaea sp.
ATCCGCGCCAGCGGCAACTGTTCAAGAACATCATGTACCTCGGCGCGCTGTCGGTGCTGCTCGGCATCGAGCGCGACGTCGTCATTGTTTTGATAGGCGAGCAGTACAAAGGCAAGCAGGCGTTGCTGGAATCCAATGTGCACGCGCTCGATCTCGGGCGTGATTACGCGACGCAGCACCTGCAACCGATCGGCCTGAAGATCGAGCGCCGCGACAACGTCGGCGATCGCATCTTCGTGGACGGCAACAGCGCCGCTGCGCTTGGCATGGTCTACGGTGGCGCGACCGTGTGCGCGTGGTATCCGATCACGCCGTCGTCGTCGCTGGCCGAAGCGTTCCAGAAATACTGCGCAAAGCTGCGCGTCGACAAGGACACCGGCAAGCACAACTATGCGATCGTGCAGGCCGAAGACGAGATCGCCTCGATCGGGATCGTTACCGGCGCAGGCTGGAACGGCGCGCGCGCGTTCACCGCCACGTCCGGTCCCGGCATTTCGCTGATGAACGAGATCATCGGGCTGGCGTACTTCGCCGAAATTCCGGTGACGCTGGTGGACGTGCAGCGCGGCGGGCCTTCCACAGGCATGCCCACGCGCACCCAGCAGTCGGACGTGATGTTTTGCGCGCATGCGTCGCACGGCGACACCAACCACGTTCTGCTGTTCCCTGAAGATCCGCACGAGTGCTTCGAATTCGCCGCCAAGGCGCTCGACCTGGCCGACCGCCTGCAGACGCCGGTCTTCATGCTGAGCGATCTCGACATTGGCATGAACCATCGGTTGTGCAAACCATTCGAGTGGGACGATGCACGCCATTACGATCGCGGCAAGGTACTTACCGCCGAGCAACTGGAGACCGGCGTGCCGTTCGGCCGTTATCGCGACGTGGACGGTGACGGCATTCCGTATCGCACGTACCCGGGCACGCATCCGGTCCGCGGCAGCTTCTTCACCCGCGGCACCAGCAAGAATGCCGACGCGAAATATTCCGAGCGCGGCGAAGACTACATCGAGAACATGCAGCGCCTGCAGCGCAAGCTGCAAACCGCAAAAGCGCTGTTGCCGCAGCCTGTGCTGCATCGCGCGCCGCATGCGGCGAAACAGGGCGCGATCCATTTCGGCTCGACTTCGCCCTCGATGGCCGAGGCGATCGCCAAACTCGACGCCGACGGCATGCACATCGACGCGCTGCGGGTGCGCGGCTACCCGTTCGCCGATTCGGTGCGCGAATTCATCGAGACCCACGATTCCGTGTTCGTGGTCGAGCAGAACCGCGACGGCCAGTTGCGTTCACTGCTGATCGAACAGTTCGAAATCGACCCCGCGCGATTGATCCCCATCCTGCACTACGACGGCACGCCGATCACCGCGCGGTTCATCGCCAGGGCGATCGGCGAGCGCATGGGCAGGGCGGAAGTGACGCCGCTGCGCGGTGGCAAGGTGGCGTAGCTTTTCCTTCTCCCTCCGGGAGAAGGTGGCGCGAAGCGCCGGATGAGGGTCCGGCTCCGCGCAAAGTGCAATTGCGCAAGATCCCGTACCCTCACCCCAACCCCTCTCCCGGCGGGAGAGGGGCTTAAAGCGAAAGCAATCATGACTTATCTCCCCAAACCCAAACTCCACCACCCCTCGCTGCAACGGAATGCCGTCGGCTTCACGCGCCGTGATTACGAAGGCGCGATCTCGACGCTGTGCGCCGGCTGTGGGCACGACTCGATTTCTGCCGCAATCATCCAGGCTTGCTGGGAACTGGACATCGAGCCGCACAGGGTCGCCAAGATTTCCGGTATCGGTTGCAGCAGCAAGACGCCGACGTATTTCCTCTCGGCCTCGCACGGCTTCAACGCGGTGCACGGTCGCATGCCCTCGGTGCTGACCGGCGCCAACCTTGCCAATCGCGAGTTGTTGTACCTCGGCATTTCCGGCGACGGCGACTCCGCATCCATCGGCATTGGCCAGTTCGTGCACGCGATCCGGCGCGGCGTGGACATGGTCTATATCGTCGAGAACAACGGCGTGTACGGCTTGACCAAGGGTCAGTTCTCCGCGACCGCCGACGCTGGCAGCAAATCGAAGAAGGGCGCGATCAACACCGACGCGCCGGTCGATATGGTGGGCATGGCGCTGCAGCTTGGCGCGAGTTTCGTGGCACGCAGTTTCTCCGGCGACAAGACGCAACTGGTGCCGATCCTGAAGGCCGCGATGTCGCACAAGGG
>DAIMZS010000395.1:0-2211 GCA_036733825.1 Rudaea sp.
CCTCGCGGATGCGCTCGCAGATCAGCACGTTCGCGTCGATCGCCATGCCGAGCGTAAGCACGATACCGGCGATGCCGGGCATGGTCAGCGTGGCCTGGAACAGCGAGAGCACGGCGACGAGCAGCACGAGGTTGAACACGAGTGCGACGTCGGCGATCAGGCCGAACAGCTTGTAGTACACCGCGGCGGCGATCAGCACGGCAAGCAGGCCGAGGAGGACGGCCTTGAAGCCCTTGTTGATGTTGTCCTGGCCGAGGCTGGCGCCGATGACGCGTTCCTCGACGATGTCGACCGGCGCGGCGAGCGAGCCGGCGCGCAGCAGCAGGGCGAGGTCGGTGGCCTCTTTCTGGCCGAGGCCGGTGGTCTGGAAACGCGGGCCGAACACGCCGGCGATGTTCGCGGCGCTGATGACTTCCTGCGTTTCCTTGAACGTGCGCACTTCCTTGCCGTCGACGATCTGCGTCTGCGGCACGCGTTCGATATAGACCACGCCCATGCGCTTGCCGACGCTCTGCTGGGTGAACTCCAGCATCTTCGCGCCGCCCTTCGCATTGAGCTGCACCGACACGGCGGGCGTTCCGGTCTGCGGATCGGGAATCGCGGTGGCGTTGACCAGTTCGTTGCCGCTGGCGATGATCTTCTTCGACAGGATGATCGGTTGCGGTTTGCCGTCCGGACCGGGGCGCTGCATGTAGTACAGGCGCGATTCGGGCGGCACGTTGCCGGTCTTGGCGATTTCGTAGGCGCCCGGATTGCCGAGGTTGGCCGCGCCGGTGGCGTTTTCATCGACCGCGCGCCATTCCAGCGTGGCCTGCGCGCCGAGAATCTTCTTCGCCTCGGCCGTGTCGTGCACGCCGGCGAGTTCGACGACGATGCGGTTCGAGCCCTGCTGCTGGATGATCGGCTCGGATACGCCAAGCTGATTGACGCGGTTGCGCAGCGTGGTCAGGTTGCTCGATATCGTGTTGCGCGAGGCGGCGACCGCGGTCGATTCGCGCACCTTCGCGATCAGCGGGAAGCTGTCGGCCGTCGCGGCGCCGTCGGTCAGCTCCAGCGGCGGCTGGTCGCCGAGTTTCTCGGGCTGATTGACCTGCTTGGCGATGACGTTGCCCGCGGCCGCGCGGTCGGCCTCGGTCTTGAACGTGGCGACGATGCCGCCGTTCGGGGTCGAGTTGATCGTGTCATAGCGGACCTTCGCGTCGCGCAGCGCGCCGGCGATGTCGTCGCGGTAGCGCTGCTGCATCTTGTCGAGCGCGCCCTTCTGGTCGACTTCGAGCAGGAAGTGCACGCCGCCCTGCAGGTCGAGGCCGAGCGGCATCGCGTTCGCGCCGATCGCGCGCAGCCAGTGCGGTACGGTCGAGGCCATGTTCAGGGCGACGTTGTACTGGTCGCCGAGCGTCTTGCTGATCGCGGCCTGGGCCTTGTTCTGCGTGTCGGAATCGTTGAGCTCGACGAGCAGGTTGTCCTGGTTGAGCTCGATGCTCTTGAAGGCGAGCTTGTCTTTCTCCAGCGCGCCCTGGACCTTTTCCTTGAGCGCCTGGTCGACGGCGCCGCCGCGGTTGGCGGAAATCTGCACCGCCGGCTGCGGCAGGAAGGCGTTCGGCAGGGCGTAGATCGCGCCGAGGATCAGCACGACCGCGATCAGGGCATAGCGCCATTTGGCAAAATCGTTCATCGGTGTCGCTCTTGTGCCGTGCTCGTGGCACGGCCGTTATCGTTATGGATTCACCGCGCGGACCGGAGCCCGGCGTGATTCACGGGGTTTTCAACGCATGCGGGTGCGTCAGGACGATTTCAACGTGCCCTTCGGCAGCACCATCGACACGGCCTGCTTCTGCACCTTGATGGTCACGTTCGAGGCGATTTCCACGCTGAGGAAGGTGTCGCCGATATCGGTGACGCGGCCGGCGATGCCGCCGTTGGTGACCACTTCGTCGCCCTTGGCGAGCGCTTCGATCATCGAGCGCTGTTCCTTGGCGCGCTTCATCTGCGGACGCAGCATGAAGAAATACATCGCCACGAAAACCGCACCGAACATGATCAGGCTCGGCCACGGACTGGGTTGTCCCGCCGCGCCCGCGGCCTGCGCATAGGCGCTGGAAATGAAGAAATCCATCGTTAAGTCCCTGAATTGAAGGCCGTGCGCCGGAACGGCTGGCGGCCGGAAAATGGCCGCCGATTATGGCATGGGATGGGGGGATGTGCATCCCG
>DAIMZS010000396.1:0-2164 GCA_036733825.1 Rudaea sp.
AGCAGGCCCGCGGCGATCCACAGCGCCGACGAGTTCGGCATCGCGAACAGCGCGAGCGTGGCGAGGATCGCGCCGACGAGGAAATACGGCCGGCGGCGGCCGAGCGAGGTCCAGGTGCGGTCGGACAGATAGCCGACGATCGGCTGCACGATCAGGCCGGTCAGCGGCGCGGCGATCCACAGCACCGGAATGTTGTCGACGCTCGCGCCCAAGGTCTGGAAGATGCGGCTGATGTTCGAGTTCTGCAGCGCGAAACCGAACTGGATGCCAAGAAATCCGAAACACATGTTCCAGATTTGCCAGAAGCTCAGAGTGGGTTTGGAATTCATAGCGTTTGCTCGCCGCTTTAGCCCTCCCCTTCAAGGGGAGGGTCGGGTGGGGATGGTTTTGATTATGCTGCTGCGCCGTCGACACCATCCCCATCCCGGCCTTCCCCTTGAAGGGGAAGGAGAAGAGCGTGCCAGCGTCACGGCAACGGCACGATGCGCAGCTCGCCGTAATCGGCCTCGTTCAGCGGACCGCTTTCGCCGCCCTGCTCGCCGGTGTAGAGCTTGTTGCGCGCCAGGAAACTCATGTTGAAACCCTGTTCGAGGGCGAACGTGCACTTGCCGCCGGCCTTCGCTTCGAACTGCGCCGCGGTGGAAAGATCTTTCGCGACGCTGTGCGGCATCACGATCGGCACGGTTTGTTTCGCCATGCCTTCGCAATCGATCGCGAGCCGCTTTACCGCGGCGGTGACACCCGTGTTGATCGGGCCGTGCTTGTTTTCGTAGCCGAGGCGCAGCTGATAGCGCCCGTCGTGCTTGGCCGTCCACGTGCGCGGCCATGCGCCGCCGACGTCTTCAAACGCGCCGAGATAGACGATCGGGCCGGGCAGGGATTCGAGCAAAGTCGAAGCGTCGACGCGCGTGGTCCATAGACTCTGCAGCGTTCCCGTATCGGCGATCTCCAGGCTCTTTAATGGCTGATCGCGACCGGGCGTCCAGGTCTGCGCGATTTTGCCGTCGAGCCAGAAGCGCACGGGCGCGCGGCTGCCGTCGGCGATCTTCGGCGCGGTCGGGATGATCTCCGGTGTTTCGGGGGCGAATTCGGGCGCGCCGAGTTTCAGCGGCGCCGCGGCGGCATTCGTGCCGCGCAGGGTCACGCGCACGTTCTTGCCGTCGCGTTTCGTCTCGCCGGCCACGAGCAGATTGTCGTCCTTGCCGAGCTGCGCCGGCTTGACCAGCGTGATCTCGCGGCCGGGCAGGCGCAGGCGGATCTCGCTGCGCTCGCCGAACAGCATCGGCACGAGTTCGGCCGGAATCTTCGGCTCGACCGCGTCGCCGTCGATCCCGAACACGCCCTGCACGATCGCGTCGAGCATCGCCGCAACCGACCAGAGCTGGCGCGGCGAGTTGACCACGGGGCCGCTCCACTTGCCGTCTTCGATATGCACGGCGCCGCTGACGAGTTCGTAGTTCTCGTAGTTCGATCCCGACAGCGCCGCGCCCTGCAGGATCGAACGCAGCTCGTGCGCGATGCGGTTCGCGTCGTCGAGCTTGCGCGCGGCGCGCAGCGCGTAGGCGGAGACGAACGGCCAGATCGCGCGATTGTGATAGATCGCCGCGTCCTTGTGCTCGGGCCAGATCACCGGACTGCCGGCCGGCCAGGTCGGGTAGTTCGCCAGCGCCCGGCGCGCGCGCTCGGCCGACGGAATATCGGCGAGGATTGCGAGCGCCGTGCCGAGCAGGTCGTAGGCTTCGACGGTCTGCGGACCGGCCGCGGCGCCGATGTAGCTCATGTACAGGCCGCGGTCTTCGCGCCAGAAATGCCGGTCGATCGCGGCACGCAGCGTATCGGCTTCGTTCTGATATTGCGCGGCGGCCGCCGTGTCGTTGCGTGATTTGGCCATCTTTACCGCCAAACGCAGCGCCTCGTAATGCAGCGCGTTGGTCGAGAGCGCGAACGATTCGGCGATGAAGCGTACGTTCTTCTCGGTCCAGGTCGGATAGTTCTGTTCGCGCCAGTCAAGGAACGAGGTCTCCCCGCGGTACAGGCCGAACGGCGCGTCGAACGCGTATAGCTTGTCCTGCGCGAGCGTATCTTTGAGCGCCTTCCAGGTTTTGTCGGCGAACGCCTTGTCGTCGAGCAGATTGCGCGCGCCGAGAAACCAGACGACACGGTC
>DAIMZS010000397.1:0-2152 GCA_036733825.1 Rudaea sp.
CCTCATCCGGCGCTTCGCGCCACCTTCTCCCGCAAGCGGGAGAAGGGAAAGCTAGGCTTCAGCGGTATTTTTCCGGCACTTCGGCGACCTGCCCGCACACTTTGCACGTGCGCGCCTCGAGCGAGCGGTAATAGCGTTCGAACACCGGCGGAAAATCCCGCTCGATGCTGTGCAAGTGAAAATATTCCTCGTACAGCTTGTGATTGCAGTTCGCGCAGAACCACAGCAGCCCGTCTTTTTCCTGTGCCAGCCGCTTGCGCTCGATGACGAGGCCGACGCCGCCGGCCATGCGCTGCGGCGAATGCGGCACGCGCGGCGGCAGATAGAACAGCTCGCCGGCGCGAATCGGAATGTCGCGCGCCTGGCCCTCGTCCTGCACTTTGAGAACCATCTCGCCTTCGATCTGATAGAAGAACTCGGGGCCTTCGTCCCAGTGGTAGTCGCTGCGCGCGTTCGGCCCGCCGACGATCATCACGATGAAGTCGCCGTCGACGATGCATTTGTTGCCGACCGGCGGCTTCAGCTCGTCGCGGTGGGCGGCGATCCATTTCTGCAGGTCGATCGGTGGAGTGAGCATGTGAGGCCCTTGAAAGGCAGGGAGGACGTTTGGCCCGATTTGTCCCATACTGGTCTCGAAACCGGCTCGAAAGCAGCGGGCGGAAAATCCAAAATGGCGGCGCCTCGAAACCAGAAGGAGTCTACCATGAGCAAAATCGACACCGCCGTGCTGAGCATCGACGTGCAACAGTCCTTTCCCGCGCGCGACTATTGGCGCGACGAAGACGTGCCGGCATTCCGCGCGAACATCGTCAAACTGATCGAGGGAGCCACTGCGAAAGGCTGGCCGATCGTGCGCATCCTGCATGAGGACGGCGAGGGTCCGTTCTCGCAGTCGAGCGGCCTGGTGAAGCCGCTCGACTGGATGCCGTCGACGCACACGGTCGAATTCATCAAGCACGTGCACAACGCGTTCACCGACACCGAGCTCGACCGTTGGCTGCGCACGCGCGGAATCCGCCGCGTCGTCGTGGCCGGAATCCGCACCGAGCAGTGCTGCGAGACGACGACGCGCGTCGCCTCCGATCTCGGCTACGAGGTGGATTTTGTCGGTGACGCCACGCTGACCTTTCCGATGACCGATCCGCGCAGCGGCAAAACGTTCAGCGCGAAGGACATCCGCGAACGCACCGAACTCGTGCTGCGCGATCGTTTCGCGCGCATCGCGAGCGTGGAGGAAGCGCTTGCGCACGAGTGAAGCCAAGCGGGCGAAGCCGATCGACGTCTGGTTCGTCCTGCCGCCGGATCTGGTGCTGCTCGACTTCGCCGGACCGGCCGAGGCGTTTCGCATCGCGGCGGCGCGCGGCGGCGGGTTCCGTGTGCGCGTTGCCGCGGCCGAGGCCGCTGCGACCACGTCGATCGGCGTGACCTTGGGCGGCGTCGAGCCGCTGCCTGGTGCCTTGAACGCGGACGATCTGCTGATCGTCTGCGGCTCGACCAACGACGACGCGGCGCTGGCCTCGAAACCCGGCCGCGCGCTGGTGCGCTGGCTGCGCGAAGTCGGCCACACGCCGCGGCGCTTCGCCTGCGTGTGCGCCGGAGCATTGTTCGCCGGCCGCGCAGGGCTGCTCGACGGCAGGCGCTGCACCTCGCATCACGTCGAACTCGACGCGCTGCGCCGCGAGGCGCCGAAAGCGCTGGTGCTCGACAGCCGCGTCTTCGTCGAGGACCGCGGCTGCTACACCAGTGCGGGCATCACCGCCGGCATCGATCTGGCGCTGCATCTGATCGCCGAGCTGGCGAGTCCGCAGCTGTCGGTCGAAGTGGCGCGGCACATGGTCGTATATCTGCGCCGCGCGCCGGACGACGCGGCGTTGTCGCCGTGGCTCGACGGGCGCAATCACATGGATGCCGGCATTCATCGCGCGCAGGATGCGCTCGCGCGCGCCGCGCACGAGGACTGGCCGCTGCCGCGTCTGGCCGCACGCGCGCATGTGAGCGTGCGCACGCTGACGCGGCATTTCCGCGACGCGACCGGAATGTCGGTACGCGACTATCACGCGCGCCTGCGCTTTGCGCTCGCTAAGCAGGCGCTGTCGACCGGCGTCAGCGTGGAATCGGCGGCGACGATGGCCGGCCTCGGCTCGGCGCGCCA
>DAIMZS010000398.1:0-2133 GCA_036733825.1 Rudaea sp.
CCGCGCCGATCGCGGCCGCCATCGGCTCTTCGATCAGGTAGACCTGCGACGCGCCGGCGCCGTGCGCGGCTTCCTTGATCGCGCGGCGCTCGACCTGGGTCGAGCCGCACGGCACGCAGATGATGATGCGCGGCGACGGCGAGAACATGCGCGACTCGTGGGCCGTCTTGATGAACTGCTTGATCATCTGCTCGGTGACGGTGAAGTCGGCGATCACGCCGTCCTTCATCGGGCGGATCGCCTCGATGTTGCCCGGCACCTTGCCGAGCATCTGCTTGGCTTCCTTGCCGACTGCCTGGATCGTCTTCTTGCCGTTGGGCCCGCCTTCCTGGCGGATCGACACGACGGACGGCTCATCGAGCACGATGCCCTTGCCGCGCATGTAGATCAGGGTGTTTGCGGTGCCGAGGTCGATCGCGAGATCGTTGGAGAAGTAGCTGCGCAAAAAACCGAACATTCAGAATCCTGTTTCGCTCTGGGCCGGCCCTGCATAGCGAGCGCTGAGGGCGGCAGCGGAAAAAATAACAGCCTCGGGAAGCGTGGCGGAAGCGGCCGCCGCGGCGCACGAAGCTGCGAGTGATGTCTACCGGGGATCGCACGAAGCACGCACGGCTTGCCGAAGCGGGGCGAAACGGTGCGGGAAAAGGCTGCCGGGTTTGGGTCGAACGCGTAATGATACCTTATAATTTCACGGTATTTGAATCGAAACGGGCGGTATTTTTGCCGCTTCGGCCCCGATTTTTGAGGGTGGGATCGCACCCTCCAACCCCCCGCCGCAGCGCTGTATCCGATGCGCTGCGCAGCCTTGTTTTTCCGGTGATCGCATGGCCCTGACCCTGACCGATGTGAAACGCATCGCGCACCTGGCGCGACTCGAAATGGCCGACGCCGACGCCGAGCACATGCTCGGCCAGCTCAATGATCTCTTCGGCCTCGTCGAGCAGATGCAGGCGGTCGACACCGCCGGCATCGCGCCGCTCGCCCACCCGATCGAACAGATCCAGGAAGTCGCGCAGCGCCTGCGCGACGACGCCGTGACGGAAGTCGTCAATCGCGACGACAACCAGCGTCCGGCGCCGGCCGTCCAGGACGGCCTCTATCTCGTGCCGAAGGTGATCGAGTAAGCATTCGATGACAAGCGCGCTGGCCGGCTTGCGCCGCGCGCCACCCAGAATTCCCAGGAAAACCACTCAATGCACGCAAAAAGCCTGACCGAACTGCGCGCCGCACTCGCCGCCAAGGAATGCTCGGCCGTCGAGCTCGCGCAGCTCTACCTGAAACGGATCGATGCGGCACGCGACCTGAACGCGTTCGTCCACGTCGACGCCGACCTCACCCTCGCGCAGGCGAAGGCCGCCGACGCCGAACTCGCGCGCGGCGCGGGCGGCGCGCTGACCGGCCTGCCGATCGCGCACAAGGACGTGTTCGTCACGCGCGGCTGGCGCTCGACCGCCGGCTCGAAGATGCTCGCGAACTACGAGAGCCCGTTCGACGCGACCGTCGTCGCCCGCCTGCAGGCGGCCGGCATGGTCACGCTCGGCAAGACCAACATGGACGAGTTCGCGATGGGCTCGTCGAACGAAAACTCGGCGTTCGGCGCTGTGAAGAACCCGTGGGACACGAACGCGGTGCCGGGCGGCAGCTCGGGCGGCAGCTCGGCCGCCGTCGCCGCGCGCCTCGCGCCGGCCGCGACCGGCACCGACACCGGCGGCTCGATCCGCCAGCCCGCGTCGTTCGCGGGCGTGACGGGCATCAAGCCGACCTACGGCCGCGTGTCGCGCTACGGGATGATCGCGTTCGCGTCGTCGCTCGACCAGGGCGGCCCGATGGCGCAGAGCGCGTCCGACTGCGCGCTGCTGCTGAACGCGATGGCCGGCTTCGACGAGCGCGACTCGACGAGCCTCGAGCGCGACGACGAGGATTTCACGCGTCATATCGGCCAGCCGTGGGCGGCCGGCAACGATGCGGGCAAGCCGCTCGCCGGCCTGCGCATCGGCCTGCCGAACGAGTATTTCGGCGACGGTCTCGCCGACGACGTGCGCGCGGCCATCGACGCGGCGCTCAAGCAATACGAAGCGCTCGGTGCGACGCTCGTGCCGGTGTCGCTGCCGAAGACGGAACTGTCGATCCCCG
>DAIMZS010000399.1:0-2117 GCA_036733825.1 Rudaea sp.
CAGGCTATTTTGAAGTGATCGCCATCACCATCAACGGCAGACTGCAGTCCTTTGCCGCCCCGTTGAGCGTCTCGCGCGCGCTCGAGCACCTGGCGCTGCAGAACAAGCGCATCGCGCTCGAGCGCAACGGCGAAATCGTTCCCCGCAGCCAGTTCGACACGGTCGAACTTGCCGATGGCGACACGATCGAAATCGTAGTAGCGGTCGGCGGGGGCTGACAGGGTGCCGCAGACCGGGGCATCAGAGATGCTGATTTGAGCAATATTGAACGGGCGCACAATCATCGCGCGCCGACCGACGGGGCAGCCATGGATCAACTCGTTATCGCCGGACGGACCTTCTCCTCGCGCTTGCTGGTGGGCACCGGCAAGTACAGGAATTTCGAGCAAACGCGCGCAGCGATCGAGGCGAGCGGCGCGCAGATCGTGACCGTTGCCATTCGCCGGACCAACATCGGTCAGCAGGCCGGCGAACCCAATCTGCTCGACGTGCTCTCGCCGCAACGCTACACCATCCTGCCCAATACGGCGGGCTGCTACAGCGCCCAGGAGGCGGTGCGCACGCTGCGCCTGGCGCGCGAGCTGCTCGACGGGCATAACCTGGTCAAACTCGAAGTGCTCGGCGATCAAAAAACGTTGTTTCCCGACGTGGTGCAGACGTTGAGGGCCGCGGAGCAACTGGTCGCCGACAAATTCGAGGTCATGGTGTACACGAGCGACGATCCGATTCTTGCGCGCCGCCTCGAGGAGATCGGCTGCGTCGCTGTGATGCCGCTGGCCGCGCCGATCGGCTCGGGCCTCGGCATCCAGAACCGCTGGAACCTGCTCGAGATCGTCGAGAACGCCAAGGTGCCCGTGCTCGTCGACGCCGGCGTGGGCACCGCCTCAGACGCTGCAATCGCGATGGAACTCGGCTGCGATGGCGTGCTGATGAACACCGCGATCGCCGGCGCGAAGAATCCCGTGCTGATGGCGAGCGCGATGAAGAAAGCCGTCGAAGCCGGCCGCGAAGCCTTTCTCGCCGGGCGCATTCCGCGCAAGCGTTTTGCCAGCGCATCGAGCCCGATCGATGGGACGATCGGGTGAACGAGGCGCAACCTCAACGCCACATCCGCAGCTTCGTCCTGCGCCAGGGCCGCTTCACACCGGCGCAGCAGCGCGCCTTTGAGCAGCACTGGGCGCGATTCGGCCTGGAGCCGTCGGCCACGCCGCGCGGCTACGCGCAGGTGTTCGGCCGCGCCGCGCCGCTCGTGCTCGAAATCGGCTTCGGCAACGGCGAGCAGCTTCTGCATGCGGGCTTACACGAGACGGAGAAGAACTTCCTCGGCATCGAGGTGCACCGCCCCGGCGTCGGCCGCCTGATGAACGCGCTGGCCGCGCACGAGGTGGCGAACGTGCGCCTCTACAATCACGATGCCGTGGAGATCCTGCGCGACGCGATCGCGCCGGAATCGCTCGCCGAAGCGCGCATCTATTTCCCCGATCCGTGGCCGAAGAAGCGCCAGCAGAAACGCCGCCTGATCCAGCCGGAATTCGTCGCACTCCTCGCCAGCCGCGTCGCGCGGAAGGGACGCTTGCATTTGGCCACCGACTGGGCCGACTATGCCGCGCATATGCTCGAAGTGCTCGACAATGCGCCGGACTGGCGAAATATCGCCGGGCCGGGCCAAACCGTAGCGCGGCCGGAATGGCGCATCGAGACGCATTTCGAGAAGCGCGGTTTACGCCTGGGTCATGGGGTTTGGGATTTCATCTATGAACGAATTTGAGAATAGAGAATGTGGTCACAGGGCAAGACGCTTTTGATTTGCTCTTGATCTTCGGCCCCGTTTGCCGCGGCGAGGGCATGACGGATTAGTCCGAAGGATGACGCGCAGGATGCGCGTCAGTTCGCGAATGGACAGGATGTCCATCGAGCGAACCCCGGCATGACCTCGCGGACCGCAGCGAAGCTGCGGCGCGGCATCCGGGGTGCATTTCTTTTGGTTACTTTTCTTTGTGCAAGCAAAGAAAAGTGACCCGCTCGCAGGATGCGAGCGGAAAAACGAAGGGATGCGATCAGCGCAGAATCAAGAACAGAGCAAAAGCTGGATTCCAGCTTGCGCTGGAATGACGAGC
>DAIMZS010000400.1:0-2103 GCA_036733825.1 Rudaea sp.
GGCGTCGGCGCTGTCTTCATGCTCGCTGCTCGTGACCGGGCCGGACTGCTTGCCGAGATGGCTCGGGAAACCGCCCGCGCGGCCGATCGGATAAGCGGGCGCCGCCGAGCAGGAAACTGCTTCCCATTCCTGATTCGGGTAGGTCGCTT
This sequence comes from Rudaea sp., assembly GCA_036733825.1. Classification (GTDB taxonomy): domain Bacteria; phylum Pseudomonadota; class Gammaproteobacteria; order Xanthomonadales; family Rhodanobacteraceae; genus Rudaea. The sequence goes on from DAIMZS010000400.1 coordinate 150, forward strand.
TGAAGCATCCCTCTGCCGAGTCGACGGCAGTCTCGCGCTTCTGGGTCATGCTTTCGCGCCATTCGGCAAACTCGGGAGTCACGGCCGGCGAGTTAATGACCACTTGGCCGGGATAGACCGCTTCATGTGCTGCTACGCCTTCGGTATGAGTGGAGAAGCCGATACAAAGCAAAATCATCGCGGGTAGGGCCAAAGAGCCGGCGCGGGACGTCGTGCCTGATTGCATACTTGCCTCCTAAGTAATGGCGAATCTTGAAGTGCTTCAACGGACAAAAATCGGCAGTGCCCCGCCCCTTTCATCGTCGAAGTCAGTTTTCCCCTGTGGATGGCACAGTATGGTTCGGGTGTTAAATTTGCCTGAAGTGCGGAAATGACCGTCTCCCGCGCCGCCTGAGCAGCGGGAGCGGACGATGATCCGAAGGCAGATCGGGGGCGCATTGCGTCCCCGAGAGGCGCGCGTGCTACGTCGCGGCGCGCCAGCGCCGGGCGCGGGCATCGCGCATGACGCGCTTGACCCACAGACTCGCGTCGTCGAGCAGCGAATAGATCGTCGGCAGCACGAGCAGGCTGACGATCGTGGAGAAGATCAGGCCGCCGGCGATCGCGCGCGCCATCGGGTAATACGGCGGGCCGTCGCCGCCGATCGCCGCATCGCCCAGACACAGCGGCAGCATGCCGAGAATCGCCGTGCCCATCGTCATCAGGATCGGGCGCAGGCGGTCCTTCGCGCCCTGCACGAGCGCGGCGCGCCGATCCATGCCTTCGTGGCGCAGCTGGTTGATGTGCACGATCATGACGATGCCGTTGTTGACCACGACGCCCATCAAAATCAGCACGCCGATCGAGGCCATGACCGAGAACGTCGTGCCCGTCACCCAGAACAGCCAGAACACGCCGAATACCGAGAACACGAACGTGGTCAGGATCGCCGCGGGATAGATCAGCGATTCGAACATCGCGCACATGACCACGTAGACGAGCACGAGCGCGATCAGCGTGTTGAACAGCATCGTGCTGCCGGCCTCGTCGTCGCGGTCGAAGTTCTCGCCGAAACTCCAGCGGTAGCCCGGCGGCAGGTCCATCTTGCCCATCGCCGCCTGGATGTCGCGGCGCGCGTCCTCCGGCGTCTTGCCCTCGGCGAAGTTGGCGACGATGGCGAAACTCGTCTGCCGGTTGCGGCGCTGGATCGAGGCCGCGGCATTGCGCGCGTCGACGTCGATCATCGACATCAGCGGCACCTGCGTGCCGTCGGCGCGACGCAGTTTGTAGTCCGACAGATCATCCAGGCTCTGCGTGTCGCTGCCGGAAAAACGCAGCCACACCGGCACCTGGCCCTCGCCGCCGTGATAATCCGCGAGGCGGAAACCGCGCAGCGCGATGCCGATGTACTGCGCGATGTCGCTCGCGGAGAAACCCATCGCCTTCGCCTTCTGCCCGTCGACGTGCACCGCGAGTTCGCGGTTGCTGCTGTTCTGCTGCGCACGCACGTCGCGCAGGCTCGGCAGGCTGCGCAGGATGGGAATGACATTCGCGGCCAGTTCGCGCAGCTGCGCGCCGGAATCGCCGGTCAGGTTGATGCCCACGCTCGGCTGCTGGCTGCTGCTGCCGCCGCCGCCCTCGAAGCCGATCGTGATCTCGCCGATCGGCACTTTGGGCAGACCTTTGCGCATCGCTTCGACGATCTGCATCTGGTCCGGCGCGTCGTCGGCGAGAAAGGCGGCCATTTCGCTGTCGCCCTGCTCGTTGTAGAAGACATAGACGTTCTTGAGGTGAAACTCCTTGCGATGATCTTCCAGCCACCCCTCGAGCGTCGCGTAGCTCTGGCGCAGCTGCGGCAGCGGATACAGCGCGTTGAGGTTCATCTGGAAGAAGATCCATTTCGACGGGCCGCCGCCGTTCATGTTGACCTTGGTCTGGTTCAGCGGCACGAAGCTCACGAGCAGCAGCGCGAACA
>DAIMZS010000401.1:0-2101 GCA_036733825.1 Rudaea sp.
CGTTCCTGCGTCCGTGCATCTGCGTCTGCGCATGGCTCATCGCCGTTTCGCCTCACCTCGCCCGTGCGGACGCGCCGCGCCGCAGCGGCGTGCAGACGGCCAACGTCGACCGGTCCGAGCGCCCCCAAGACGACTTGTTCGCATACGCGAACGGAAAATGGCTGCGCGACGTGCCCATTCCGCCGGACCGCTCCCGTTCCGGCGTGGACACGCTGATGCAGGAGAATTCCCTGGCGCAACAGCGTGCGCTTCTCGAGCAGGCCATTCAAGCGGCGAATGCCGATGCGCGCAAGGCGGCGGCCTTCTATGCATCGTATCTCGACGAATCATCGGTCGAACGCGCGGGGTTGTCGTCCCTGGACGATGAATGGAAGAGCATCGCCGCCATTCGCTCGTTGGCGGACGTGTCGGCGCGCCTCGGACATTTCGCGAAGATCGGCGTCGCCGCGCCGATCGAAGTTTACGTGCAGCCCGATGCGAAAAACACCCGGCGCTACGCGTTGTGGTTCACGCAGAGCGGATTGGGTCTGCCTGACCGCGACTATTACCTCAAGGACGATGCGCATTTCGCCGAACTGCGCGCGAAATACCGCGATCACGTCGAAGCATTGCTGCGTCTCGGCGGCGACAAGGCCGCAGAAAAAGACGCCGAAGACATAATGAATTTAGAAACGCAGATCGCCCGGATTCAATGGACGGTTGTGGATCGGCGCGATCCCAAGAAAACCTACAACCCGCGAACCTTGAAGCAGCTTCAAGCGTTGGCGCCGGCGATCGATTGGAATCGCTATCTTCACGAAGCGGGCATTCGTCCCTCGAGCGCGATGCTCGTGGTGCGGCAGCCGGACTATCTGGCGGCGTTATCGCAGCAGTTCGAGAATACGCCGCTCTCCACGTTGAAAGCCTATCTGCAGTTTCGGCTGGTGTCGGACTACGCCGCGTTTCTTCCGCGCGCCTTCGCCGACGAGGATTTCGCGTTCAACGAACGCACGCTGCATGACACGCCGCGGCCGCCGGACCGCTGGAAAAGGGCCTGCTCTCTAGTCGATCACCTGATGGGCGACGCCCTCGGCCGGCTGTACGCGCAGCGCTATTTTCCCGAACGCGCCAAGGCGAGCGTCGATCGGCTCGTCGCGAATCTGTTGGCCGCCTATGCCGCGAGCATCGAGCATGCGGAATGGCTGTCGGCGGCGACGCGCGAGCAGGCGTTACTCAAGCTCAAGAAGATCCGCGTCCGCGTCGGCTACCCCGCCGGTTGGCGCGATTACCGCGCGCTCGAAATAAAACCCGGCGACGTGGTCGGCAATGTGATGCGCGCACGCGCGTTCGAGTCGGCGCGGCAATTCGGCAAGCTGACGCAGCCGGTGGACACCAACGAATGGGAAATGACTGTGCCGACCGTCGACGCCGGCTATAACCCCACGACCAATTCCATCGAATTCCCCGCCGGCGTTCTGCAGCCGCCGCTGTACGATCCCGCCGCGGACGATGCGTACAACTACGGCAGCACCGGCGCGACGATCGGGCACGAAATCAGTCACGCCTTCGACAATCGCGGCAGCCAGTACGACGGCGACGGCGCGTTGCGCGACTGGTGGACGGCGCAGGATCACGCCGCTTTCAAAGCCAAGACCGATGTGCTCGTCAAAGAATTCAATGCATTCGAACCGGTGAAGGGCTATCACGTCAATGGCGCGTTGACGCTGCCGGAGAACATCGCCGACCTCGCGGGTTTGGAGATCGCCCACAAAGCGTATCTCGCGACATTGAACGGCCGCGAAGCGCCGATCGTCGACGGCTGGACCGGCGCGCAGCGGTTCTTCCTCGGCTATGCCCAAAGCTTCATGGGCAAGCGGCGCGAAGAACTTCTCATCGCGCAGCTCGCTTCCAATCCGCACGCGCCGGAAAAGGACCGGGTGAACGGCATCGCCGCGCATCTGGACAGCTTCTATTCCGCGTTCGGCGTGCAACCGGCGGACAAGATGTACATCGCGCCGGATCGACGCGTCGAGTTGTGGTGAGACGCCTCCGCCAACTCATTCGTCCGAGCGAATAGCGCTCGCCTCTGCCCGGACGCAGCGAACACGCCATCGCAAAAAAA
>DAIMZS010000402.1:0-2087 GCA_036733825.1 Rudaea sp.
TCCACGAACGCCTGCAGAAAATTGTTCGCGACGAGTGCATTGCTTGTGTCGTAGCGCAGCGTCTGATTCACGATGCCCGCGGGCAATGTCGCACCGCTTGCGCTGCCGCAATTCCACGCCGCTCCGTCCCACTGCGCAATCTGATTGGCCGCGCAGCCCTGCGGCAATCGATACGTCGGCGCCACGGCAAAGGTGGTGCCGCTCAGGGTGAGGCCGGTTGCTGCGGTGTAGCTGTTGCCCGTGCCTGTGCTGCATGGACCGAGCTGGCCGCTCGCGCTCATGCACAGCCCTTGCGACTGGGCGAGCGCGGCGGGCATGCCCGGAAGGCTTATTGCGCCCGATTCCTGCACGCGCAAGCGCTCGCTGTTTCCCGCGGCGTCTTTGATTACGAAGCCGCTGCCCGCGGTGGGCTGCACGGTGACGTCGGCTGCGTGCGCGCAGAGAATCGTGCCGCTCAATGAGCAGGCGAGAATCAGCGCCGCAACGAGGCGGCGCGGAGCGGACGAAAAAGCGAAACCTGCCGCGGAAATCCCTGTTGTGATCATCGTTCACTATCCTTGAGAAGTGGATACAGCTCGATTCGGCGCGCGGGACAACCCGGATCTTGAGCCCACCACCGTTTCGCGAGCCCGTCCTTTCCTTTCGGCGCTGGCGAAGTCTGCGGAGACTCGCCGCCCGTTGTCGGACATTTGACGGAGATAAAACGGACAAAAGACGAACATCGACGTCCGGAACCATTTTCCTCAGCATCGCGAACAGCCCGCATCTTGCATTGACGAAACCCGCCAGTCCGCGGACAATGCCTTGATTTTCAAGCAATAAGGACCGCAGCCTTGAGCAAGCCCCGCCGGCCCGTGCTTGTGGTGATTCCCGCCTACAACGAGGCGGCAACCGTCGCCGAGGTGGTGCGCGGAACGATCGCGCACGCCGCCTGCGATGTGCTCGTGGTCAACGATGCGAGTGGCGACGACACCTCGGCACAGGCGCGCAATGCCGGAGCCACCGTCGTCGACCTGCCGCTGAACCTCGGCGCCTGGGGCGCCACGCAGACGGGCATGCGCTACGCGCAGCGCAACCGCTACGGCACGGTGATCACGCTCGACGCCGACGGCCAGCATCATCCGGAATCGCTGCCGGCGATGCTCGATGCGCTCGAGAACGGCAACGCCGACGTCGTGATCGGCACCTACGCGCAGCGCCTGTCGGCGGCGAAGCGCGTAGCCTGGTGGTACTTTCGTGTGCTGACCGGCCTGCCGGTGCAGGATTTCACCTCGGGCCTGCGCGCATACAGCCGCCGTGCGGTGCGCGCGCTGGCGTCGCGCGAGGCGAGCTTGCTCGATTATCAGGATATGGGAGTGTTGATGCTGTTGAACCAGAAGGGATTCCGCCTGCGCGAGCTGCCCACGGTGATGTCGCCGCGCAAATCCGGCATGTCGCGCGTGTTCGCCTCGTGGTTCGTCGTCGCGCGCTACATGCTGCACACGACCGTGCTTTGCTTCGCGCGCCTGGATGTGCGCCGGCGCATCGCGCAGCGCGCCGGCGTGCGCGCGGGAGCGGCGGCATGACCGTCGTCCTCGTTTCCGCCGTGCTCGGCATCGCCTTGGCCGGCGCGATTCTCTATCTCGTCCGCCGCGATCACCTGCACGGCAGCTACGCGCTGTGGTGGCTGGTCGTGGCCGCGGCGATTCTGGTCATCGGTGTATTTCCGTACCTGATCGACCGGCTCGGCGAGATCGTCGGCATCGCCTACCCGCCGATCCTTGCGATCATCTTCGGCATGGGCCTGATCCTGATCCGCATGCTGCTCATGGACGTCGACCGTTCGCGCCAGGAACGCACGCTGCGGCGGCTGACCCAGCGCCTGGCGATCCTCGACCAGGAATTGAGCGAAACGCGGGCGGGCCTGGCGGCGAACTCGAACGCAGCGACGCCGGCCGAACCGGCGGCGACACGCAAAAGCGCCCAGGTCATCGCGTTGCCGAAGTCCGGCGGCGAAGGCTGAGCCCCGAGCGGCCGACCGCCATCGTGCGTGTTCTGCATATCGGCAAATTCTTTCCGCCTCACGCGGGCGGCATCGAGCGTTTCAG
>DAIMZS010000403.1:0-2085 GCA_036733825.1 Rudaea sp.
CGCGCTGTGTTACAATTTTGTCACTGGGTAAGCGCTTTCTGCGCGCGCATTTCGCGCACTTTTTGCCTGCGGAATTTTCGGGAAGAAATCCACGATGGCTGATCTGGCCAAAGAAATTATTCGCGTCAATATCGAAGACGAAATGCGGCAGAGTTATCTCGATTACGCCATGAGCGTGATCGTCGGCCGCGCCCTGCCGGACGTGCGCGACGGGCTCAAGCCGGTGCACCGCCGCGTACTCTACGCGATGCAGGAGTTGAACAACACCTGGAACCGCGCCTATATCAAGTGCGCGCGCGTGGTCGGCGACGTGATCGGTAAATACCATCCGCACGGCGACACCGCGGTCTATGACGCGCTGGTGCGCATGGCGCAGGATTTCTCGCTGCGTTATCCGCTCGTCGACGGCCAGGGCAACTTCGGCTCGGTCGACGGCGACAACGCGGCGGCGATGCGTTACACCGAGTGCCGCCTCGACCGCGTCAGTTCCGAACTGCTCGCCGACCTCGACAAGGATACGGTCGACTTCCAGCCGAACTACGACGAAAAGGATCTCGAGCCGACCGTGCTGCCGGCGCGCGTGCCGAACCTGCTCGTCAACGGCTCGGCCGGCATCGCGGTCGGCATGGCGACCAACGTGCCGCCGCACAATTTGAACGAGATCGTCGATGCGACGATCGCGCTGATCGACAATCCCGCCCTCGGTTTCGACGAATTGCTCCAGCTCGTGCCGGGCCCGGACTTTCCGACCTACGGCATCATCAACGGCGCCGCCGGCATCATCGAGGCGTACAAGACCGGCCGCGGCCGCATCTACGTGCGCGCCAAAGCCGAAATCGAAACCGACGACAACGGCCGCGAGACGATCATCGTCACCGAGCTGCCGTACCAGGTGAACAAGAAACGCCTGATCGAGGCGATCGCCGAGCTGCACAAGGAAAAGAAGCTCGAAGGCATCTCCCCCGACGGACTGCGCGACGAGTCCGACAAGGACGGCATGCGCATCGTCATCGAAGTGCGCAAGGACACGCTCGGCGACGTCTTGCTGAACAATCTCTATCAGCAGACGCAGATGCAGGTGACTTTCGGCATCAACATGGTCGCGCTCGTCGACGGCCAGCCGCGCCTGTTGAGCTTGAAGGAAATCCTCGAGGCGTTCATCCGCCATCGCCGCGAAGTCGTCACGCGGCGCACGATTTTCGAGCTGCGCGAAGCACGCAAGCGCGCGCATGTGCTGGAAGGCCTCACCGTCGCGCTCGCCAACATCGACGAGATGATCGAGCTGATCAAGACCTCGCCGTCGAGCGAGGAAGCCAAAGAGCGCATGCTCGCCAAGCGCTGGGAGCCGGGCCTCGTGCGCTCGCTGCTCGCCGCGTCGGGCGCGGATGCGTCGAAGCCGGAGGACCTGGCGCCCAACGTCGGCCTCTCCGACGCGGGCTACCAGTTGTCCGAAGTGCAGGCGCAGCAGATCCTCGAAATGCGCCTGGCGCGCCTGACTGGCCTCGAGCAGGAAAAGCTGACCGACGAGTACAAGGAATTGCTGACGACGATCGGCGGCCTGATCGAGATTCTCGAAAATCCGGACGTGCTGCTCAAGGTCATCCGCGACGAGCTGACCGCGATCAAGGCCCAGTACGGCGATGCGCGCCGCACCGTCATCCAGGCCAGCCAGGAAGACCTCGACGTGCTCGACCTGATCGCGGCCGAGGACGTGGTCGTCACGCTGTCGCACGCCGGCTACGCCAAGCGCCAGCCGACGACGATCTACCGCGCGCAGCGGCGCGGCGGCAAGGGCCGTTCGGCGACGGCGATCAAGGAAGAGGATTTCGTCGAAAAGCTCTGGGTGGTCAACACGCACGACACGCTGCTTACGTTCACGAGCCGCGGCCGCGTGTATTGGCTCAAGGTGTACAAGATCCCCGAGGCCGGCCCGAATTCGCGCGGCCGTCCGATCGTCAATCTGCTGCAACTGGAAGAAGGCGAGAAGGTGCAGGCGATCCTGCCGGTGCGCGAGTATCGTGACGATCAGTACGTGTTCTTCGCCACGCGCAACGGCACGGTGAAGAAGACGCCGCTGACCGAATT
>DAIMZS010000404.1:0-2066 GCA_036733825.1 Rudaea sp.
CCCGGCTACATGCGCAATGTGGTTGAAACCACCCGCGTCACCGCTGCCTGAAGGAGACGGCCATGCCGCATCTGTATCGCCTCATCGCACTCGGCGCGGGCCTATTCTCCGCCACGCTGGCCGGCGCGGCCGCGCTGAAGATCGATCTGCCCAAGGAGCCGGCGACGTACAAACCCGGGCCGAATCTCGAACTCGTCAACGCGCGCTGCCTGATCTGCCATTCGGCCGATTACGCGGCGACGCAGCCACCCAACTTGCCGCGCAAGACTTGGGAAGCCGAGGTGACGAAAATGAAGAAGGTCTATGGTGCGCCGATCGCCGATGAAGAGATCGCCACGCTGACGGACTACTTTGCGAAAACCTACGGCAACGAGACGGCGGCCGCGGGAAAGCCCTAAGTACTTTTGGCGCGTGCAAAAGCGCCCCCATCCGCCCTCCGGGCACCTTCCCCCGCGCTACGCGCAGGGGAAGGGAAATCTTTCGCTTCCCCTGCGTAGCGGGGGAAGCTGTCGCGAAGCGACTGAAGGGGGCGCTTTTGCGTCAACGCTTGAGCGGAGCTGCTTTAGCTCTCGATCCCCATCTTCTCCATGCGCCGATACAGCGCCTGGCGCGACAGGCCGAGCTCCGCCGCGGCCTGGCTGATCACGCCTTTCGCGCGCGACAGCGCTTCCTCGATCGTGGCGCGATCGAACTCCGCATCGTTGCTCGCGCGCAGCGGCGCCGCGATGCGCGGAGCCAAGCCGAGGTCGTCCGGCTCGATCACTCCGTCGCGGCAGAACAGGCTCGCGCGCTGGATCGCATTCTTCAGCTCGCGCACGTTGCCCGGCCACGCATGCGCAAGCAGCGCCGCGCGCGCGTCGGCGCTGAACCGCACCGCCTCGCCCGCGAAAGCCTCGGCCAGCGGCAGGATATCGTCCGGTCGTGACGCGAGCGGCGGCAGTGCCAGCTCGATCACGTTGAGCCGATAGTACAAATCCTCGCGAAATGTGCCGGCGCGGATCATCGCCGCCAGGTCGGCGTTGGTCGCGCTGACCACGCGCACTTTCACCTCGCGCGTCTTGCTCGAACCGAGCCGTTCGAATTTGCCGGTCTCGAGAATGCGCAGCAGCTTCATCTGACCCGGCAGCGGCAGGTTGCCGATTTCGTCGAGCAGCAGCGTGCCGCCGTCGGCGGCCTCGAAGCGTCCTTCGCGCGCTTTGTTCGCGCCGGTGTAGGCGCCCGCTTCGGCGCCGAACAACTCGGCCTCGATCAGATCCTGCGGCAGCGCACCGCAGTTGACCATGACGAACGGCCCCGACTTCACCGCCGAGTTGTAATGCACGATCTCCGCGATGCGCTCCTTGCCCGCGCCGTTCGGCCCGGTGATCAACACCGGCGCATCGGCGCGCGCGACGCGGCAGGCCAGTTCGATCAGCCGCTCCATCGCGCTCGAGGCGAACACGGTGCCGCGCAGGTCGAAGCGTTCGCGCAGCGCGCTGCGATGCGCGCGGCGCTCGCCGTGCAGGCGCGACACTTCGCGCGTGCTTTCCGACAGTTCGAGCAGGTTTTCGACCGCGGCGACGAGTTTGTTGTCGTCCCAGGGCTTGGCCAGATAGTCGGCCGCGCCGGCCTTGATCAGTTCGACCGCGGTTTCCAGGTGCGTCCACGCAGTCAGCAGGATCACCGGCAAATCCGGCTCGCGCTCGCGAATCGCGCGGAACAGCGCGACGCCCTCCTCGCCCGAGGTCGTGTCGGCGCGGAAGTTCATGTCCTGCAGGACGAGATCGACGCGCTCGCGCGCGAGCACCGCGAGGCCCTCTTCGGGCGACGCGGCATGCAGCGTGCGGATGTCGCGCAGGCTCAGCAGAACATCGAGCGCGGTGACGATCGCGGGATTGTCGTCAATGACGAGTACAGTACGCATTGCTTTGCGAAATAGGGATCGGCCGTCGCGCATATCGATTGGATGCGCGGGGTTGGGGAATGGTTGCAGTCAGAATATAGGAAGTGGGCGCTCTGGCGGAAGTCACGGGGTGCTTGCCATCTCTCGTCGCTCTTTTTCTCGTCATTCCGGCGGAAGCCGGAAT
>DAIMZS010000405.1:0-2041 GCA_036733825.1 Rudaea sp.
TCCGCGATCACCGCCTTCACGCCGAGCAGCAGGGTGCCCTTCGCCGCCCAGTCGCGCGAGGAGCCGGTGCCGTATTCCTTGCCGGCGAGCACCACGAGCGGGGTGCCTTCTTTCTTGTATAGCATCGCCGCGTCGTAGATCGGCAGCTTCTCGCCGCCGCCGGTCGAATTCGGCGCGAAGTGCAGCGTGTTGCCGCCTTCCTCGCCGCCGAGCATCAGGTTCTTGATGCGGATGTTGGCGAAGGTGCCGCGCACCATGACGTCGTCGTTGCCGCGGCGCGAGCCGTAGGAGTTGAAGTCCGCCTTGACCACGCCGTGCGCCTGCAGGAACTGGCCCGCGGGCGAGGTCGCCTTGATGTCGCCGGCCGGCGAGATGTGATCGGTGGTGATCGAGTCGCCGAAGATGCCGAGCACGCGCGCGCCGGCGATGTCGGAGATCTTGCCGACCTGCATGCGCATGCCGTCGAAGTACGGCGGGTTCTTGATGTAGGTCGACTTCTCGTCCCAATTGTAGTTTTCGCCGGTCGGCGCGGCGATTGAGTTCCAGCGCGAATCGCCCTTGAACACGTCGGCGTAGTTCTGCTTGAACAATTGCGGACCGAGCGTCTGCGCGATAACGTCGCCGATTTCCTTGTTGGTCGGCCAGATGTCCTTGAGGTAGACGTCCTTGCCGTCGCTGCCTTTGCCGAGCGGCTGGGTGGTCAGGTCGATGTCGACCGTGCCGGCGAGCGCGAACGCGACGACGAGCGGCGGCGAAGCGAGATAGTTCATCTTCACTTCCGGATGCACGCGGCCTTCGAAGTTGCGGTTGCCCGACAGCACCGAGGCGACGACGAGGTCGCCGTCGCCGATGCCCTTGGAAATTTCCGCCGGCAGCGGGCCGGAGTTGCCGATGCAGGTGGTGCAGCCGTAGCCGACGACGTAGAAGCCGAGCTTCTCCAGATCGCCGAGCACGCCGGCCTTCTTCAGATAATCGGTGACGACGAGCGAGCCCGGGCCGAGCGAGGTCTTGACCCATGGCTGCGCCTTGAGGCCTTTCTTGACCGCGTTGCGCGCGAGCAGGCCGGCGCCGAGCATCACCGCCGGATTGGAGGTGTTCGTGCACGAGGTGATCGCGGCGATCACCACGGCGCCATCTTTGAGTTTGAATTCCTGGCCGTTGCGGATGACGTGCTGGCCCTCGCTATGCGCGCTCGTTTCCGCGCCGACCGCCGCGCCGCCGCCGCCTTCGTTGGTGAGGCGCGCGATGTCGCCGTTCTTCGGCTGGCGGTTCGCGGCGAGGGTTTTGAGCGCGTCGGCGTAGCTCTTGGCCACGTCGCCGAGCAGCACGCGGTCCTGCGGACGCTTCGGGCCGGCGAGCGAGGGCTTCACGTCGGCCAGATTCAGTTCCAGCGTCGAGGAGAATTCCGCGTGCGGCGTGTTCGCGTCGTGCCACAGGCCCTGCGTCTTGGCGTAGGTTTCGACCAAGCCGATCAGCGCGTCGTCGCGGCCGGACAGGCGCAGATAGTTCAGCGCTTCGGCATCGATCGGGAAGATGCCGCAGGTCGCGCCGTATTCGGGCGCCATGTTTGCGATTGTCGCGCGGTCGGCGAGCGGCAGGTGCTGCAGGCCGTCGCCATAGAACTCCACGAACTTGCCGACGACGCCGTGCTTGCGCAGCATCTGGGTGACGGTGAGAACGAGGTCGGTCGCCGTCGTGCCTTCGGGCAGCTTGCCGGTCAGCTTGAAGCCGACGACCTGCGGAATCAGCATCGAGGAGGGCTGACCGAGCATCGCCGCTTCCGCTTCGATGCCGCCGACGCCCCAGCCGAGCACGCCGATGCCGTTGATCATGGTCGTGTGCGAGTCGGTGCCGAAGACGGTGTCGGGGAAGGCCCAGGTCGCACCGTCCTTGTCGGCGGTGGCGACGACGCGGGCGAGATATTCGAGGTTGACCTGATGGACGATGCCGGTGCGCGGCGGCACGACTTTGAAATTGTTGAACGCCGTCTGGCCCCAGCGCAGGAACGAATAGCGTTCCTTGTTGCGGTCGAATTCGATCT
>DAIMZS010000406.1:0-2032 GCA_036733825.1 Rudaea sp.
TGCCGTTCACGATCGCCGACGCGACGACGCTGACCGAAGCCGGCTACGTCGGCGAAGACGTCGAAAACATCATCCAGAAACTGCTGCAGAAGTGCGACTACGACGTCGAGAAGGCGCAGACCGGCATCGTCTACATCGATGAAATCGACAAGATTTCGCGCAAGAGCGAGAACCCGTCGATCACGCGCGATGTCTCCGGCGAGGGCGTGCAGCAGGCGCTGCTCAAGCTCATCGAAGGCACGATTGCCTCGGTGCCGCCGCAGGGCGGGCGCAAGCATCCGCAGCAGGAATTTTTGCAGGTCGACACGAAGAACATCCTGTTCATCTGCGGCGGCGCGTTCGCCGGGCTGGAAAAGGTGATCCAGCAGCGTTCGGAATCGACCGGCATTGGTTTTGCGGCCGAGATCCGCAGCAAGGCCAAGCACACCAACGTCGGCAAGGTGCTCGCCGACGTCGAACCGGAAGACCTGGTCAAGTTCGGCCTGATTCCGGAATTCGTCGGCCGCCTGCCGGTCGTGGCGACGCTGGAAGAGCTCGACGAAGCCGCGCTGGTGAAGATTCTCACCGAGCCGAAGAACGCGATCGTCAAGCAGTTCAAGCGCATGTTCGAGATCGAAGGTACCGAACTCGAATTCCGCCCCGACGCGCTGCTCGCGGTCGCGCGCAAGGCGCTCAAGCGCAAGACCGGCGCGCGCGGCCTGCGCACAATCATCGAATCGGTGCTGCTCGAGACGATGTACGAGCTGCCCTCGCTGGAGCACGTCAGCAAGGTCGTCGTCGACGAAGCGGTCATCAACGGCAACGCCGAGCCGTATCTGATCTATCGCGGCATCCAGTCGCGCGCTGCCTCGTCGGAGTAACGGCGGCGCAGGGCAGGGCACGCCCATCGCCATGGCACGTCGGTCGCAGGGCAATCCCGAGAGCGGCGCTTACGACAAGGCGCTCGCCTTGCTGGCGCGCCGCGAACATTCGGCGCGCGAACTGAAATCCAAACTCGAACGCCGCGGCCTCGATGACGCGGACAGCGCCAAGGCGCTCGCCGAACTGCAGGCGAAGAACTACCAGAGCGACGACCGCTTCGGCGAAATGCTCGTGCGCTCGCGCCTGGAAGGCGGCTACGGCGCGCGCTGGATTCTCGCCGAGCTGCGCCAGCACGGCATCGGCGAGGCGCGGGCGCGCGAATTGATCGACGCAGCCGAGCCGGACTGGCCGGAACTGGTCCGCCGCCAGCTGCGCCGGCGCTACGGCAGCCGCAAAGCGGCCGATTTTGCCGAGCGCAACAAGCGCGCCGCCTTCCTCTTGCGTCGCGGCTTCGATACCGCAACTGTTAAACTAGTGGTGGGTGAGAGCGGGTTCGCCGATCTGCCCGACGAGACCGATTGAACTTCTTTGCTCGTCATTCCGGCGAAAGCCGGAATCCAGCTTTTGGTCTTCGGCAATCCTGAAGAGCGCTAAAAGAAGAAACTGGATTCCCGCCTTCGCGGGAATGACGGTGTTGTGTACCCCGACGTACGACCGAAAACCGGTCGCAGACCTTTGATCACTCCATGAAAACCAGCGCCGAAATCCGCCAGTCCTTCCTCGACTTCTTCCAATCCAAGGGCCATACCATCGTGCCCTCGGCGCCGCTCGTGCCGGGCAACGACCCGACGCTTCTGTTCACGAACTCGGGCATGGTCCAGTTCAAGAACGTCTTCCTCGGCAGCGAAAAACTGCCGTACGTGCGCGCGGCCGACGTGCAGCGCTGCCTGCGTGCCGGCGGCAAGCACAACGATCTCGACTCGGTCGGTTACACCGCGCGCCATCACACCTTCTTCGAGATGCTCGGCAACTGGTCGTTCGGCGACTACTTCAAGAAGGAAGCGATCCACTGGGCGTGGGAGTTGCTCACGGAAGTATACAAATTGCCGAAAGAACGTCTGCTCGTCACCGTCTATCACACCGATGATGAAGCTTACGATCTGTGGAACAAGGACATCGGCGTCCCGGCCGAGCGCATCGTACGCATCGGCGACAACAAGGGCGCGCCGTA
>DAIMZS010000407.1:0-2020 GCA_036733825.1 Rudaea sp.
GCCGCGGTGATGGCGCCGTTGTTGTTTTCCTTGTTCACGCGCCACCCTTCCTTGACCGCGGCGCTGAGCGGCGCGACGGCGTCCCCCGCATCGCCCGCACAGGCCGTCGGTTGGGCGGACTGGCTCAACGGCATCGTACCGAGCAACGCGCTGATGGCCGCCGCGCAGAGTGCGATGCTGCCGCTGGTGGTGTTCGCCTTATTCTTCGGCTTTGCGCTGTCGCGCATCGAGGCCGCGCGGCGCGAGCTGGTGGTGGCGTTTTTCCAAGCCGTCGCCGACGCGATGATCGTCACCGTGCGTTGGGTGTTGTGGGCGGCGCCCGTGGGCGTGTTCGCGCTGATCCTCGCGGTGTGCGCGCGCGCCGGCATGCACATGATCGGCGCGCTGGGAATCTACGTGCTCGTGGAATGCACGCTGTATCTGATCGTCACGCTATTGATGCTCGCCGTGGCCCGGCTGTGGGGCGGCGAACGCCTGCGGCGGTATGCGCTGGCCATCGCGCCGGCGCAGATCGTGGCGGCGAGCACTCAGTCTTCTCTCGCCGCGCTGCCGGCAATGCTGGAAAGCACCGTGCAGCGCCTGGGCTATCCGCAGCGCATCGCCGGACTGGTATTGCCGATGGCGGTGAGCCTGTTCCGGCTCACGAGCCCGGTACAGTACGTGACCTCCGCCTGTTTCATCGCGTGGGCGCTCAACATCGATCTCGGACCCGCACAGCTCATCGCCGGCGCCGCGCTCGCGATCGTGATCAGCCTCGGCTCGGTAGGCCTGCCGGGACAAGTGAGCTTCATGGCGACCAATCTGCCGGTGGTGCAGGCGATGGGCGTGCCGGTGGGACCGCTCGCGCTGATGCTCGCCGTCGATACATTGCCAGATGCGATCGCGACCTTGGGCAACGTCACGGCCGACATCACGGCGGTCAGCATAGTGAACCGCCAATCCTCGCAGGATGCGGTGTGAAATTGCACGTCGACCAGCGAATGGACGTTCGGACGTCCATGCATTTGGCCTTGATGCCGAAGCCAGGTTCGAAAATTAATGTATGCGGTTGTTTGTGAATTGCGGAAGTTTATTATCTCGATAATTCCCTAAGCTGATTTTAACGAGCCGTTAATACGATCCCTATCGCCTGCATTCTGATGCTCAGCCAGGCAGGCGCTCATTAATCTAGGGAGATCAGCATGGGTATGCTAAGCAAGTCCACGGCAGTTTTGTTTTTGCAGTCGGTATTCATTACCCACGTTTACGCTTATGCCGCGCCGGGAGGGTGTACCAGCGGGCCCTGCCCCGGCGACGCCGAGTACGTTGCAAACGCGGGGACTATTCAATCGACATCGAACACGTTCACGACGTGCGGCACCAACGTCGAGAACAGCAATGTCTATTTCCCCGGAGCCGACGTGTCCGTCGTCGAAACGGGAGGAACGCTCAACGCCACACCCATTTCCGCCTCCGGCGCCTGTCTGACCTACACAGTGAACTCTCCGGGTTCTTTCACGGTTTATGCGAGCGGGAATACGGTTATCTCGGGGGTAAGTTACTGGGCGCAGTGGGAGGTTTCTGGAGCGTGGCAATACGAGACTTCCAGCGGCGCGGTGAAACTCAAATATCAAATCCTCGGCGTCGACTACGCGCCGCCGGGCGCAAAAAGCTCGGTCAACTACGCCGGCAGCACGATGCGCGGGACCAGCACGTCGAATTCGTCGACCTGGACCAATAGCACCAGCCTCTCGGTGACGGCTTCCACGAAGGAAAGTTTCCTCATCTTCAAAGGCGGCGGTTCGACTTCGGCCAGCGCGTCGTACCAGCAGGAGGGCGACAGTTCGAATTCGATGACGATCAGCACGACGACGAATATGGCCGACATCATTCCGGGCCCGTTGTCTTCCGCGGTCGGCATCGATCACGACTACGACGTGATCTGGGTATGGCTGAATCCGGAGGTCATGTTGACGATTCCGGGACCGTACCAGCTCCAATGGAGCGGCTACACCTATGATGCCGAAGACGACGCCGACGA
>DAIMZS010000408.1:0-1949 GCA_036733825.1 Rudaea sp.
TGCACGAGCAAAGAGAAGTGACCCGCTCGCCGTAGGCGAGTGGAAGCCTTGGCTTTTAAAAGACAAACAAAAGCTGGATTCCAGCTTGCGCTGGAATGACGAGCGAGAGAGCAAAGGCGCTGGATTCCGGCTTGACCAGCCATCCGGCTGTTGAAAGCCGCCGGAATGACGAGTGAGAACAGAAGCCGGACTCCCGCTCACGCGGGAATGACGAGCCTCCGGCTCACCTCCCCGCTCGGAGATGAAACAACCACCCCACCTCCCGCACAAGCTCGGGATCACCCCACGCCGCGCGCAGATCCGACTCGATCATCGCGACGGGATCAGTGCCCTTCGCCTTCAGGTAGCGCTGCGACGCCGACCAGGATCGGAAATACCCCAGCAATTGTTCGACGTTCCAGCGCGCCACCATCGGAAACGAGGGCGCTGGAATTTCCGCAAACGGAAACGGCAGCGTCGTGTACCCGGCATCCACGTGCACGCGCTCGGGCGGCCAGTACGGGCCGGTCAGGTCGACGTAGAGACGATCCTTGACCGCGTCGATCGCGGCGTGGTCGATGTAGCAGTTCGAATACGCCCATGCCGCAAACACGCCGCCGGGCTTGAGCACCCGGCGTACTTCCGCGTAGAACGCGTCGTGATCGAACCAATGCAGCGCCTGCGCGACGGTGATGAGGCTCGTGCTGGCCGTGGCGAGCGAGGAGCGTTCCGCGGGCTCGACGCGATAGTCGATGTTCGCACGCGGCTCGGCGTCAGCGATCTGGTTCGCGCTCGGGTCGGTGGCGACGACGCGGTCGAAAGATCGCGCCAACGCGACACTGGCCTGGCCGTTGCCGCAACCGCAATCCCAGGCCAGAGTGCGATCGGGCGCCTGCGCCGCCAGCCAGTCGAACAACGCGTCGGGATAGGTCGGCCGCGCGTCGCGGTAAAGATCGGCATGGCCGGAAAAATGATCCTTGAATTCGCTCATGGCAGCACGTTCTCCACTCTCGTTTCTCCGGGGGCGAGTTGGCCGAGCGCGACATGGCCGATGCGGATGCGCACCAGGCGCAACGTCGGCAGGCCGACTGCTGCGGTCATGCGCCGCACCTGGCGATTGCGCCCTTCGCGGATGGAAAGTTCGATGAATGCCTCGGGCACCGACTTGCGGAAACGCACGGGCGGATCGCGCGGCCACAGCCAGTCCGGCGCTTTCGGCAGAAGTTCGGCGCGCGCCGGCAACGTCGGCCCGTCGTTCAACACCACGCCGTTTTGCAGTTGCCGCAACTGCGCCGCGTCGGGCGCGCCTTCGACCTGGACGAGATAGGTTTTCTCGACCTTGAATTTCGGATCGGTCAAGCGCTGCGCGAGCTTGCCGTCGTCGGTCAGCAGCAGCAGACCTTCGCTGTCGAAATCGAGCCGGCCGGCCGGATAGACGTCGGGCTGCCGAATGAACTCCGCCAACGTGCGCCGCGGCGGCGAACTTCGATCGGTGAATTGGCAGAGGACGTTGAACGGCTTGTTGAGCGCGAGCAGCATGCGCGAATTGTCCCCTCCCCCGAGCACCGAGGGAAGGGACAGTCCGTACGTCCCCGATGGGACTACTTCGCGGGTTTGACGAACTTCAACGTCATCCGGTCCGACTCGCCGATCGCCAGATACTTGTCGCGGTCAACATCCTTGAGCGCCAGCGACGGCGGCAAGGTCCATACGCCCTTTGGGTAGTCCTTCGTGTCTTTTGGATTCGCGTTGATCTCGCTCTGCGCCTCGAGTTTGAAGCCCGCGCCGGTCGCCAGCTTGACCACGACGTCGACGGGGAGATAACCCGAATCCTTGTCCTGCTCGAGCGTCGTGCCCGGCTTGGCGCGATGGTCGACAACGCCGAGCGTGCCGCCCGGCTTGAGCACGGCGAACGTGCCCTTGAACATCGCCTCGGCGTTGCCGTCGTCGGTCCAGTTGTGCACGTTGCG
>DAIMZS010000409.1:0-1948 GCA_036733825.1 Rudaea sp.
CGATCGCCGAGAGCGGCGTCTTCGGCGACGGCTTCCAGATCGAGATGTCGCCGCATACGGCAGCGATGAACGAATTCCACGCCCACACCGCGACCGGGAAGTTGAACGCGCTGATGATGCCGACGAGGCCGAGCGGATGCCACTGTTCGCCCATGCGATGGCCGGGGCGCTCGCTGTGCATTGCGTTGCCGTAGAGCATGCGCGACTGGCCGACGGCGAAGTCGGCGATATCGATCATTTCCTGCACTTCGCCGTCGCCTTCGGGCTTGATCTTGCCCATCTCGAGCGCGACCAGCGAGCCGAGCGCGTCCTTGTGCTTGCGCAGCGCTTCGCCGCAGAGGCGGATCGCTTCGCCGCGCTTCGGCGCCGGCGTCGTGCGCCACACGGCGAACGCGGCCTGCGCGCGCTGCACGATGGTCTCGTAATCGCTGGCCGACGCAGAATGGACGCGGCCGATCACCTCGTGCGTGCTCGGATTGATTACTTCGAGCAGGCCGGCGTCGGTGGTCTTCGACCACTCGCCGTTGCCGAGGTAGGTGCCGGAGACGGTGCCGGTCAGGCCGAGCGCCGCAAGAATCTTGTCGGACATGGGTATTCCAGTTTGGCTGAATTTAGCCGCCAATTATAAACCGGCGATTGGTCCTGTCCGGGACCGGGATGTGGGAATCAGATGGGGCCAATGCGCTATGCTTGCGCATCGCAGGCGAGGGGGACGATACGTGGAGAAGCGAGGCTTAGACAAGGATCTGGTTCTTTTGCTCGCGCTGGCCGCGATCAAGTTGATCTTTCATGTCGCGACGAACGGGGAATATGGTTTTCATCGCGATGAACTGCAGTTTCTCAGCGACGCGCGCCATCTCGACTGGGGCTTCGTCGCCTATCCGCCGCTGACGCCGTTCCTCGGCCGCATCGAATGGGAATTGTTCGGCGCCTCGCTCGCCGGCTTCCGTTTCTTCCCCGCGCTGGCGCAGAGCATCGTCTTCGTCGTCGCGGGGCTGATGGCGCGCCGGCTTGGCGGCGGCCGCGCGGCGATGCTGGTCGCGGCGTTCGCCGTCGCGCTCGGGCCGGTGTCGTTGTCGGGCAGCGCGCTGTTCATGTACGTCACGTTCGATTTTCTCTGGTTCGTGCTGCTTGCGTACTTTGTCGTCTGCCGCATCGAATCGGGCGACGCGCGCTGGTGGCTCGCCATTGGTGCGATGGTCGGGCTCGGCATGATGACCAAGTACACGGCGGCGTTCTTCGCTGCGGGAGTGGTCGCCGGCGTCGTGCTCACGCCGTTGCGTGCGGATCTGCGCAGCAAATGGCTGTGGTGCGGCGTTGCGCTTTCGCTCGCCATTTTTCTGCCGAATCTGGTCTGGCAGTGGCAACACGATTTCATCACGCTCGAGATGCTGAAGCACATTCACGCGCGCGACGTGCGCATCGGCCGCGCGGATGGTTTCTGGCGGGAGCAGCTCTACATCGCGACGAACTTCGTTACGGTGCCGTTGTGGCTGCTTGGGCTCTGGAGCGTATTTGCCAGCGAGCACGGCAGGCGTTGGCGCATCCTCGGCTGGATGGCGCTGATCCCATTCGCGATCCTGGTCGTCGCGCGCGGCCGTGGCTACTATGCCGCCCCCTTGTATCCGATGCTGCTCGCCGCCGGCGCGGTGCAATTGCAAACGTTCATCGATTCCGTGCATGCAACGACACGCCGGCGGTTCGCGTGGGCCGCGTCGTTTATCGTCGTGCTTTGCGGCGCATGCATGTTGCCCGTATGTCTGCCGCTGCTGACGGTGAACACGCCGGCGTGGGCGCGCGTCAACGAACTCAACGGCGACTTCCGCGAAGAATTCGGCTGGCCGGAGCTCGCGCGCGAAGTCGCGCGCATCCGCGACGGCCTGACCGCGGAGGAACGCGCGCACACCGGCATCTGGGCAAGCAACTACGGCGAGGCCGGCGCGCTCGA
>DAIMZS010000410.1:0-1947 GCA_036733825.1 Rudaea sp.
TTGGTCGGCGTGACCTTGATCTTGCCGTGCGGCAGTGCGCGGTGATAGTCGAGGGCGGCTTGTTTGAGATCGTTCGCTTTGTTCGACGACATGCGGTTTTTCCCAGGGCGATGCCTTGCGCACCGCATGATTTTGAATTTCGAGAAATATAGCACGCGTCCGTAGGCGCGCGATTTATCGCACCCTGCTTTTGCTTGTCCGGAAATCCGGAAGCGGGCTCGATGAATCGAGCCCCTACGCGCGTTTGAACGTCACCACGAGCACGTCGCGATAGGCCGGCTGCGCGGGGTCGATCGCCTCGACCGGAGTGACGCCGTGGAACACGCGCGCATCGTCGACGAGCGCGGCGTCGAACGGGCGCGTCAACGTGAAGCTGCCGAGCAGCTTGCGCGCGGCGGCGCTGTGGATCGTTGTCGTGCCGCTGGCGATGTTGATGCGATTGACCAGCAGCACGAGCACGTAGTCGACGCCGTCGCGATGCACGCCTTCGGGCGTCGGCTGGCCGGGTTCGTCCGGGCGTGCCTCGATGCGGAATTGGTGGACTTCGATGCGCCAGGTTTTTACTTCGGGCGCGAGATTGCCGAAAAGAGAAAAAGATAAACGGAGGATCGTTTGCAGGCTGGCGCCTGAAACGATCGAGTTTTCCAGCGGTTCGAACCAACGTTCGATGCCGCCCTGCAGCGCGTTGTATTCGCGGCTCTGATAATGCGGCTGATGCGTCTCGCGCGTGATTGCGCCGTTATGGTCGGCGCGAAACACCGCGTGCCGACGGCGGCGGTAGCGGCCGAAATCGGCGAGATAGTCATCGACGGCCAGATCGTTCCAGCTCGCGGCGAACGTCGGCCAGTCGCCGAGACTACCGATCGTATCGAGCAGCTCGCGCATGCGCTCGTGCGCGACGAAAGCGTAGCCGTCGCGGATCAGCGCGGTGTGCAGATCGATGCCGGCGGTGACGCGTGCGGAGGTCATGTCCGCACCCTAGCAGAATCGAAGTGCGGTTCCAGAACCACTTCGATGGAGCCATTTCAATCCGTTGCGCGCAGCGCGGGCGATCGATGTTTTTCCGGCGGCGGCAGCGTACTCGTCGCCGCCGTGAAAAATCAGACCGTGCGCCGCGCGCCGAGCGCGCCCATCACGCCGCCCGCGGCCTGGATCATTTCGGACAGATCGATCTTGCCGTCGCCGTTGTGGTCGAGCACCGCGTTGAGCAGGCCGCCGGTGACGCCGCCCTGCTGCTGCGTGGCCTGCGCCTGCTGGCCGAGCACGCTGCCGAGGCCGCCGGGCGACAGTCCCTGGCCGCGGGTCTGATTGGCGAGCACGCTCATCACGATCGGCGCCAAGATGGCCATGAGCTGGCCCGCGCTTTCCGTGCCCAAGCCCGTCGTCTGACCGAGGCCCTGGTTGGCCGCATCGGCCTTGTTACCAAAAATGTGGCCGAGAATCGCGCCGCCGACGCCGGCATTCAGCCCGCCTGACTGCTGGCCGCCGCCGAGAACGCTGCCGATCACGCTGCCCAGTCCGCCGCCGCCCTGCTGACCGCCGAGGAGGCCGCCGAGCAAGCCGCCGAGGCCGCCTCCCGCGCCGGCGGAGCCGCCGCCGAGCACGTTGTTGAGCACATCGGAAATCTCCGTGCCGGCATGACCCTGCAGCGCGTTGTGCAACGCGCCGGCGCCGTCGGGTGTGCTCGCGTTGTTCGCCATGCCGCCGACGATCAGCGGCAGCGCCTGCTCGATCGCCGCCTGCGTGGTCTGCGGATCGGTGCCGAGCCGGTTGGCGATGGCTTCGATCTGGCCCGGGCCGAGTTGGCCTATGATGTTGTCGATCAGTCCGCTCATGGCATGTGTCTCCGTGACTGGGGAGGGATTCGCGGCGCGGCGAGCGCGGGCGATAATGTGACCTCGATCGCAGCATAACATGAGTTTCCGGAGCGCAACGTGACAGCGTCGG
>DAIMZS010000411.1:0-1946 GCA_036733825.1 Rudaea sp.
CGCGCTTTTTGCCGGAAAGCCGGTTATAATGGGGAGCTTTCTCAAGCCGATTAGGTACTTGCGCGCATTCAGGTTCGCGGGCCGATCGTCCTAACGCGGTTCGCGCTGGCGGACCCAAGCTTCCAAGGCTGAACCGCGCCGTACGCAACATAACACAGGTAAATATCATGTCTCTCTCTGTCGAACAGACCAGCAAGGTCATTGCGGATTACCGCCGCGCGCCGAACGACACCGGCTCCCCCGAAGTGCAGGTCGCGCTGCTCTCCGCGCGCATCGAGCACCTCTCCAAGCATTTTGCCGAGCACGACAAGGATCACCACTCGCGCCGCGGCCTGCTCAAGATGGTCAACCAGCGCCGCAGCCTGCTCTCTTATCTGAAGAAAGCCGACGCCGAGCGCTACAAGACGCTGATCGAGCGTCTGGGCCTGCGTAGATAAGCTGTTCCATGACGACATCCCCGCTGCGGCGGGGATTCGTTTTGGCGAAGGCTCGAATAAGCAAGATCAAAATGGATTCCCGCGTTTGCGGGAATGACGAAAGACAAGCAAGCGCCGCATTCCCGCATGGGCGGAAATGACGGCAAAAAAAGGCAAACACAATGGCCAAAATTACCAAGTCATTCCAATACGGAAATCACACGGTCACGCTGGAAACGGGCGAAATCGCCCGCCAGGCGTCCGGCGCGGTGATGGTGTCGATGGACGGCACCGTCGTGCTCGTCACCGCCGTCGCTGCGGCCAAGGCGAAAGAAGGCCAGGACTTCTTCCCGCTCACCGTGGACTACGTCGAGAAGTTCTACTCCGCCGGCCGCATTCCGGGCGGCTTCTTCAAGCGCGAAGGCCGTCCGACCGAAAAGGAGACGCTGACTTCGCGTCTGATCGACCGCCCGGTGCGTCCGCTGTTCCCGGAAGAGTACAAGAACGAAGTGCAGGTCATCGCCCAGGTCGTCTCGCTCAATCCGGAAGTCGACGGCGACATCCCGGCGATGATCGGCGCCTCCGCGGCGCTGTCGCTCGCCGGCATTCCGTTCAAGGGCCCGATCGGCGCGGCCAAGGTCGGCTACGCGAACGGCCAGTACATCCTCAATCCGACCGCCAGCCAGCTGAAGACCTCGGATCTCGAACTCGTCGTCGCCGGCACCTCGAACGCCGTGCTGATGGTCGAGTCCGAAGCCAAGCTGCTCAGCGAAGAGGTCATGCTCGGCGCGGTCGTGTTCGGCCACAAGGCGCTGCAGCACGTGATCAACGCGATCAACGAGCTGACCGTCGACGCCGGCACCAAGCCGTCGAGCTGGGTCGCCCCGGCCAAGAACGACGCCGCGATCGGCGCGCTCAAGGAAGCCGTCGGCACGCAGCTCGCGCAGGCTTTCCAGATCCGCGACAAGCTGCAGCGCCGCGACGCGATCGCCGCGATCAAGCAGGACGTGATGACCGGCCTCGCCGGCCGCATCGAAGCGGAGAAGTGGAGCGCGGGCGAACTCGCCAAGGAATTCGGCGAACTCGAGTACCGCACCCTGCGCGATTCCGTGCTCGGCACCAAGGTGCGCATCGACGGCCGCAAGCTCGACGATATCCGTCCGATCAGCGTGCGCGTCGGCGTGCTGCCGCGCACCCACGGCTCGGCGCTGTTCACGCGCGGCGAGACGCAGGCGCTGGTCGTCGTCACGCTCGGCACCGCGCGCGACGCGCAGATCATCGACGCGCCGGAAGGCGAGTCGAAGGATACTTTCCTGTTCCATTACAACTTCCCGCCGTTCTCGGTCGGTGAAGCCGGCCGCTTCGGCGCGCCGAAGCGCCGCGAGATCGGCCACGGCCGCCTCGCCAAGCGCGGCGTGCAGGCAGTGAAGCCGACGATCGAAGCATTCCCGTACGTGCTGCGCGTCGTCTCGGAAATCACCGAGTCGAACGGCTCCTCGTCGATGGCCTCGGTCTGCGGCTCCTCGCTGG
>DAIMZS010000412.1:0-1944 GCA_036733825.1 Rudaea sp.
CGCATGTGGCGCGCGATCTCGTCGACCGCTCGATCAACGTGATCGTGCAGCTGATTGCGGCGCGCGAGGACGCCGGGCGCATCCGCTACAGCCTTGCCTGCAATCCCGATGTCACCGCCGACCTGCTCGATCGCATGCAGGCCGCAGGCGCGCCGCGGCCGTACGTCGTCGGCGTGGTCCATCCGGATCTGCCGTTCATCGGCAACGAGGCCGAAGTCGACAGCACATTCTTCGACGCGCTGCTGTTCGACAACGCCAATCGCCACACGTTGTTCGCGCTGCCGCGCGCGAACGTCGACGCAGCCGAGTATGCGATCGGCCTGCATGCCTCAACCCTGGTGCGCGACGGCGGCACCTTGCAGATCGGCATCGGCGCGCTCTCGGACGCGCTCGTGCACGCGCTGCTGCTGCGCCAGAGCGACAACGCCGCGTATCGCGCCGCGCTCGATGCGATCGGCGCAGCGACGGACACAGGCACGCTCGCTTCGCGCATCGGCGGGCTCGATGGCTTCGATGTCGGCCTGTACGGCGCGAGCGAAATGGTCATGGACGGCTTCATGCATCTGGCCCAGGCCAGCATTCTCAAGCGCCGCGTCTACGACGACTACGCGCTCGAACAGGCGCTCGAGGACGGCAGTATCGGCGACGTTCTGCATACGCATGCCGCCGATGCGCTGTACGCGCGCGGCGCGCTCGGCCCGCAGATCGACGCGGCCGAACTGGCGCGCCTCGTGCGCTTCGGCCTGTTGCCGCCGGGCACGCAGATCTACGGCTCAGGTGCGCGTCTGCCGGACGGATCGATTTTGCCGGGCGACTTTGCCAACGAGGACACGCGCGCGGCGTGGAATCGCGCGCTCGCCGGGCGCACGCTGCGCGAAGGCCGCTATCTGCGCGGCGCGTTCTATCTCGGTTCGAACCCGTTCTACGCCTGGCTGCGCGGCCTCGACGGCGCCGCGTTCGACGGCTTGTCAATGACGCGCGTGTCCGACATCAATCAGCTTTACGGCGGCCGCGAAGCGCTCGACACGCTGCAGCGCCGCGACGCGCGCTTCTTCAACACCTGCATGATGGCGACGTTGCTCGGCGCGGCGACCTCGGACGCGCTCGAAAACGGCCAGGTCGTCAGCGGCGTCGGCGGCCAGTACAACTTCGTCGCGATGGCGCACGCGCTCGACGGCGGCCGCTCGATCCTGCTCCTGCGCGCCACGCGCGAGCACGGCGGCAAGGTCGAGTCGAACATTCTCTGGAATTACGGCCACACGACCATCCCGCGCCATCTGCGCGACATCTACGTGACCGAATACGGTGTCGCCGATCTGCGCGGCAAATCCGACGAGGACTGCATCACTGCGATGCTCGCGATCGCTGACGCGCGCTTTCAGGACGACCTCGCCGCGCGCGCGAAGGCGGCCGGCAAGCTGCGCCGCGACTTTGTGATTCCGGCGGCATGGCGCGGCAACACGCCGAAAAAACTCGACGCGGCGTTGAAGAAAGGCGTACTGGCGCCGCGCTTTCCGGCGTTTCCGTTCGGCGCCGATTTCGACGACGTCGAACTGCGCCTGCTGCCCGCGCTTGGCCGGCTCAAGACGTTGTCGAAAAGCAAACCGAAAATGGCGCTGTTCGTATTGAAATCGCTGTTGACGAGGGCGCAAGTGCCCGACGGCGAGGTGCTGATGGGGAGGCTCGGATTGCAGCAGCCGGCGACTTTCGCGGAAAAACTCACGCGGCGGCTGGTGCTGACGGCGTTGGCACAGCGAAGCTAGAGCGTTCGATTTGGCGCTCGCAAAGCGCCCCCTTCAGTCGCTTCGCGACAGCTTCCCCCGCTGCGCAGGGGAAGCGACATCAATACCTCTTCGCCTGTGGTGGAAGCAGGATCCTTCCCCTGCGCAGCGGGGGAAGGTGGCGGCAGCCGGAAGGGGGCGCTCTTCGGCTCCAGCATGTAAG
>DAIMZS010000413.1:0-1932 GCA_036733825.1 Rudaea sp.
ATAACAAAACTCTTCAGTTCAGATTTACCATGGTGCGGTGATACTGGCGCCCACCTTGAGAAGGGGAGGTTCGCCATGCAACGCAAATCCGGTTCGATCCGCAACAAGCTGATGCTCGCCTGCGCACTGGTCGCGGCGGCCGTGCTGGCCACGCCCGCGGCGATGGCGCACGACTATCGCGGCCATGGCGACGATTCCGGCAAAGTGCTGGGCGCGCTGGTCGTGGGCGCCGTGATCGGTGGCGTGATCGCCAGCGCCAACGCAGATCACGACCGCTACTACGACAACGGCTACTACTACCCGCCGCAAAGCTATCCGCCGCAGGGGTATTACGAAAGCTATCCGGCGTATTCGTATAACGACGGCGGCTACTACAGCTATCCGGCGTACCCGAGCTATGGCAGCGTGAACGTCGGCGTGGTGTATACCGGCCGGGGCGGACACGGGTACTACGGCGGTTCGCGCGGATACGATCATCGCGGCTACGGTGGCCACGGCGGCTATCGTGGTGGTGACCATCACGGCGGTGGCCAGGGGCATTACTACTCACGCCACGGTCACTGATCTTCGCGTTCGGATGCATTTCAAGGCCCGGTTGTTCGCAACCGGGCCTTTTCGTTTTGAGGGCGTTCGGCCAACCTTTGGCACGGGGAACGCGGCGCGGGTCTTGTTAGCCTGACGCGTTTCGGGCGCGGCCCGGCGATCAAGCGTCTTCATTGATGGGGAGAGTGTCATGGTGCGCGAATTGGGCAAGCGGTGGCGTCTCGCGGCGTGGGCCTTGTTGTTGGCGCCGTTGCTGGCGGGCGCGGCGGCACCCGCGGACACGACGGCCGCGGATCAGGCATTCTCGAAGCTGGCCGATCAATACTTCGACACGTTCTACCTGCCGACCAATCCTTCGGCGGCGACCAGTTACGGCGTCCACAAGTACGACGCCAAGCTCGAGGATTATTCGCGCGCCGGCATCGCTGCCCAAGAGAAGGCGCTCGAATCCTGGGAGCAACGCGTGGCTGCGATCGATCCGGCATCGCTCAGCCTGTACGTCCGCGGCGATCGCGACCTGGTGCTCAACAACATCCGCAGTTCACTGTTGACGCTGCAGGCAATCCGCCCGTGGGAAAAGAACCCGGATTTCTATTCCAGCGGCATCACGTCCAGCGCCTTCACGCTGATGGAGCGCAAGTTCGCGCCGCCGGAAACGCGCCTGCGTGACCTGATTTCGCGCGAAAGGCAGATGCCGGCGGCCTTGCTTGCCGCGCGGGCCAATCTGAAGAACCCGCCGAAGATCTACACCGAGATCGCGCTGGAACAGTTGCCGGGGCTGATCGAATTCTTCCAGCACGACGTGCCCTCGGCGTTCACCGACGTCAGCGACGCCGCGCTGAAGAAGGAATTCGCAGCGTCCAACGGCGCGGTGATCAAGGCGTTGGGCGATTACCAGGCGTGGCTGAAGAACGACGTGCTGCCGAAGTCGCACGGCGATTTTCGGATCGGCGCGAAGGTATTCAGTGAGAAACTGAAATACGACGAGATGGTCGACCTGCCGCTCGACAAGCTGGTCGCGCTCGACAAAGCCAACATGAAGGCGAACCAAGCCGAGTTCGCGAAGGTGGCGAAGCAACTCGATCCGAACAAGACGCCGCGCGAAGTGCTGGCGGAACTGGCCGCCGACCATCCACAACCCGACAAGCTGCTCGACACGTTCCGCGCCACGTTCGACACGCTGATCGGGTTCATCAACAGCCATCACATCATCACGATTCCCTCCACGGTGCGTCCGACGCTGGAGGAAACGCCGCCGTTCATGCGCGCGACCACGTTCGCGTCGATGGACACGCCCGGCCCGTACGAAACGAAGGCGACCACCGCGTACTTCAACGTCACGCTGCCGGAAAAGGATTGGCCGAAACAGCGCATCGACGAATTCATGGC
>DAIMZS010000414.1:0-1914 GCA_036733825.1 Rudaea sp.
TTCGGCTTTTTCGGCCTCGCTCAGGTTGATCAGGCCGGCGCCTTTTTGTTCGTCGCTCGAATGTGCGGTCAGCGTGCCGCTCGCGGCCTCCTTGCCGGCCAGCTCGGGATGGGCGCGCAGGAGGTCCAACTGCTGCACGCGTGGCGCCCGCGCCACGGCAGCGCGCAGCGCGGCGAGAAGCGCGTCGACATCGGCAAACGGCGCGCGCGCGTGCGCAGCGGCGGCGATCCAGGGAGAATGCTCGTAGATGCCGCCCAGCGCGCGGGTGAATTCGGCGGGCGGAAGGCGGTTGAGGCTGTCCAGGTCCATCGTGGGCTCGGTTCGTGCTCGAGAAACCCGAGCATTTTGTTGGCGCCGCGGTTTTTCTACAATCGGATTCGACTCGAACAGGAAAAAGACGATATGGCCTCCTCCCAGGCGACAGGCGCACCGATCGTGGCCGCCGCGGCCGAGCTGCCCGACTGGGCGCGGCGCGCGGTCAACCTCGCCAATCCGCGTATCGGCGCGAAGGCGATTGCCGCGTCGGACGAATTCTTCGCGCCGCTCGAACGCATGCTCGATCCGGCGCCGGCCGTGTTCGTCCCGGGCAAATACGATGCCAACGGCAAATGGATGGACGGCTGGGAAACGCAGCGCAAGCGCGTGGCCGGGCACGACTGGGCGATCGTCAAACTCGGCCGCCGCGGCCGCATCGCGGGCTTCGACGTCGACACAAGCCATTTCACCGGCAACTACGCGCCGGCGATCTCGATCGAAGGCACGCTGTCGGCCAGCGACGATCCGGACGTGCTGAAACAGGCGGCGTGGACGCCGCTGCTCGACGCCACGTCGCTCAAGGGCAACAGCCATCATCTGCTCGGCATCGCGAACGACGGCACCTGGTCGCATCTGCGCGTGCACATTTATCCCGACGGCGGCGTGGCGCGTCTGCGCGTGTACGGCCACGTGGTCGGGGCCTTCGATGCGGGGGACGCAAACACGCTGCACGATTTGATCGCGCTCGAAAACGGCGGTCGCGCCCTGGCCTGGAACGACGCGCATTTCGGCGCCGCGATGAATCTGCTGCTGCCCGGCCGCGGCCTCGACATGGGCGACGGCTGGGAAACGCGGCGCCGGCGTGAGCCGGGCAACGACTGGTGCCTGATCGCGCTCGGCGCGCCGGGCGTCGTCGAGAAGATCGACGTCGATACCGCGCATTTCAAAGGCAACTACCCGGACCGCTGCTCGATCCAGGCCGCGCGCGTCGAAGGCGGCACCGAGCAGTCGCTGATCACGCAGAGCATGTTCTGGCCCGTGCTGCTGCCCGAGCAGAAACTGGCGATGGACGCCGAACATCATTTCGCCAAGGAAATCGCCGCGCCCGGGCCGATCACGCATATCCGCTTCAACATCTTTCCGGACGGCGGCGTCTCGCGCCTGCGCCTGTGGGGACGAGTGGCGAAATGAGCGCGCGCGTCGCCACGATCGAATCGCTGACGCGCGAGGTCTTCGCGCCGTTCGGCGACGTGATCGAAGCGAACGACGCCGTGCGCCATTTCCCGATCAACGCCGGCACGACCGAGCGCTATCACGATCTCGCCAATGTCGAACTGGATGCGCAAGGCCGCGCGATCGTCAGCATCTTCCGCGCGCAGCCGCGCACGCTGCCGTTCGCGATCACGATGCTCGAGCGGCATCCGCTCGGCAGCCAAGCGTTCATGCCGCTGCATGGGCGGCCGTATCTCCTCGCGGTGGCACCGCGCGGGGAAACCTTCGGCGCGGACGATGTGCGCGTGTTTCTCGCGCGCGGCGACCAGGGCGTCAACTACGCGGCGGGCGTCTGGCACCATCCGCTGCTCGCGCTCGGCGAAGTCTGCGATTTTCTCGTCGTCGACCGCGCGGGGCCGGGCGCGAATTGCGATGAGCGCGATCTGG
>DAIMZS010000415.1:0-1904 GCA_036733825.1 Rudaea sp.
GCGCTCAATTCGCCGCGCATTACGGCGACGCAGGAAGGGTTGGCGACGTTCGCCGAGCTGATGTCCGGCGCGATAGACATCGGCCGCATGAAACGCATCTCGCTGCGCATTCTCGCGATCGATCAGGCGCTCAACGGCGCGGATTTCATCGATGTCTTCAAATTCTTTCTCGGCGCCGGGCAGAACGAGGCCGACAGCTTCACCTCGGCGATGCGCGTGTTCCGCGGCGCGCCGACGCAGGGCGGCGCGGCGTTCACGAAAGACACGGTCTATCTGCACGGACTGCTCTCCGTGCACACGTTCTTCCGCTGGGCGCTCAAGCACGGCAAGTTGAAGCTCTGCCGCAGCCTGTTCGCCGGCAAGATGACTTTGCACGACGTGCTCGCGCTCGAACCCTTCTTTGATTCGGGCTTCATCGCCGCGCCCGTGTATATTCCGCCGTGGGTGCAGAACGCGCACGGCTTGGCCGGCTCGCTCGCGTTTTCGCTGTTCGCCAATCGCATTCGGCTCGACCGCGTCGAGGCGGAGGACTTGGTGCTCGGGGTGTGATTTTTCTGCGGTACTAACGGAGATTTTTGAACATGCGAAGCCATTTGTTGCTGGCACTGCCGCTCATCACTGTTTCGGCCGGCGTCGTCGCCGCCGAATCATCCGCTCAGCTCGCGCAGAGCGTGCAGAAAGACGTGACCGCATGGCGCCGCGATTTCCATCAGCATCCGGAGCTGTCGAACCGCGAAACGCGCACCGCCAAGATCGTCGCCGACGAATTGAAAAAGCTCGGTTACACCGTGCGCACCGGCATCGCCCACACCGGCGTGACCGGCGTGCTCAAAGGCGGCAAGCCGGGGCCGAAGCTGGCGATCCGCGCCGACATGGACGCGCTGCCGGTGACCGAACAGGTCGATCTGCCGTTCGCCTCGAAGGCCACCGGCGAATACCTCGGCAAGAGCGTCGGCATCATGCACGCCTGCGGCCACGACGCGCACACCGCGATGCTGCTCGGCCTCGCCGAAGCGTTCGCGAAAATGAAGAATGATCTGCCGGGCGAGGTGATGCTGGTGTTTCAGCCGGCCGAAGAAGGCGTGCCGCCGGGCGAGACAGGCGGCGCGCCCGGCATGGTGCGCGACGGTGTATTCAAGGATTTCAAACCCGATGCGATCTTCGGCATGCACGTCGTCAGCGCATATAACGTCGGCACCGTCGCGGTACGCCCGGGCGGCGCGATGGCGAGCTCGGACACGTTCCGCATGAGCGTGCACGGCAAGCAGACGCACGGCGCAGTGCCGTGGAAGGGCATCGATCCGATCGTCACCGCGGCGGAAATCATCACCTCGGCGCAGACCATCGTCAGCCGCCAGCTCGACATCAACAAGGCGCCGGCGGTGGTCACCTTCGGCACGTTCAACGGCGGTTCGCGCTTCAACATCGTGCCCGACCGCGCCGACCTCGCCGGCACGATCCGCACCTTCGACGAAGGCATGCGCAAGCAGGTCATCGCGAGCCTGACCAACATCGCCGAGCATGTCGCCGCGGCCAACGGCGCGACGGTGGATGTGCAGATGCCAAAGTCCGACGAAGAGCGCAATCCGGTCAACTACAACGATCCCGCGCTGACCGCACGCGTGCGCGCGAGCCTGGAAAAAGCGCTCGGCAAAGAACACGTGATCGAGGCCGAGCGCTGGACCGCGTCGGAAGATTTCCCGCACCTAGCGATCGGCGCGAAGGCGCCGTCGGTGTATTTCTTCGTCGGCGTCACCCCGGTCGGGCAGGACGCCGCTGCGGCGCCGGCCAACCATTCGCCGAAATTCTTCCTCGACGAGAGCGCGCTGCCGATCGGCGTCGCGGCGATGCTGCAGGCGAGTCTCGATTTTCTTTCGGGGGCGTAAGGCGCGATTTATCGCG
The DNA here is from genome assembly GCA_036733825.1 of Rudaea sp. Taxonomy (GTDB): domain Bacteria; phylum Pseudomonadota; class Gammaproteobacteria; order Xanthomonadales; family Rhodanobacteraceae; genus Rudaea. Next base: position 1,903 of record DAIMZS010000415.1, read on the forward strand.
CC
>DAIMZS010000416.1:0-1895 GCA_036733825.1 Rudaea sp.
TAGCCGTTGGACCAGATGTGGGCGAAGTAGCTCGTGCGGTAGCGCGGCGGCACGAGCGGATAGTCGACGCCGTAGCGGCGCAATGCGCTGCGCTCGAACGCGTCGGTGTTGTCGACGATGGTCATCGATCCCGGCAGCGTGTGCCAGGCCATGTCGAGCAGCGCGGCGGCGACGTTCTCGGTCGTGGCGAAACCCTGGCCGTAGGTGCCGGCGTTGCGGATGCGCGCGACGAGTTCGGCCGGCATCGGCTCGCCGGTCTTGTAGTGCTTGGCGTAGTTGGCGAAGACGCTCGGCTCGTCGGCCCAGTGCTCGTTGAACTGCGAGGGGAATTCGACGAAGTCGCGCGGCACGCTCGTGCCGCCGAGCAGCGGGTATTTCACGTTCGAGAACATGCCGTGCAGCGCGTGGCCGAACTCGTGGAACATCGTGATCACGTCATCGCGGCTCAGCAGCGCCGGCTGCCCGGGCGCCGGATGGGTGAAGTTGCAGGTGTTGGTGATCACCGGCTTCTGACCGAGCAAGCCCGATTGGCCGACAAACGCGGTCGCCCACGCGCCGCCGGCCTTGTTGTCGCGCTTGAAGTAGTCGGCGTAGAAGAGGGCGAGCGAGCTGCCGTCCTGATCGAACACCTCGAACACGCGCACGTCGCGCTGGTAGACGGGAATGTCTTTGCGTTCCTTGAACGTGATGCCGTAGAGCTGGTTCGCAGAGAAGAACACACCGTTCTGCAGCACGCTGTCGAGCTCGAAATACTGTTTGACCTGCTCCGAGTCGATCTGCAGGCGGCTCTTGCGCACCTGTTCGGAGTAGTACTCCCAATCCCACGGACGCAGCGCGCCGCCTTCCTTCTTCGCACTCGGCGAGTAGTACTGCAGGTCCCACGGTCTGAATTGGATGCCGTCCTTTTTCGCCAGCTTTTCCATCTCGCGCGCCTCGCTCTTGGCCTTGGCGACGGCAGGCGCGGCCATGTCGGTCATCAGCTTGATCGCGCGCTCGGGCGTCTTCGCCATCTGATCGTCGAGCACGTAGGCGGCCCAGGTGTCGTAGCCGAGCAGCCTGGCTTTTTCCGCGCGCAGTTCGGCCAGACGCGTGATCGTCTTGCGCGTGTCGTTGTCGTCGTGCTGTTCGGCGCGCGTGATCGACGCGGTGAACAGCTTCTCGCGCGTGTCGCGCTTCTGCAGCGAGGCGAGTGCGGGCTGCTGCGTCGTGTTCTGCAGCGGGACCACGTATTTGCCCGGCATCAGGCGAGAACGGCCGGCTTCGAGCGCGGCGGCGAGATCGGTGTCGGAGAGGCCGGCGAGTTCGCCCTTGTCGTCGGCGACGAGCGCGCCGGCTTTGGTCGCCGCGAGCAGCTTGCTGCGGAATTCGGTAGACAGCGAGGACAGCTCCTTGTTGTAGCCGCGCAGTTTTTCCTGGTCCCCCGTCGACAGCTCCGCGCCGGCGCGGACGAACAGCCGGTAGTAGCGTTCGGTCAGACGCAGCGACTCGGCGTCGAGGCCGAGGCTTTCGCGCTTCTCGTAGATCGATTTGACGCGTGCGAACAGCTTCGCATCGAGAAAGATCGCATCGTTGTGCGCCGCGAGCTTCGGCGCTTCTTCCTTCTGCACGCGCTGCAGCGTGTCGTTCGTGTTCGCCTGCGCGAGCGCGGAAAACACGCGGCTGACGCGCGTGAGCAGCGCGCCGGTTTTTTCCAGCGCGACGAGGGTGTTGTCGAATGTCGCCGGTTCCTTGTTGTTCGCGATGCGCTGGACTTCCGCGATCTGGCGGCGCATGCCTTCCTCGATCGCCGGCTGGAAGTCGCTGTCGCGGATGCGATCGAACGGCGGCGCCTCGAACGGCAGTGTGCTCTTCTCGGCGAACGGGTTGCCGGGCAGCGGATCGGTGATGTCGCTGGC
>DAIMZS010000417.1:0-1886 GCA_036733825.1 Rudaea sp.
TGATAGATGAAGCCCGAGTCCGAGCCGACCGTGACGCGGCCGCCGCGGTTCTTGTAATCGTTGACGAAGGCCATCCAGCGGCGATAGTTGTCGCGCCAGGCGACTTCGTCTTCCGTGCCCCAGTCGAAGAAGAAGCTGCCGTGGTGGTCGCGGTTCGGCGTGTAGAAATCCCACAATTGCGGCAAAGTATACTCGTCGTGCCAGTCGGCGCGGCGCGCGCGCATCAGGTCGCGCGCGGCGTTGTAGATCGTGAACGTCGGATCGATGGTGAAGTCGAGCTTGAGCAGTTCCGTGATCACCGCTTCGTACTTGTCGCTGCCTTTCGGCGCGGCCTGCGCCCAAAGGCGCCCGGCCTGGCCGAAGCGGTCGGCTTCGTTGTTGTAGTTGTACGCGGGCGGATAGTTCTGCACGGTGCGGTCGTCGAACAGCGCTTCAGGCAGGCCGTACCAATGCTCCATCGAGGTCAGGCCCCAGCGCGCGGTGGTCAGCACGTTCATGCGCGCCACGTCGGTCTGCGAATGGTGGCAGGCGCTGCGCATGCCCTGCTTCTTCAGTTCGACGAACGCGGCTTCGAGCACGTCGGGCCGGTAGCCGAAGCACTTCATGCCGACGATGCCCTTGGCTTTCATCTCGCGCACCCATTCGCGCGCCTGCTCGGGCCGCGTCATCGGCTCGCGCTCTTTGAAGCCGAACGCCGCATACGGAAAGATGCGCGGCGCGGTGATCGCGTTCGTCGCGCTGCGCTTGGACTCGCTCACGCACCAGTCCACGCCGTTCAAGCAACCCGGCTCGCGCACCGCGGTGATGCCGTTGCCGAGCCAAAGCTTGTAGACGTATTCCGCCGGCGTGCCCTGCTCGGCGCCGCCGATATGGCCGTGCATGTCGATGATGCCGGGCATCACGTAACGCCCGGCCAGGTCGATCTCGCGTCCGCCGGCGGCGAGCTTGGGCCGCTTGCCCGCGTCGATGGTCGAACCCGGATTGCCGACCGACTGCACCTTGACGATGCGGTTGCCCTCGATCACCACGTCGGCCGGCCCGAACGCCGGGCTGCCGGTGCCGTTGATCACGGTCACGCCGCGCAGGATGAGCTGCGAGTACGGCCCCTCGCCTTCGTGTCGCGCCGGCGCCGGCAGCACCTCGTCCTTGGCTTGGCGCGCCGGTTCGGCTGCCGCCGCGAAGGACATCGCCTGCACACACAGCAGCGCTAGCGCCGCCATCCCCGATCCGATCCGAAAACGCATGGACTCTCCCCCGCTCGCGCCGATGGAATCCGCGCAAAATAACAGAGACGGCGCAATCCGGCTGCACTTGCGCATGCGATAATTCCGCTCTGCATTTTCAATCCGATCGAGTTCGTTCGTTGAAACGCTCTCTCTTTTACGCTCCCGTGCTGATGACGGCGAGCGCGGTGCTGTTCGGCCTGATGGCGGTCGCCCTGCGTCTGGCCACTGCGCAGGTCAGTTCGTTCGAGGCGGCGTTCTTCCGCGCGTTCTTCGGGCTGATTTTCGCGCTGCCGCTGCTGATCAAACCCGGCTTCGCCCTGCTGCGCACCTCGCGCTTCCATCTGTACCTGCTGCGCAGCCTGTCGGGCGCGGCGTCGATGCTCGCGAGCTTCTGGGCGCTCGCGCACCTGCCGCTCGCGCAGGCGGTGTCGATTTCCTATTCGACACCGCTGTTCGTGACGATCGGCGCCGTGTTCCTGCTCGGCGAGGTCGTGCGCGCGCGGCGCTGGACCGCGGTCGCGCTCGGCTTCCTCGGTGTGCTCGTGATCATGCGGCCGGGCAGCGTGCATTTCTCGACCGACATGCTGATCGCGCTCGTCGGCGCGGCGTTCGCCGCGAGTTCGTACATCAGCATCAAGTTTTTATCGCGCACCGAGCCGG
>DAIMZS010000418.1:0-1868 GCA_036733825.1 Rudaea sp.
CCGGAATGACGAGATAAGAGATTCCCGCCTACGCGGGAATGACGAGCAAGAGAGTGTCAACGTGAGCGCGGCTTCGCGCGCGCCGTCGGTACCGCCGTCCAAGGATCATCGGGCCAAGGATGCTTGGGATAGCGTCCTTTCAATTCCTTTTTCACTTCGGGATACGTCCGCTCCCAAAACCCTTTCAGATCCTGCGTGACCTGGATCGGCCGCTGCGCCGGCGACAGCAGATGCAGCGTCACGCCGACGCGGCCTTTGGCGATGCGCGGCGTATCGGCGAGGCCAAACAGCTCCTGCAATTTGACCGCGAGCACCGGCGGCTTGCCCGCCTCGTAGTGCAACGCGCGCTCGTTGCCGCTCGGCACGCGCAGCGCCTCAGGCGCCAGCTCGTCGAGCGCGCGGCGCTGCGCGTAGTCGAACTTCGCCGCGAGCGCTTCGCCGAGCTGCTGCGCACCGAGCGAATCGAGCTTGGTCTTGCCGGTCAGCGCCGGCGCGAGCCACTCCTCGAGTGTGGCGAGCAGCGCGGCATCGGACAAATCGGGCAATTCCAGTTCGGGACAGATTTCGCGCAGAAAACCCGCGCGCGCGCGCAGGGCGCGCGCGTGATCGCTCCACGGCAGCGAATCGAGGCCCGCTTCGCGCACGGCGGCGAGCAGCGCCGGCAGCGCATCTTCGGGCTTCGCCGGCACGCTGCGGCGTTCGAGCACGAGTTGAGCGAAGCGATATTCCTCGAACGCCTCCACGCTGCGCGTGTCGCGATTCCAACGCACGGCGCGCTCGCGTCTCAGGCGATCGGCGAAATCGCGCTCAAGCAGATCGGGATCGAACGGCGCAGCGGCAAGGATGAGACTGTCGCGCTCGTCCATGCGCAGGTCGACGACGACGAGCCAGGGCTCGCCGTATAAAAGTGTATTTTGGTGCAAGCTCGCGCCGCGGCCATTGCTCAACGCGTAGCGGCGCGGATTGCCGGAATCCTGGCGCGCGATGCGATCAGGAAATGCGTGCGCCAGCACATCGCCGATCGCCGTTAAGCCCTCCCCTTCAAGCGGAGGGTTTGGGTGGGGATGGTTTTGCTTCGCGACAGCGGATCGCACTCCGAAACGCCGCCGCCACGCATCGCCCGCCTGCGCGATCGTCGCGAGCAGTCCGCTATCGGCACCGAGCTCACGCGCCGCGCGCCCGCCGGCGTTGCGGAACGCGACGAGCGCCGCGTGACGTTGGCGGAAATCGTCGCTGCGCCCGCCGTCGCCGCGCAGCGGATTGCGCGCTTCGATCAAAGCGAGCAAATCGCAGGCGAGTGCACGCTGCGCCGACGGCGCACGCAGCACCGCGGCGGCCAGTCGCGGCGCTGCGCCGCTGGCGAGCATCGTGCGGCCGAGTTCGGTGAGGCTCGCATCGGCCTTCGGCGCGGTCGTCGCGCCGAGCAGATGCAGCAGATCGCGCGCACTGCCGAGCGCGCCTGGCGGCGGTGCGTCGAGCCAGCGCAGATCGCTCGCGCCCCAGGCGGCGAGTTCGAGCGCGAGCCCGGACAATTCGACCTGCGCGATTTCCGCGCGGCGCGAGGGTTCCAGGCGCCGGCTCTGCGGCCACAATCGATAGGCGACGCCCTCGGCGACGCGACCCGCGCGGCCGGCGCGCTGGTCGGCCGAGGCCTGCGAGATGTTGACCGTTTCCAGCCGGGTGAAGCCCGAGTTCGGATCGTAGTACGGCTCGCGCGCGAGGCCGGTGTCGATCACCGCGCGGATGCCGGGCAGGGTCACGCTCGATTCGGCGACATTGGTCGCCAGCACGATGCGCCGCGTGCCGGCACGCGCAGGCGCGAGCGCGGCGTGTTGATCGGCGAGCGAGAGTTCGCCGTGCAGCGGCAC
>DAIMZS010000419.1:0-1866 GCA_036733825.1 Rudaea sp.
CGGGCGCAGCGCGTTGAGATTCGGTCGCGCGGCGGGATTGATCGAGGCGAGCAGGGTGCCGGTCTGGATCGCCGGCGCCGGCTGCGCACCGGCGGCGGGCGCTGTCGCTTTCGCATCGGTTTTGGCGTTGCCGTCCGCCGCGGATTGAACATTCGGCACGCCGGCCAATTCCTTCGGCGCCGCCTGCACGTCGCCGACGGTGACGGTGGGGCGATACTCTTTCTTGATCTGCTCGGCGCGCGCTTTCGCCTCGCTGATGCGCGAGGTCGTGACCGGGTGATCCATCAGCAGCGCGGGCACGTCGTTTTCGTCGAAGCCGGGGCGCAGCGCGCGCTGCATGCGTTCGAAGAATCCGGCCATCGCATCGGGGTCGAATCCGGCTTTGGCCAGCGTCGCGATGCCGACGCGGTCGGCTTCGGATTCATCGGCGCGGGTGAAATTGATCCGCATCTGTTCAGCGATGCCCTGCACGGTCGCGATGGCGCCGATATCGGAGTTGCTCGTGCTGTACGGACTCGACTTCGACGCCGCGGCGATCGCGCCGAGCATCGCGAGCAGCATCAGCGGCGTCATTTTCTGCTCGGCTTCGACCGCGCGGATCAGATGGTTCTGGGTGACGTGCGAGACTTCGTGCGCGAGCACCGCGGCGAGCTCGCCTTCGTTGTCGCTCGTGGTGAACAACCCTGAATTGACGGCGACGAAACCACCGGGCAGCGCGAACGCGTTGATATCGTTCTCGCGCATGATGAAGAACGTGAACGGCTGGTCCGGCTGCGGGCTGTAGGAAACGAGTTTGTAGCCGAGCGTGTTCAAGTAATCGGTCAGCAGCTCGTCGTCGAGCACGGCGTTCTGGTTGCGCAGTTCGTGCAGCACGTAGAAGCCGTACTGACGCTGTTCCTCGGGCGAAGCGATATTGCCCGCCGAGCTGCCGAGATTGGGCAGGCGCGTGTCGGCGGCGTAGCCGTTGCTCGTCAGCACGGCGATCGCGGCGACGAGGGAAGCGAGCGGGAAAGATTTGGCGGACATGGGAAACGGCGCGCAAAACGGGCGGATGCTGGGATTACCTTACTCCTGCAAAGGTTCCGCATCCACTGTTTCCGGACGGTGACGCGGGTTGCGCTTAAGCGGCGTTCAAGCGCGATAACCCTGGAAATTCGTGCCCGCAGCCCCCACACTGAGGGCATGCGCGGATTGCGCGAAGGACTTCAGAAATGACCGCAAAAGTCGAAATTTTCACCGGCGCCAACTGCGCCTACTGCGTGGCGGCGAAGAACCTGCTCAAGTCGAAGGGCCTCGATTACGAGGAATTCCGCATTGATCTGGATCCGGCGCGGCGTGAGGAAATGCTTGTGCGCTCGGCCAACCGGCGCACGGTGCCGCAGATTTTCATCAACGGCCAGCATGTCGGCGGCTTCGACGACCTTGCCGCGGCCGAGCGCAGCGGCAAGCTGGCTCAGCTGATCGGTGCGGCGGCATGAGTGCGCGTGGACGTTCCTCCGTCAAGGCCGCGGCCGCGCCGAAGAAAGCGGTGAAGAAAACCGATCGCGTCAAGGAATTCACCCAATTCCGCAAGCGCATGAACGAGCGCATCCTGGAGCACGACAATCAGGTCGTGCGCCGCTTCTTCGCGCTCGACACACAGACCTACAAGGAAGGCGCGCTCAATCTGAAGACGAAGGAATTGCTCGGCCTCGTCGCCTCGATGGTGCTGCGTTGCGATGATTGCATCAGCTATCACATCGCCCAGTGCCGCGACGCCGGGGTGAACCGCGACGAATTCTTCGAGGCGTTCAGCGTCGGCCTCGTTGTCGGCGGCTCGATCGTGATTCCGCATTTGCGACGGGCGGTGGATTTTCTCGATCAGAT
>DAIMZS010000420.1:0-1839 GCA_036733825.1 Rudaea sp.
TCGAACCGTAGATGCCGACGAGCATCTCGACCTTGTCGTAATACGGCGCCATGTCTTCGTAGCCGATCGGCCAGTCGAAGCCGAGGCCGTCGCGCGAACGCGGCTTGAAATCGTAGGGCCCGTTGCGCAGCGAGATGCGTCCCCAATGATTGGTGCGGCCGCCGAGCATGCGCGCGCGCCACCATTCGAAACGTTCGCCGTCCTTTTCGCTCGCGGAAACGTAAGGTTCGCCGGGCACCTGCCAGCCGCCGTCGACAGTCGCGTCGTAGAAACCGAACGGTTTGTCCGGCGTGCTCGTTCCGCGCAGCGGCGCCATCTCCGGCGTCTGGAACATCGCCGTCTCCATGCCCGGGTCGTATTTGCGGCCCGCTTCCAGCATCAGCACGCGCGCGCCGTTCATCGTCAGCGTGTAGGCCATTTGCCCGCCGCCGGCACCAGAGCCGACCACAATCACATCATAGTTGCGCTTGCCAACGGCTTCGGAATCGACGAACGGCATTGCAATACTCGCCTCGCATGTTTCGATCCGGGCGACCGTCGCACAGCGCGTCTTTCGCCGTCAAGTGGATAAGGGCACGGGTGATCGAACGTCGAGGCGACTCGCCGTTGCCGTGGACGCGATGCCGTTGTCCGCGATCACCTTCGCGAACCACTGTGCCGAATCTTTCAGAGTACGCTTCTGCGTCTTGAAGTCGACGTAGACCAGGCCGAAGCGCTGCGAGTAGCCCTCGGCCCATTCGAAATTGTCGAGCAGGCTCCAGTGGTGATAGGCGCGCACCGGCACGCCGTCGCGGATCGCGCGCGCGAGTTCGAGCAGATGCGCGCGCACCCAGGCGATGCGCGCGCTGTCGTGCACGTGACCGTCCGGGCCCGGCGCGGTGTTGTAGGCCGCGCCGTTCTCGGTGATCTCGATCGGAATCGGGCCGAGTTCGCCGGCCATCTCCTTGAGGATGTCGTAGAAACCTTTCGGGTAAATGTCCCAGCCGTTGTCGGTGCGGTGGTGCGGCGGGTAGTTCGTCGCCCACTCCGCTTTGGTGTTGAGGCCGGGTACGCCGTTGCCGGCCGGCGCGTCGGCCACGATCCACGACGAGTAGTAGTTGATGCCGGCGAAATCCAGCGCGGCGCGCATCGTCGCCTCGTCGCCGTCTTTCCAGCCGAGCAGTTTTTCCTGCTCGGCCGCCGGCAGCACGCCATCGGGATAGCGGCCTTTCAGCGCCGGGTACACGAACCACAGATTGGCGAATTTGTGCCAGCGCTGCGCGGCGAGCTTGTCGGCCTCGCGCTGCGTCGCCGGATAGGCCGGCTGCGTGTCGAACACGCCGCCGACTTCGAGCTTCGCGTTCGCAGCCTTGATCGCGCGAAACGCCATGCCCTGCGCGAGATTCACCGTGTGCGTCGCGCGCAGAAACGCGAGCGGATCGGTGCGGCCGGGCGCGTGGTTGCCTTGCCAGTAGCCGCAATGCGTGAACGTCTTCGGCTCGTTGAAGATGCACCATTGCTTGACGCGGTCGCCGAGCGCGTCGATGACGATTTTCGTGTAGTCGGCGAAGCGCTCGGCGGTGTCGCGGTTCGGCCAGCCGCCGGCGTCTTCGAGCGGCTGCGGCAGGTCCCAGTGGTACAGCGTGGGAAACGGGCGAATGCCCGCGGCGAGCAATTCGTCGGTAACGCGTTTGTAGTAGTCGAGACCCTTCGCGTTCGCCGCGCCCTTGCCGCCGGGCTGCACGCGCGACCAGGCGATGGAATAGCGGTGCGTCTTCATGCCGAGATGCTTGGCGATCGCAATATCCTCGCGATAGCGGTGATAGCTGTCGCAGGCGACGTCGCCATTGTCGCCGTTCT
>DAIMZS010000421.1:0-1807 GCA_036733825.1 Rudaea sp.
CGCCGGATCTCAGAGTCTGGCGGCACGCGCGCCGTGCGATCGTCGTGAACGCCTCGGACGGACTGGCGCGCAGCGCGGCCTCGGTGACCGAAGTCGAGCAAGTGCTGCCGCGCAGCGGCGGCGGCCTGCGCACGTGGATCAAGGCGCTGCGTCTGCATCAATGGCTGAAGAACCTGCTCGTGTTCTTGCCGCTGCTCGCTTCGCACAAGCTGTTCCAAGTCGACGCGGCGCTGCTGTCGGTGCTGGCCTTCCTCAGCTTCGGCCTATGCGCGTCGGGCGTGTACTTGCTCAACGACCTGCTCGATCTCGAAGCCGACCGCAACCATCCGCGCAAGCGCCTGCGTCCGTTTGCCGCCGGCACATTGCCGCTCGTGTCCGGACTATTTGCAGCGCCGGCATTGACCTTGGCGGCGTTCGCGTTGGCGCTCGCCGTCGACGCGAAATTCGCCCTGGTGCTGCTCGGCTATTGGATGCTGACGCTGGCTTACTCGTTCAAACTCAAGCGCATCGCCATGCTCGACACGGTCGCGCTCGCTGCGCTTTACACCGTGCGCATCATTGCCGGCACCGTCGCCATTCATTCCATGCTGTCGTTCTGGCTGCTCGCGTTCTCGATGTTCCTGTTTCTCAGCCTGGCCCTGGTCAAGCGCTACACCGAACTGCAGGGCCTGCTGCAGCGCGGGCGCAGCCGCACCGACGGGCGCGGCTACGAAGTCGACGATTTGAGCCTCATCCAATCGCTCGGCGGCGCCAGCGGCTATCTCGCCGTTCTCGTGCTCGCGCTCTACATCAACAGCTCGGCCAGCGAAGCGCTCTATCGACACCAGCAAGCGCTTTGGCTGCTCTGTCCGTTGCTGCTTTATTGGGTCAGCCGCGTCTGGCTGAAAGCGCATCGCGGGCTGATGGACGATGACCCGGTCGTGTTCGCGCTGACCGACTATGTCAGCCGTATCGTCCTCGCGCTGTGCGCGGTCGTCATCGTCGTGGCGATCTGACATGCCCGCGACCGGGACATCCTGGGGCCGATACCCGCGCGCGCACCAGACTATCGCGCCGCTGCATTGGCGGGACGCCGAGTTGCCGACCGCCGACGGCAGCATGCTCGCTTACGGCAACGGCCGCAGCTACGGCGACGTCTGCCTCAACGACGGCGGCACGCTGCTGCACACGCGCGGACTCGATCGCTATATCGAATTCAATCCCGCCACCGGCATTCTGCGCTGCGAATCCGGCGTATTGTTTTCGGAGATTCTCGATTTCGCCGTGCCGCAAGGTTGGTTCCTGCCGGTCACTCCGGGCACGCGCTACGTCACCGTCGGCGGCGCCATCGCCAACGACGTGCACGGCAAGAATCACCATGGCGCCGGCACCTTCGGCGAGCATGTCAGGCGTTTCGAACTGCTGCGCTCGGACGGCCGACGCATCGAATGTAGCCCCGAAGAAAATGTGGATTTGTATACCGCGACCGTCGGCGGACTCGGCCTGACCGGCGTGATCGTCTGGGCGGAATTCCAGCTGCTGCGCATCGCCAGTCCGTGGATGGCGCAGGAAACGCGCCGCTTCGGCAATCTTGCCGAATTCTTCGCGCTGTCGACCGAATCGGAACGAGACTACGCCTACACCGTCGCCTGGATCGATTGCGCCGCGAGCGGCAAGGCGTTCGGCCGCGGCGTGTTCTTCCGCGCCAATCATGCCCCCGCCATGGCAGCGACACGCATGCCCAAGCAGCGGCGGCTCTCAGTGCCGGTCACACCGCCGTTTTCGCTGATCAACTCGCTGAGCTTGCGCGCGTTCAATACCCTGTATT
>DAIMZS010000422.1:0-1738 GCA_036733825.1 Rudaea sp.
TGACGTTGGCGTCGAAGAAGAATCCGCAGCCGGAACTGCAGATCCAGGCCGACAAAACGGCGAAGTACCAGCTCGTCGCCACGGTCATGGCCGATGCGAAGAACGCGGGTTTGACCAAAATCGGCTTCCAGCCGCCGCGCGGCGGCGGCCAGTAAGCGATCGGACTCTTGACGCAAGAAAACCAACGCCGCAGCGATGCGGCGTTTTTTTTTGCACGCAAACTAATCCGGCCTCACCTTACACGTCGTCATTCCCGCGAAAGCGGGAATCCATCTTGCTCTTCGGCTCACAAAACAAGAGCAAAAATGGATTCCCGCTTTCGCGAGAATGACGGCAATGAGTAGGTCAATCCTCGAGGATGCGAAGATAGGCTTTGACAGTCGTATCAAGGCCGGCGTACAGCGCCTCACTGATCAACGCGTGGCCGATCGACACCTCGGCAAGCTGCGGGATCGCCGCTTTCAGCGCGCCGAGATTGGCCTGATTCAGATCGTGGCCAGCGTTCACGCCCAGGCCGGCGGCGTGCGCGCGCTCCGCGCACGCGGCGCACATCGCCAGTTCGCGCGCGTAATCGCCGCGGGCGAAGGCCTCGGCGTACGGACCGGTATAAATTTCCACCCGGTCGGCGCCGACTTCGGCCGCACGCTGCACGTCGGCAATGTCCATGTCGACGAACAGGCTCACGCGTGCGCCGAGTCGTTTCAGTTCGGCGATCAGCGGCTTCAACCGCGGTGCGTCCGCGCGCAGATCGAAGCCGTGGTCCGAGGTCAGCTGCGCATCGCTGTCCGGAACGAGCGTGCATTGCGATGGCCGCGTTTCTTCGACCAGCTTGACCAATCCCGGATAGCTGCCGCGCGCGGCCGCGAAGCCGTTGCCTTCGATGTTGTATTCGACGCGGTCGCCGATCAGCGTTTTCAACGCGCGCACATCGTCCGGACGGATATGCCGCTGATCCGGCCGCGGATGCACGGTGATTCCCGCCGCGCCGGCGGCGATGCAGGCTTGCGCAGCCGCGCAGACATCGGGTTCGCTGCCGCCGCGCGAATTGCGCAGCACGGCGATCTTGTTGACGTTGACGCTGAGTAAAGTCATGAGTTTCTGCCTCAGGGAGCGCGTCGCCGCAGCGGTGTCGCCTCGCGCCGCGTGCCGGCAAGATCGAAACTGAGGCCGGCGATACGGCCTTGCTCGTCGCGCTGGATGTGAAAATCGATCGTGCCGTCCGCGTCCGCGTAGCGGTCGGGCGCGTAGGGGAAAATACTTCGGCGTTCGCCCAACGTCCACTGCAGGTTCAGACCCTGCGCGGATTCGCCGATGCGAATCCACGTGACGTCGTCGAACCGATAGTCGCCGAGCAACGCACTGCGCGCGGAATCGTTGCCCGCCATCGGCGTGCGCGCGAGCCGCGGCGCGCGCGTGCTCAACCGCGAGGCGGTGACGTTGCTGGCGCCGATGTGCAGCATGAGGCCGGAAATGTCGTCGATGCTGCGCATGAAGCTCGCGCCGAGCGTGCCGCTGTCGGCGACGAAGACGTCCTTGTCGGCCGCGCGCAGGCGCGCGGGCAATTCGCCGGGCATTTGCAAACTCAGGGCCGCGCCGTCGATGCGCACGATCACGTCGACGCCGGTCGAAATTTCGTAGAGACCGGGATAGTCGTCGAGACGGTTGCTCTGGGCTGTCGTGGAGCTGCGCGGCGCTTGCGGCGGCAGCGCGTCGCCCAGCCAGGCGATGCCGAGCGCGG
>DAIMZS010000423.1:0-1735 GCA_036733825.1 Rudaea sp.
TTTCCGCGTAACCGGCGTACCACATCGCGGTCGAAGAAACGACCGCGCGCTGCAGATGCGTGTAGCCCGGCATCGGCAGCGCGTCTTCTGCAGCGCGGTCGAGGCAGACCTTCGCGACGTCGACGCACAGCGCATGCAGCGAGGCGAGCTTGGCTTTGAGCCACAACCGCGTGGCGACGAGGATCTGATCGTTGCGGCTGCGCCCGGTGTGCACCTTGCGTCCGGCGTCGCCGAGACGCTCGGTCAGACGCGCTTCGATCGCGGAGTGGCCGTCTTCGTACTTCTCGTCGAGAACAAAAGTGCCGCTCTTGAAATCTTCCGCGAGCACGCCGAGTTCGCGTGCGATCGCGACGGACTCGTCCTGCGTCACCACGCCGATGCGCGCCAAGCCTTCGACGTGCGCGCGGCTCGCCTCGATGTCGTGCAGGAAGAACTCGCGGTCGAGCACCACGTCGTCGCCGGCGAGGAAGCGCATAATGCGCGCGTCGGTTTCGACGCCGGGTTTTTGCCAGAGCAGGTCACTCATGAGGAATGCTTTCCAGTTCGGGATAACCCAAGGCGAGATTGAGATTCTGCATCGCCTGCGTCGCGGCGCCTTTGAGCAAGTTGTCGAGCGTGGCGACGAAGACGACACGCTTGCCGCCCGGAGCGAGCGTGAAGCCGCCGATCTGCACGCCGTGCCGGTTCGCGATATGGCTGACCCACGGCGCCTCGTCGATCACCTCGATCAATGGTTCGCGCCGGTACTTTTCCACGTAGCGCGTCTTGATCGCATCGAGCGTCGTCGGCTGCGTCAGCCAGAGATTGACCGTCATCGTGATGCCGCGGAAATGCGGTGCGACGTGCGGCATGAACTCGACCGGAATGCCGAGGTGCCGCGTCACTTCGCGCTCGTGCGTGTGGTTGACGAGCGAGTAGGGCATCAGATTGTCGCGTAATTTCGCAGGATCGTTTTTGTCCGACGGCGTCGTGCCCGCGCCGGAATATCCGGACACGCCGAAGCAGGCCGGCGGCCCGGCGAGAAGATCCATCAGCGGTGCGATCGCGAGCTGCATCGCGGTCGCGTAGCAGCCCGGATTGCTGATCCGGCGCTGGCCGCGGTACGTATCGCGGGTCAGTTCAGGCAAGCCGTAGTACCACGCCGAATCGAAACGGTAGTCGGCACTGATGTCGATGATGATCGGATCGTAGCCGCCGCTTTTCGCCGCGTCGATTGCGGCGACGTAGGGGGCTGCCTTGCCGTTCGGCAAAGCGAGGACGACGACATCCGCACGCTTGGTCGTCACGGCGTCCGCATCGAGCGCTTCGTAGCGCAATTCGCCCGAGTACGCGGCGTTGTGTTCGGCGACGCGCTGGCCGTCGAGCTCGCGTGAGGAAACGAAGGCGAGCTCGAGGTGCGGATGCGCGGCGATCAACGTGATCAGCTCGGCGCCGGTGTGGCCGCGCGCGCCGATGATGCCGATCGTCTTTTTGCCGCCGGCGTTCATGCCGCTTCCTTCTTCGCCGCGGCTGCGCTGCGGTCGATCAGCGTCGGCACCTTGCTGCGGCAGTAGTCGACGCAGGCCTCGATTTCGGCGAAGTCGTCGATGCCGTACCAGAACGCCTTGAAATTCGGCAGCTTGCAGCAGCCGTCGGATTCGGCGTAGTAGAAATGATTGACGATGTTGCCGTGGCGCGAGCGCCAGAACAGCTGCGGCGTCTCCTCGCGCATGACCTGCCACACGGCGCGGCCGAG
>DAIMZS010000424.1:0-1734 GCA_036733825.1 Rudaea sp.
GCGGGCACCGCCATCGGCGCCGTCGCCCTCGCCAGCGTGCTGCCGCGCCAGGCGCGCGCGGACGACCTGCCGCATCTCTCGCCGAGCGATCCGACCGCGCAGACCCTCGGCTACGTCGAAGACGCGACCAAGGCCGACAAGGCCAAATTCCCGACCTACGCCCCGGGCAACGTCTGCGGCAACTGCAATTTTTACCAGGGCGGCACCGCCGCTTGGGGCGGCTGCCAGTTGTTCCCGGGCAAGGCGGTCAACGCCAAGGGCTGGTGCTCGGCGCACGCGAAGAAGGCCTGAAGCTCGCAAAGCCGGGCAGCGGCTCGGCACTCGCAAGTCGAACGGGCGCTTCGGCGCCCGCATCATTGCAGGGAGAGTCGAACCGATATATGATATCGCCATCATATATCACGCGGTATCCGTATGCGCACCTTGATCGACATTCCCGAAGACGCGATCGAAAAACTCGATGCCCTCGGCGAAAGCGAGAACCGCTCGCGCGCCTCGATGATCCGCGAAGCGATCGCCGAATACCTCGTTCAGCACCTGCCCGCCTCCGACGACGCCTTCGGCCTCTGGGGCAAGAACAAAATCGACGGGCTCGCCTACCAGAAGAAGCTCCGCGCAGAATGGTAAGAGCGCTGTTCGACACCAATGTCCTGATCGACTACCTCAACGCCGTCCCGCGCGCCAGAGCGGAACTGGAGCGCTACGAGGAGCGCACCGTGAGCATCGTCACATGGATGGAAGTGATGGTGGGCGCAAGCGCCGACGTCGAAGCCGCCACGCGCGCCTTTCTCGCCTCGTTTGCGCGCATCGAGATCGACGACGTCGTGGCCGCGCGCGCGGTACACTTGCGCAAGACGCACAAGATGAAATTGCCGGACGCGATTATCTGGGCGAGCGCGCAACAGCACGGGATGTTGCTGGTCACGCGCAATACCAAAGATTTTCCGGCCGACGATCCCGGTATACGCATTCCCTACTGATCTCATGATCCCCGAACTTGGCCAATTTGCGCTGATCCTGGCGATGCTGCTCGCGCTCGCGCAGTGCTCGCTGCCGCTGATCGGCGCATGGCGAGGCAATGCGGCGCTGATCGCGACCGCGCGGCCGATCGTCTGCGGCCAATTCGTATTCGTCGTCCTCGCGTTCGGCGTGCTGACCTACGCGTTCGTGACCCAGGATTTCTCGGTCAAATACGTCGCGCAGAATTCCAACCTCGCCCTGCCCTGGTACTACCGCTTCTCCGCCGTGTGGGGCGCGCACGAAGGTTCGCTGTTGTTGTGGGTGCTCATTCTCAACGTGTGGACGTTCGCCGTCGCCGCGTTCAGCCGCCGCCTGCCCGATCCGCTGATCGCGCGCGTGCTCGGCGTGCTCGGCTTCATCTCGTTCGGCTTTCTGCTGTTCACCATCCTCACCTCCAACCCGTTCGTGCGCCACCTGCCCGCGCTCGCCGACGGCGCCGATCTGAATCCGATCCTGCAGGATCCCGGCCTGATCATGCATCCGCCGATGCTGTACATGGGCTACGTCGGGTTTTCCGTCGCGTTCGCGTTCGCGATCGCCGCCCTGCTCGGCGGTGAACTGGATGTCGCCTGGATTCGCTGGGCGCGGCCGTGGACGAATCTCGCCTGGGCGTTCCTCACCCTCGGCATCACGCTCGGCAGCTGGTGGGCCTACTACGTGCTCGGCTGGGGCGGCTGGTGGTTCTGGGATCCGGTCGAGAACGCCTCGTTCATG
>DAIMZS010000425.1:0-1731 GCA_036733825.1 Rudaea sp.
AACACCGCGGCCTTCTCCTTCGCCTCGCCGAACAGCCGCAGCCCGGGCACGGATTGGAGCGCGTCGATCATGTAGACAGCCAGTTCGCGCTCCATCGCACCGATGGAATCGAGGCCGATGCGGTTGATGTAGTCGATCGCCGCGCCGAGGCCGACGAAGCCGGCGATGTTCGGCGTGCCGGCTTCGAACTTGTGCGGCGCGTCGGCGAAAGTCGTGCCGTCAAAACTCACTGTGCGAATCATTTCGCCGCCGCCGAAGAACGGCGGCATCTCCGCGAGCAGCTCCTTGCGCGCCCAGAGCACACCGGTACCGGTCGGTCCGTACATCTTGTGTCCGGTCAGCACATAGAAATCACAGCCGAGCGCCTGCACGTCGACCGGCAGATGCGGCGCGGCCTGCGAACCGTCGACCAGCAGCGGGATACCGCGCGCGCGGCAGCCCTTGGCCAGTTCGCGAATCGGATTGATCGTGCCGAGCACGTTCGACACGTGCGTCACCCCGGCCAACTTCACGCGCGGATTCAGGCGCGCGATGAATTCCTCGACGATCAGCTCGCCGCTTTGCGTGATCGGCGCGGGAATCACCTTTGCGCCCGTGCGCGCGGCGACGAGCTGCCAGGGCACGATGTTGGCGTGATGCTCCATCGTGGTGACGAGGATTTCGTCGCCCGGCTGCAGACGCGGCAGCGCGTAGCTGTAGGCGACGGTGTTGATCGCCTGCGTCGTGCCGCTGGTGAAAATCACCTCGTCGCGTGTCGACGCATTGATGAAGCGCGCGAGTTTGTCGCGCGCCGCTTCGTACGCCGACGTCGCCTCTTCGCCGAGCGTATGCACGGCGCGGGCGACATTCGCATTCGTTTCGCGGTAGAACCGGTCGACGGTATCGATCACCACCTGCGGTTTCTGCGAGGTGTTCGCGTTGTCGAAATAGACCAGCGGCTTGCCGTGGACTTGCCGCGCGAGAATGGGGAAATCCTTGCGGTAGGGACGAGTGTTCGTCACGGTCATGCTCCCGCCTCGCCCGACGGCAGCGCCGCCTGCAATCGCTGCGCGAGGCGCTCGCGCATGGCCGAGTCGGCGACGCCATCGAGCACCTCACGGCAGAACGCCGTCACCATCATGCGCCGTGCTTCGGTGAGCGGAATGCCGCGCGAGCGCAGGTAGAACAGCGCGCGTTCATCGATCTGCCCGACCGTCGCGCCGTGCGCGGCTTTCACTTCGTCCGCATAGATTTCGAGCACGGGCTGCGTGTCGATCTCGGCATTCGGCGACAGCAGCAGATTCTTGTTCGACAGTTTCGCGTCGCTGCCGTCGGCGCCTTCGGCCACCGTGATGGCACCGTGGAAAATGCCGCGCGCGCGTTGGTCAGCGACGCCGCGCCAGACGATGTCGCAGGCGGTGTCGCGCGCCGCGTGACGCACGTCGAGCTGCGTATCGGCGTGTTCGCGCCCGCGCAGCGCAAAGACGCCGCGCGATTCCAACCGGGCCTGCTCGCCGGCGAGTTCGACCTGCAAATCCAACCGTTGCAAACGCCCGCCGAGCAGCACGTGCGTCGCGCGCAGCTGCGCCTTCGCACCGACGCGCGCATCGACGAGGCGGTACAACGCCACTGATTCCGGCAATTCGCAGACGCTGAGCAGATCGAGCCGCACTCCGGTCGCCAGATCGAACCGCCGTTGAAGCGACCCAAGAACTCCTGGGCCATCGGCGCCGACATGCTGCTCGATGACAC
>DAIMZS010000426.1:0-1726 GCA_036733825.1 Rudaea sp.
CGGTCGCATTTTTTCCGGAGATCGTCAATGAAACGCACTCTTGTCTGGCTGGCTTGCGCCGGTTTTATCGCTGCCTGTTCGCAATCGACTCCCCCGCCGGCCGAAAAGGCCGCCGCCCCGGCCCCGGTGGCCGCTGCGCCGACTCCGCCGCCGCCCCCGCCGCTGACCTCGGGCGTGACGAAAGAAAACATGGATACGGCCGCGCGCGCGCAGGACGACTTCTATCGCTACGTCAACGGCCACTGGCTCGACACCGCGCAGATTCCGGACGACAAGCCGATGAACGGCGCCTTCGTCAAACTCGACGATGAAGCGAAGGCCAACATCCGCGGCATCATCGAGGACGCGGCGAAGACGCCCGATCCGGCGGACAAGGACAAGCAGAAGATCGCCGATCTTTTCGCCAGCTTCATGGATGAGAGCGCGCTCGAAAGCGCGGGCCTGAGGCCGCTCGACGCCGAATTCGCGCGCATCGACGCGATCAAGGACAAGAAGGAAATCCCCGCGCTCGTCGCGCATTTCCTCATGATCGGCGTGACCGCGCCGTACGGCGGCTTCGTCCATCAGGACAACAAGGATTCGACCAAGTACGTCGTCGACCTGCAGCAGGACGGTCTCGGCCTGCCCGACCGCGACTACTACCTCGAGAACGAGGCGAAGCTGAAGCAGATCCGCGAGGCCTACGCGAAGTTCATCGAGAAGATGCTCGGCATGTCCGGCGACAAGGCCGCGGCGGCGAATGCGAAGTCGATCCTCGCGTTCGAAACCGACCTTGCGCGCGCGCAGTGGACCAAGGTGCAGCTGCGCGATCCGATCAAGGGCTACAACAAGGAATCGTTCGGCAATCTGGCCAAGCTCGCGCCGGCCTACGACTGGAAGAGCTTCCTCGTCGCCGCCGGCATCGACGGCAAGACCGACTACGTCATCGTCGGCCAGCCGAGCTACCTCACCGGCATGGACAAGATCATCGCGAAGACGCCGCTGGCCACGCTCAAGACCTACTTCCGCTGGCAGCTGCTGCGGACCTACGCGCGCTATCTCAACAAGGATTTCGTCGACACGCGTTTTGCCTTCTACGGTACCGAGCTGCGCGGCGTGCCCGCCGACCAGCCGCGTTGGAAGCGCGGCGTGTCGCTGACCGAACAGTTGATCGGCGAGGCGGTCGGCAAACTCTACGTCGCCAAGTATTTCCCGCCCGAGTCGAAGGCGCGCATGGATCAGCTCGTGAAGAATCTGCTCGCCGCGTACAAGCAGAGCATCGACACGCTCGACTGGATGAGCCCGGAAACCAAGAAGGCCGCGCAGGAAAAACTCGCCAAGTTCATGCCGAAGATCGGCTATCCGGACAAGTGGCGCGACTATGCTTCGCTCGAGATCAAGAAAGACGACCTCGTCGGCAACGTCATGCGCGGCAACGCGTTCGAATACCAGCGCAACATCGACAAACTCGGCAAACCGGTCGATCGCAGCGAGTGGGGCATGACCCCGCAGACGGTCAACGCCTATTACAATCCCGAGCTCAACGAGATCGTCTTCCCCGCCGCGATCCTGCAACCGCCGTTCTTCGACGCGAAGGCCGACGATGCGGTCAACTACGGCGGCATCGGCGCGGTGATCGGCCACGAAATCTCGCACGGCTTCGACGACCAGGGTTCGCAGTACGACGGCGAAGGCAACCTGCGCGACTGGTGGACGAAGGAAGACCACGAAAAATTCGCGGCGAAGA
>DAIMZS010000427.1:0-1706 GCA_036733825.1 Rudaea sp.
CTATTTCTGCTGCAACTGCAACCGCTGCAGCACCACGCTCGCCTGCGTGCGGTTGCGCACGCCGAGCTTCTCGAAGATCGCGCTGACGTGCGCCTTCACCGTGCGCTCCTGGATGCCGAGCGAATCGGCGATCTGCTTGTTGAGGCGACCCTCGCCGATCTGCGCGAGCACGCGGAACTGCTGGCCGGTCAGGCGTGACAGATGCGCGGCGAGCGCCGCGTCGGCCGGGTCGCTCGCCGCGTTGTCGAGCGCGCGCGCGAGCGCAGCCGGCACCCAGCGCTCGCCGTCGAGCACCGCGCGGATCGCAATGACAATGTCGCCGGGCAGCGTACTCTTCGGCACGAAACCGACGGCGCCGTGATCGAGCGCGCGGCGCACGACGCTCATCTCTTCCGCGGCGGAGACGACGAGCACCGCGACCGCAGGAAACTGCGCGCGCAGGGCGGCGAGGCCGGTCAGGCCGTGGCTGTCGCGCATGTGCAGATCGAGCAGAACGAGATCGGTGTCGGGCTCCGCGTCAAGCTGTGCGAGAGCGCCGGCGAGATCGTCGGCCTCGGCGATGACTGCATCGCGCTCGGCCTGCGTCACCGCGCTGCGCAGGGCGGCACGGAACAACGGATGATCGTCGGCAATCAGAATGCGCGTGCTCATCGGCGGAAACTGTAGCAGTTCGCCGTCGGTTTGGCTTAACGAGGCGCGTGTTATGGTCCGTGCATGTCGCCGGCCCCCATACGTTATCTTCTGGCCATGACCGCGCTGGCGCTCTGCGCCTGCGGCCATGCCCCTGCGGTCAAGGAACCTCCGATGTCGATCAGCTTTCCGCTCGGCGCGATTCGCGAAACCGCCCATCGCGGCAGCGATGATCTGCTCAGCGCCGGCCTCGGCCTCGCCGGATTGCGCGCCGCGCCTGCGGCCTTCGCCGATCCGGCCGCGCCCACGCCCGCCGAACTGCGCCGCCGCGCGATCCAGACCGCCTGGCTCGGCATCGCCGACCTGGGGCCGCTCGGCGGATTCGGCACGGTCTACGGCGCGGTCCCGCGCGTGGACGGCCGCGAATTCCAGGCATTCGCGCACGCCACCGGCGCAACCCAGCCGCATCGCGTGCTGGCCCAAATCCCGGATTCGTTCGATGCGAAAGCGCGCTGCCTGATCGTCACTGCCTCGTCCGGTTCGCGCGGCATCTACGGCAGCATCGCCTTCGCCGGCGCCTGGGGACTCGCGCGCGGATGCGCGGTCGCCTACACCGACAAGGGCGCCGGCTCGGGCTATTTCGATACGGCGACGAACACGGGTGTCGCCCTCGACGGCACACGCGCGGAGCGCGGCTCGGCCGAACTCGATTTCGCCCCGAGCGGCTATTCCGGCGAGGCGGGCATCGCGATCAAGCACGCACACTCGACCGACAATCCCGAAGCGCATTGGGGTGAGCACGTCCTGCAGGCCGCTCAATTCGGCCTCGCGATGCTCGACCGCGCGTTTCCCGAGCAAGCGCCATTCACGCCGCACAATACGAAGATCATCGCCGTCGGCCTGTCCAACGGCGGCGGCGCCGTGCTGCAGGCGGCGGGCATCGACGACGCGGGCTGGCTGTCGGGCATCGTTGCAGTCGAGCCGAATATCAATGCGCCCCGCGTCGAAGCGAAGGACCAGAACAAAGGCAGCGCCGCGCGTCCGCTCTATGACTACGCGAGCGAGGCCGCCCTGCT
>DAIMZS010000428.1:0-1673 GCA_036733825.1 Rudaea sp.
GTTGCGAAAACTTACTTCACCTGGAACGACGTCGTCGACAGCGTCTTGCCATCCGAGGTGACTTCCAGCGTGTAGTTGCCGGCCGGCCAGCCCGACGCCTTGGTCAGCTTGTCGTCGATCGTGCTCACGCCCGGCACCGCCACCGTCTTGGCGTTGTCGGCCACGGTCTGGCCGTCCTGGAATTTCCAGCGCATGCCGAGCGCCACGTTCGGCGCGGTCGTCGCCACGGTCACCGACGCGTAGATGGTGTCCTTCGTGCCGAACGTGCCGATCGGCGAGGCAATCTTGCCGTTCGCGTCGACCGCGTTGCCGAGCACGACGGAATTGACCTGCGTCGCCGGGGCGGGCGGCGGCGTCGGAGCAGGCGCCGGCGCGGGTGCGGCCGGTGCGGGCGCAGGCGCCGGAGCGGGCGTCGGAGCCGGCTTGTTGCAGGCGCTCAGAGCGAAGGCGCCGGCCAGAACGATCGTCAACGGAATGCGTTTGCTGAGCTTGTTCATGTCTATCCTTTTCTTCTGCTGTAGGAATTCAAGATTCGCCGCGCAGGCGTGCGATCAGGCCGTCGATTTGCCCGAGGCGGGCGCGGCGGGAATGGTCAGCACTTGTCCCGGATGGATCAGGTCGGGATTTTTGATCTTGTCGGTGTTGGCGTCGAAGATCTTCTTCCACTGATTGGCGTCGCCGTAGAACTTCTTGGCAATCTTCGACAAGCTGTCGCCGCCGACCACGGTGTAGGTCTGGCTCGACGCGGCGGCGTTTCCGGTCGACGCCGTCGCCGGCGACGGCGTCGTGGTGACCTTCAAATCGCTCTGCACGTCGGAAAAATCAGCTTTCGGATCGTTGCTCATGATCGATATCTCCTCCTGCCCTGGTTGGATAATGCGACGAGGGTCTCACGACCCGCGCTTGGGCACCATACACGTTTTTTTCTGCATTCGCATGCGTTCGCGCGCACGAAAAAAAGTGATGCACACGCGGCTAACGATTACCTAACAAATTGCCGCCGCACGATGCGCGTTTCTCCCGCGCGGATATATCGATAGCACGATTTCTTTTCGCCCTCAGCCGCGCCGACGCAAGGCCTGCGCGCGCCAGTAACGCAGCAGCACGAACCCCGCCGCCGCGCCGCCGAGATGGGCAAAGTGCGCCACGCCCTCCTGCGTGCCGGTGACGCCGAGCACGAGTTCGACGGCCATGTAGCCGACCACCGCGATCGGCGCCGGAATCGGCACCGGAAAGAAAATCATGATGATGCGCGCGCCCGGATAGATCATCGCGTAGGCGAGCAGCAGACCGAATACGCCGCCGGACGCGCCGAGCGTCGGATAGAAATCGTCGGGCTTGAAGAAATGAATCGTCGCCAGCTGCGCCAGCGCCGCGCCGACCACGCAGACGAAATAGAAAAAAGTATACCGACGCGAGCCGAGCGCCTGCTCGACCGGGCCGCCGAACATCCACAGCGCGAGCATGTTGAACGCGATATGGGTGAAGCCGCCGTGGAGGAAACCATAGCTGACCAGCTGCCACGGTTCGAAGGCGACACGCAAGGCATCGCCATTGCCGAGATCGAACAGCCGCGAGCCGTCGATCGGCCATAGCGCAAAACGCGCGATCAAGAAATCGCCGGCGACCTGCTGCAGCAGAAAGAGCAGCACGTTGGCGATCAGCAATGCGCG
>DAIMZS010000429.1:0-1666 GCA_036733825.1 Rudaea sp.
CGGCGAGCGGGACGGCCAGCCTGTCGTATGCCTTCGACGATGGTCCGTTGCTGATGGAGCGCATCGTTTTTCCGGATGCGCCTGCGTTGCCGGCCGAACGTGAAGCGGCGTTCGTGCAGGCGCTGCGCTTGCTGCATTTGATTGCCGGCGTCAGCTACTACAAGGCCGGCATCCCGGGCGAGCTGCGTGTCGAGACCGGCGCGCTCACAGCGGATACGGCGGAGTTTCTGCACGAGTTGTATTTTCATGGGCTGGCCGAGTTTGCGTACCAGAACAAGCTCGATCTAAGCGAACGCCTCGCTTTTCTCCCTCCCCTTCAAGGGGAGGGCCGGGGTGGGGATGGTGTGCGGAGCGACGCGCCTGCGAACCAAAACCATCCCCACCCAACCCTCCCCTTGAAGGAGAGGGCTCCGGCGCTGAACCTTTCGCGCCGCACCCTGCTGCCCATCGGCGGCGGCAAAGATTCGCTCGTCAGTGTGGAATTGTGTAAAAGTATAAACGAGCCGGCCACGGCGGTCTGGATCGGCGACTCGGCACTGATCGCCGCCTGCGCCGAGCGCACCGGCCTGCCGCGGCTCAACATCAAACGCCACATCGCGCCCGAGTTGTTCGAGTACAACCGCCAGGGCGCATGGAATGGACACGTGCCGGTCACTGCGATCAATTCGGCGATCCTCGTCTGCGCGGCGATTCTGTACGGCTATGATGCGATCGCGTTTTCCAACGAACGCTCCGCGTCGAGCGCGACGCTCGAATATCTCGGCCGGCAGATTAACCACCAGTGGAGCAAGTCGATTGAGTTCGAGCGCTTGCTGCGCGGGCAAATCCAGGCGCACGTCGCCGCGGATCTCGATTACTTCTCGCTGCTGCGGCCGTGGTCGGAGTTGGCCGTGGCGCGCGAGTTCGCCCGGCATTCGCAGTACGACACGGTATTTTCGAGCTGCAACCGCAACTTCCGCATCCTCGGCGAGCATCCGTCGGACCGCTGGTGCGGGCAATGCCCGAAATGCCATTTTGTCTTCCTCGCGCTGGCGCCGTTCATCGCCAAGCCGCGTCTGCTGAAGATCTTCGGCCGCAACCTGCTCGACGACGCTTCGCTCGCGCCCGGCTTCGACGCGCTGCTCGAATATCAGGACCACAAGCCGTTCGAATGCGTCGGCGAGGGCCGCGAGTCGCGTGCGGCGATGTACGCGCTGACTCAGCGCGCGGAGTGGCGCGAGGATGCGCTCGTCGTGCGCTTCGCGAAAGACATCCTGCCGCAGCTCGATCGCAGCGCGCTCACCTTCGAACCCCTGCTCGCGTCCGCTGCGGAACATTTTCTGCCGGCGCGATTCGCGGCCGCGCCGAATGCGTCTCGCTGAACTCGCCGGCAAACGCGTCGCCGTCTGGGGCTACGGTCGCGAGGGCAGGGCGGCGTTGTCCGTGCTGGCGAGAAAATTTCCAGAGCAAACCGTCACGCTGTTTTGCAGTGCGGCGGAGGCGGCGCATGTCGCAGGTGGTGCCGTCGACATCGTCACCACACCACCCGACGCCGCGACGTTGTCGCGTTTCGATATCGTGATCAAATCGCCCGGCATCAGCCCCTACCGCGAGCCGTATCTTTCCGCCGATAAAGCCGGCGTGCGTTTCACCTCGGGCACGGCGATCTGGTTCGCCGAACACGCGG
>DAIMZS010000430.1:0-1666 GCA_036733825.1 Rudaea sp.
CCGCGTGTTCGGCGAACCAGATCGCCGTGCCCGAGGTGAAACGCACGCCGGCTTTCTCGGCGGAAAGATACGGCTCGCGGTACGCACTGATGCCAGGCGATTTGATCACGATGTCGAAACGCGACAACGTCACGGCGTCGGGTGGTGTGGTGACGATGTCGACGGCACCGCCGGCGACCTGCGCCGCTTCGGCCGCGCTGCAAAACAGCGCGACGGTTTGTTGCGGAAATTTCCTCGTCAGCACAGACAACGCCGCCCTGCCCTCGCGGCCGCAGCCCCAGACGGCGATGCGTTTGCCGGCGAGTTCAGCGAGGCGCATTCAGCACGGAAGCGAATCGCGCCGGCAGAAAATGTTCCGCTGCGGACGCGAGCAAGGGTTCAAAGGTGAGCGCGCTGCGGTCGAGCTGCGGCAGGATGTCTTTCGCGAAGCGCACGACGAGCGCATCCTCGCGCCACTCCGCGCGCTGGGTCAGCGCATACATCGCCGCACGCGACTCGCGCCCCTCGCCGACGCATTCGAACGGCTTATGGTCCTGATATTCGAGCAGCGCGTCGAAGCCGGGCGCGAGCGAGGCGTCGTCGAGCAGGTTGCGGCCAAAGATCTTCAGCAAGCGCGGCTTAGCGACGAACGGCGCCAGCGCGAGGAAGACAAAATGGCATTTCGGGCACTGCCCGCACCAGCGGTCCGACGGATGCTCGCCGAGAATGCGGAAGTTGCGGTTGCAGCTCGAAAAAACCGCGTCGTACTGCGAATGCCGGGCGAACTCGCGCGCCACGGCCAACTCCGACCACGGCCGCAGCAGCGAGAAGTAATCGAGATCCGCGGCGACGTGCGCCTGGATTTGCCCGCGCAGCAAGCGCTCGAACTCAATCGACTTGCTCCACTGGTGGTTAATCTGCCGGCCGAGATATTCGAGCGTCGCGCTCGACGCGGAGCGTTCGTTGGAAAACGCGATCGCATCATAGCCGTACAGAATCGCCGCGCAGACGAGGATCGCCGAATTGATCGCAGTGACCGGCACGTGTCCATTCCATGCGCCCTGGCGGTTGTACTCGAACAACTCGGGCGCGATGTGGCGTTTGATGTTGAGCCGCGGCAGGCCGGTGCGCTCGGCGCAGGCGGCGATCAGTGCCGAGTCGCCGATCCAGACCGCCGTGGCCGGCTCGTTTATACTTTTACACAATTCCACACTGACGAGCGAATCTTTGCCGCCGCCGATGGGCAGCAGGGTGCGGCGCGAAAGGTTCAGCGCCGGAGCCCTCTCCTTCAAGGGGAGGGTTGGGTGGGGATGGTTTTGGTTCGCAGGCGCGTCGCTCCGCACACCACCCCCACCCCGGCCCTCCCCTTGAAGGGGAGGGAGAAAAGCGAGGCGCTCGCTTAAGTCGAGCTTGTTCTGATACGCAAACTCGGCCAGTCCGTGGAAATACAACTCGTGCAGAAACTCCGCCGTATCCGCATCGAGCGCACCGGTTTCGATGCGCAGCTCGGCGGGGATGCCCGCTTTGTAGTAGCTAACGCCGGCAATCAAATGCAGCAAGCGCAGCGCCTGCGCGAACGCCGCTTTACGTTCGGCCGGCAACGCAGGCGCATCCGGAAAAACGATGCGCTCAATCAGCAACGGACCATCGTCGAAGGCATACGACAGGCTGGCCGTCCCGCTCGCCG
>DAIMZS010000431.1:0-1664 GCA_036733825.1 Rudaea sp.
GCTGCCTGCGGCGGAGAAGCGAGCCTGGAAGGTGCTGCTCGATCACTACGTCTTCAGCGACGGTGATCCGGCCGAGCACATTCCGGCAGCGCGCCGCGGCATGCTCGGTGCGATGACTCCGGAGCAGGTCGCGAAGCTGCGCGAGACGATTCGGCGCTATCTTTAATGACACGAAGAGCGCCCCCTTCCGCCCTCCGGGCACCTTCCCCCGCGCTGCGCGGCAGGGGAAGGATTTTCGCTTCCCCTGCGCAGCGGGGGAAGCTGTCGCGAAGCGACTGAAGGGGGCGAAGGCGCCGTCGTTCAAGTGCCGGCTGCAGCGCAGCGGCAGATTGTGTACGCTATAGCCCTTCCATGAGAACTTCGCTCCGCCCATTCGTCGCTCCGCCGTTCGGCCGCTCGCTGCGCCGCTGGCGTCGCGTGCCTGCGGCCGCTGTTCGATAGCGGCGGGGGGCCGGCGCGCTGCCGCGCCCGGAGGCCGAACTTCGGCCAATTCCGAATTCAACGCCGCCACAGTCAAGCAGCCTTTCGGGGCGCGGCGCAAATCGCTTTGGAGAACCTCATGTTGGCAAAAACATTTCACGACGCCGCATCTGCGGCATCTATTGATTTCTCGAAGTATCCCGACGAACACGGCCGCTTTGGCGACTACGGCGGCCTGTACGTCGCTGAAACGCTGATGCAGCCGCTGGCCGAATTGACCGAGGCGTATCTGCGCCTGCGCAAGGATCCGCAATTCCTTGCCGAGCTCGATTACGACCTGAAACACTACGTCGGCCGGCCGAGCCCGATCTATCACGCCGAGCGTCTGTCGAAGAAGGTCGGCGGCGCGCAGATCCTGCTCAAGCGCGAGGATCTTAATCATACCGGCGCGCACAAGATCAACAACACCGTTGGCCAAGCGCTCGTCGCCAAGCGCATGGGCAAGCGCCGCATCATCGCCGAGACCGGCGCCGGTCAGCACGGAGTGGCCAGCGCGACGGTGGCGACGCGCCTGGGCCTCGAATGCGTGGTCTACATGGGCGCCGTCGACATCGAGCGGCAGAAGATAAATGTATACCGGATGAAGCTGCTCGGCGCGGAAGTCGTACCGGTGACTTCGGGTTCGCAGACGCTCAAGGACGCGCTCAACGAAGCGATGCGCGACTGGGTGACCAACGTCGCCGACACGTTCTACATCATCGGCACCGTCGCCGGTCCCCATCCGTATCCGATGATGGTGCGCGACTTCAACGCGATCGTCGGCCGCGAAGCGCGCGCGCAGATGCTCGAACAGTACGGCCGTTTGCCGGACGTGATCACCGCCTGCGTCGGCGGCGGTTCGAACGCGATCGGCCTGTTTCATGCCTTCCTCAACGATCGCGAAGTGAAGATCGTCGGCGCGGAAGCCGCCGGCGACGGCATCGCGACGGGCCGTCACGCCGCCTCGCTCGCCGCGGGTCGTCCGGGCGTCTTGCATGGCAATCGCACCTATGTCATCTGCGACGACAATGGCCAGATCACCGAGACGCATTCGGTGTCGGCAGGTCTGGATTATCCCGGCGTGGGTCCGGAACACGCCTGGCTGAAGGACAGCGGGCGCGCGAGCTACGTCGGCATCACTGACGCGGAGGCGCTGGCCGCGTTCCACGAACTCGCGCGCAGCGAAGGCATCCTCGCCGCGCTCG
>DAIMZS010000432.1:0-1658 GCA_036733825.1 Rudaea sp.
GCGCCGATGCAGAACGGAATCAGCGCGAACTGCCGGCCGCTGACGCCGTGCCACAATGCAGTCTCGTCGAACTCGAAGAACTCCGCGGTCATCCACCACGCGTTCGCCGTGATCCAGAACACGACGGCGAGGTTGTGCGCGAGGTCCTCCTTGATGTGCCGCGCGCGCCAGGTGATCCAGATCGCCGCGCCGAGCGTCGGCACGATCATGATCATGCCGAGCGCGCGCCACATCAGGCACCAGCTGATGTCTTTTATCAGCCAGAACACGATGTGCAGGTTCTCCGTGCGCCGATGCGCGAGCGGAACGGAATACAGGGCGGCGGACATGGCGGTTCCCGGCTGGATAGTTCTCGGACCGCAGCCTAATTGGCCCGCATCGGCCTGTGCAAGAATGTCGGCATGACGGACAAGAACATGCATACCCGGCCGCGGCGCGCCCTCGTCACCGGCGCCAGCGGCGATATCGGCGCGGCGATCTGCGCGGTGCTCGCCAATGCCGGCTGCTTCGTCTATGCGCATGCCAACGCGAATCGCGAGCGAGCGCAGGCGGTGGCGGACGAAATCCGCGAGCGCGGCCGCGGGGCTGAAGTGGTCGGGTTCGACATCGCCGATGCGGCCGCAACGCGCGCGGCGATCGAGCGGCTGCTCGAGAACGGACCGATCGAGATCCTCGTGCACAACGCCGGCATCCACGACGACGCGCCATTGGCGGGAATGACCGACGTGCAATGGCATCGCGTCATCGACGTGTCGCTGCACGGCTTCTTTCATGTGACACAGCCGTTGCTGCTGCCGATGGCGCGGGCGCGGTTCGGGCGCATTGTCGCGGTGTCGTCGGTCGCCGCGCAGCTCGGCAACCGCGGCCAGGTCAACTACGCGGCGGCGAAGGCGGCGCTGCACGGCGCGGCGAAGTCGCTCGCGCGCGAGATGGCCTCGCGCGGGGTCACGGTCAATGTCGTCGCCCCGGGCGTGATCGCCGGGCGACTGGCCGAGGCGGCGTTCAGCGAGGAGCAGATCAAGCAGCTCGTGCCCGCGGCGCGGGCCGGCACGCCTGCGGAGGTCGCTGCGCTGATCGCATTTCTGTGCTCGGATCACGCCGGATACATCAACGGCCAGGTGATCGGCGTGAACGGCGGGATGGTCTAGCGCCGCGGCGACCGCCTTCCGCGCGCCCGGACTCGCCGCTATACTTTGCGGCCTTGCGTGCGGCGAGCGGCCGTGCGAATCGTTCCTCCGGCCCGTGCGGCCGGATTTATCAGGTGCTGACCCGTGACCAATCCCGTAACCGCCGCCGACCGGACCTTCCTCAAGCATTTCTCGACGCTGATCGGCATCCTCGTGCTGGTGATGTTCCTGCTGATCGGCGTGGCCTTGTACCTGTATTCCAAGAATCCGCCGCCGACCAATCCCTCGCACGTCGAGGAAGTGCAGCAGCGCATCGCGCCGGTCGGCGGCGTCTACGCGGGCGACACCGGCAAGGCCGCGCTCGCGGCGGCGCAGGAAGCGGCGGCCAAGGCCGCGGCGGCGCAGGTCGCCTACGGCGGCACGACGGACGGCAAGACGATCTTCGGCAATCTCTGCCACACCTGCCACGAGAACGCCGCGACCGGCGCGCCCGTGATCAGCAACAAGGCCGAATGGGCGCCGCGCGTCGCG
>DAIMZS010000433.1:0-1650 GCA_036733825.1 Rudaea sp.
TTCATCTCGATGAAGTAGAAGCGGCCGTTCTCGTAGAGGAACTCGAACGTGCCCGCGCCGCGGTAGCCGATGCGGATGCAGGCCTCGACGCAGACGCGGCCGATCTCGGCGCGCTGCTCGGGCGTGATGCCGGGCGCGGGCGCTTCCTCGACCACCTTCTGGTGGCGGCGCTGCATCGAGCAGTCGCGTTCGCCGAGATGGATCGCGCTGCCCTGGCCGTCGGCCAGCACCTGGATTTCCACATGGCGCGGATTCTCGAGGAACTTCTCCATGTAGACCTGATCGTTGTTGAACGCGGCCTTCGCTTCCGACTTGGTCGTCAGAATCGCGTTGTTCAGATGCGCCTCGGTATGCACCACGCGCATGCCGCGGCCGCCGCCGCCGCCCGCGGCTTTGATGATGACCGGATAGCCGATTTCGCGCGCGATCTTCGCGTTCGTCGCCGCGTCGTCGCCGAGCGGGCCGCCCGAACCGGGCACGCAAGGCACGCCGGCGGCCTTCATCGCCTTGATCGCCTCGACCTTGTCGCCCATCAGGCGGATCACCGGCGCGGTCGGGCCGATGAAGATGAAGCCGGACTGCTCCACGCGCTCGGCGAAGTCGGCGTTTTCGGAGAGAAATCCGTAGCCGGGATGGATCGCCTGCGCATCCGTCACCTCGGCCGCGGCGATGATCGCCGGCGTCGACAAGTAGCTTTCCGCGGCCGGCGCGGGGCCGATGCACACCGATTCGTCGGCCATGCCGACGTGCTTGAGATTGCGGTCGACCGTGGAATGCACGGCCACCGTCTTGATGCCGAGCGTGGCGCAGGCGCGCAGGATGCGCAGCGCGATTTCGCCGCGGTTGGCGATGACGACTTTGTCGAGCATAAGGCGCGCCGACTCAGCCGATCACGAACAGCGGTTCGTCGAATTCGACCGGCTGGCCGCTCGACGCGAGGACGGCGAGCACGGTGCCTGCCGCGTCGGCTTCGATCTGGTTGAACATCTTCATCGCTTCGATGATGCCGAGCGTGTCACCGACCTTGACCGTCTGGCCGACTTTGACGAATGCCGGCGCGTCGGGATTCGGCGAGGCGTAGAACGTGCCGACCATCGGCGAGCGCAGCACGTGGCCCGGCGGCAGCTCCTTGCCGCCCGCGGCCGGCGCGGGCGCGCTCGTGGTGGGGGCGACCGGCGCCGCGGCGGGAGCCGGCACCTGCACGTGGGTCACCGGCGCGGCGGCCACCGCGGCGGCGCCCTTGGGCACGCGCGAGAGGCGCACCGATTCCTCGCCCTCCTTGATTTCGAGTTCGGCGAGGTTGGATTCCTCGAGGATATCGATCAGTTTTTTTATTTTGCGTAGGTCCATATCTAAACCTTCAGTCTTTTTATGTCGTCATTCCCGCGTCCGCGGGAATGGCGCCGTTGGAATTATTTGCCGTCGTCCAGGCGCTGCATCGCCGCCGTCAAAGCCAGTCCGTAGCCGATCGGCCCAAGGCCGCACACGACCCCGACGGCGATGTCGCTCAGATAGCTATGCCGCCGGAACGCCTCGCGCGCGTGGACGTTCGACAGATGCACTTCGATGAACGGGATCGCCACCGCCGCGAACGCGTCGCGCAGGGCGATGCTCGTATGGGTGAACGCGCCGGGATTGATCAGGATGAAG
>DAIMZS010000434.1:0-1606 GCA_036733825.1 Rudaea sp.
GGCTTCGTCGTCGACGACGCGGTCGTCGTGCTCGAGAACATCTCGCGCCACATGGAGGCGGGCATGCCGCGCATGCAGGCAGTGCTGCTCGGTGCGCGCGAAGTCGGCTTCACCGTGCTGTCGATGTCGCTGTCGCTGATCGCGGTGTTCATCCCGATCCTGCTGATGGGCGGCCTCGTCGGCCGCTATTTCCGCGAGTTCTCGATCACGCTGTCGGTCGCGATCCTCGTCTCGCTCGCCGTGTCGCTGACGACGACGCCGATGATGTGCTCGCGCTTCCTGCGCCACGATCCCGAGCGCAACCCGGGCAAATTCTTCCAGTACAGCGAGCGTGCGTTCGCGGCGATGCTGCGGACCTACGAGCGCACGCTTGCCTGGGCGCTCACGCGGCCGCTGCTGATGATGTTCGTGCTGCTCGCGACGGTCTGTCTCAACGCATATCTGTACGTGGTCGTGCCGAAAGGGTTTTTTCCGACCGAAGACACCGGCTTCCTCGTCGGCGGCGTGCAGGCGGACCAGAGCATCTCGTTCCAGCTCATGTCGGAGAAGATGCGCCAATTCACCCGCATCGTGAAAGCCGATCCCGCCGTGCAGGACGTGGTCAGCTTCACCGGCGGCGGCCAGCGCAACGGCGGCTTCGTCTACGTGGCGCTGAAGCCGCTGTCCGAGCGCAAGCTCGGCGCGGACGCGGTGATCAGCCGCCTGCGCACGAAATTGTCCGACGTCGCCGGCGCGCAGCTGTTCATGCAGCCGGCGCAGGATATCCGCACGGGCGGACGGCAGAGCAATTCGACTTACCAGTACACGCTGCAGTCCGACGATTTGGAAACCTTGCGCAACTGGTCGGACAAGATCAATCAGGCTTTCCAGCAGATGCCGGAAATCACCGACGTCAATTCGGACCAGGCGGCGAAAGGCCTGGAGACCGCGCTGACTTTCGACCGCGCGACTGCGGCGCGCCTGGGCGTGACTACGCAGGCGATCGACAACGCGCTCAACGACGCGTTCTCGCAGCGCAACGTGTCCAACATCTACACCGAGCTCAATCAATATTTCGTCGTGATGCAGCTCGCACCGCAGTTTCTGCAGAATCCCGATTCGCTCAAAGACATTTACGTGCAGAGCACCTCGGGCAAGATGGTGCCGCTGTCGGCGTTCGCGAGCTACGGGCTCGGCACGACGCCGCTGGCGGTCAATCATCAGGGCCAGTTCGTGTCGACGACGATTTCGTTCAATCTCGCCGACGGCTTCAGCCTCTCGCAGGCCTCGAACGCGATCGACCGGGCGATGTCGCGCCTCGGTGTGCCCGCATCGATCCACGGCGGCTTCGCCGGCAACGCGCGCGCGTTTGCGCAGGGGCAGGGCGACCAGTCGTTCCTGATTCTCGCCGCGCTGATCACGATCTACATCGTGCTCGGCGTGCTCTACGAAAGCTACGTGCATCCGCTGACGATTCTGTCGACGCTGCCGTCGGCCGGCGTCGGCGCAATTTTCGCGCTGCTCGTCTGCGGCACGCAGTTCACCGTGATCGCCTTCATCGGCGTGATCCTCCTGATCGGCATCGTCAAGAAGAACGCGATCATGATGATCGACTTCGCCCTCGACG
>DAIMZS010000435.1:0-1605 GCA_036733825.1 Rudaea sp.
CCGATTTCTACCCATGGCGGGATGCTTGCGCTATTCTCTGTAATCGTTTTCTGTTGGCCGACGCAAGGAATGTCCGGAATGTCCCAACGCGTGCAGTTTCCCGCGAACTTTCTCTGGGGCGCCGCGACGAGTGCGTATCAAATCGAGGGTTCGCCGCTCGCCGACGGCGCGGGACCGAGCATTTGGCAGCGCTTCACGCGCACGCCGGGAATGATGGCCAACGGCGATACGGGCGATGTGGCCTGCGACCATTACCGCCGCTGGAAAGACGACATCGCGCTGATGAAGCGGCTCGGTCTGAAGGCCTACCGCTTCAGCATTGCCTGGGCGCGCGTGCTGCCCGAAGGGCGCGGCCGGATCAACGTGAAGGGGCTGGAATTCTACGACCGCCTCGTCGACGAGCTGCTGCGCAACGACATCACGCCGCTGCCCACGCTGTTCCACTGGGACCTGCCGGCCGCGCTCGACGACCGCGGCGGCTGGCTCAATCCCGACAGCCCGCACTGGTTCGCCGACTACGCCAGCGTGATGTTCGCCAAGCTCGACAGCCGCGTGGAGCAGTGGGCGACGCTGAACGAGCCCTGGGTGGTGACCGACGGCGGCTATCTGCACGGCGTTCTCGCGCCGGGCCATCGCAGCAAGTTCGAGGCGCCGATCGCGAGCCACCATCTGCTGCTCGCCCACGGCATGGCGGTACAGGCGTACCGCGCGGCGGGCCGCAACCGCATCGGCATCGTCGTCAACATCGAACCCAAATATCCGGCGAGCCAGAGCGCGGAGGATCTCGCCGCGGTGCGCCGCGCCGACGCCTACATGAATCGGCAGTACCTCGATCCGGTGTTCCTCGGCAGCTACCCCGAAGAAATGAAAGACATCTTCGGCGAAGCGTGGCCGTCGTGGCCCGCGGAAGACATGGCGTTGATCCGGCAGCCGATCGATTGGCTCGGGGTGAACTACTACACGCGCAACGTGACCCGCTTCGACGCCAACCACTATCCGCTGCAGATGGCGCCGGTCAAACAGAACGCGACGTATACCGAAACGGGATGGGAGGTGTACCCGCAGGGGCTCACCGACACGCTGACTTGGATCAAGCAGCGTTACGGCAATCCGCCGGTGATGATCACCGAGAACGGCGCGGCGTTCTACGATCCGCCGCAGGCGGAGAACGGCATGGTCGACGATCCGCTGCGCGTGAGTTATTTGAAGAAGCACATCGCCGCCGTGTCCGAGGCGATCGCGCAAGGCTGCGACATCCGCGGTTATATGGCGTGGTCGCTGCTCGACAATCTGGAATGGTCGCTCGGCTTCGCCAAACGTTTCGGCATCGTGCACGTGGACTTCGCCACGCAGGTGCGCACGATCAAGGCCAGCGGTAAGCTCTACGCCGACGTGATCGCCAGCAACGGCGACGTGCTTAACCAGGCCACATAGCTCGTCATTCCCGCGAAAGTGGGAATGACGAATACTTAATTACGGAAATTTGCCAGGCACGGGTCGTTTGCCCGCATTGACCCAATCGACGAGTTCGTCGAACGCGCGTGCCACTTCGTCTGGCTGAAACGCGCAGTGGCCTTCGCGGTTGATGTACTGCTGCACGAAATT
>DAIMZS010000436.1:0-1605 GCA_036733825.1 Rudaea sp.
ACACCAAGTTCCGCGCCGTCTCGAACAACGCCGACGAAGCGCTCAGCGTGCGCCAAGCGTTTGCCGAGTCGGTGCTGTGGGCGGGCGATATCGTCGGCGAACGCAAGGGCGGGAATGGCGAAGTGCTCGTCGACGTGAGTTCCCTGCTCACCTCGGACCGCCACGGCATCGCCCAGCGTTTGAACGAGACGAAGCAGGGCAAGTACGAAGTCGACGACAAACGCAGCGCGGTGTCGCTGGCCGACGCGAAGAGTTTTCCCGACAACACAGAACTCGAAGCGATGCTCACCTTCCGCGGTCCCGGCGAGGGCACGTTCGTGAAAGACGTGGCGATGGATCCGCAGAGCGTCACCGTGCGCCAGCATCTGAGCTTCGTGCGCCTGCCCGGTCCCGGCTACGTGCCGCGCGCGTATCATCCCGCGTCGGGCGGGCTCAGCGTCGGTTGGTATGATTTCGCCCAGCCGCTCGCGTCGAGCATCGACCGCCGCGTGCAGCCGCGTTTTCGGCTCGACAAAATCGACGCCGCCGGACACGTGAAGAAACCGATCGTGTTCTATCTCGACCGCGGCACGCCCGAGCCGGTGCGCTCGGCGCTGCTCGACGGCGCGAACTGGTGGAAAACCGCGTTCGAGAAGGCCGGCTTCAAAGATGCGTACCGCGTCGAACTGCTGCCCGAAGGCGCCGATCCGATGGACGTGCGCTACAGCCTCATCACCTGGGCGCATCGCTACACGCGCGGCTGGTCGTACGGTCAGCCGATCGTCGATCCGCGCACGGGCGAGATCATCCGCGGCAACGTCACGCTCGGATCGCAGCGCGTGCGTCAGGACATTCTGATCGCCGAAAGCCTGCTCGCGCCGTACGACAAGGCGAATGCGTCGGAGTTGAAGAATCAGGCCGAGCAGATGGCGCTCGCGCGGCTGCGCCAGCTCGCCGCGCACGAGGTCGGACATGCGCTCGGCTTCGCCCACAACTTCGCCGCAAGCCGGCTCGGCAACGGTTCGGTGATGGACTATCCGCACCCGCTGCTCAAGCTCGGCGCGGACGGCGCGATCTCACTCGACGGCGCGTACGGCGTCGGCGTCGGCCCGTGGGACGATTTCATCATCGCGCATGCCTACGCGCAGTTCGCGCCCGGCAGCGAAGAGGCCTCGCTGGCGAAGCTGCGCGCGGATATCGCGAAGGCCGGTTTCCACTACATCAGCGACCAGGATGCGCGCAGCCCAGGCGATGCGGAACCCGACGGGCTGCTGTGGGACTCCGGTCCCGACACGCTGAAGACCTTCGATGCGCTGATGGCCGTGCGGCGCCGTGCGCTGGCGAATTTCTCGATCGGCGTCTTGCCGCCGGAGCGCCAGGCCGGCGAACTCGAAGCGCGCCTGGTGCCGGTGTATCTGCTGCATCGCTACCAGACCGAAGCCGTCGCGCGCCTGCTCGGCGGCGCGAGCTACGCGTATTCACAGGCGGCCGATCGCCAGGCCGGTTCGACGCCGGCGCCCGCGGATATGCAGCGCGCGGCGCTCGCGCGGCTCGTCGCCACGCTCGGCGCGGACGATCTTGCGCTGCCGGCGAACGTGCTCGATCTCGTCACGCCGCCGGGCAACG
>DAIMZS010000437.1:0-1590 GCA_036733825.1 Rudaea sp.
ATGCAGCGGCCGTTCTTTTCCCAATCGCCGTAACGCGTCGGATCGAGCGCGTCGCCTTCCGGCGTGGGGCGTTCGCGCGGCGCGGTGCCGGGCGGCGCAGCGGGCTTGCCGGCGGGATCGGGTTGCGCATCCGGATGTTCGTTGTTCGTTTCTGCCATCACTGGGGTCGATCGGGCGAAGTCGTGCACATTGTCGCACCGCCGCCGATGTCTGCGCGCGCTGCTGCTACCTTATGCATCGCACCACCGCCTGCCCGCTCATGCCACTCGTCGTTCTGCCCGAAGTCCACTGCATCGCCATCGAAGGCCCCGACGCGCGTCGCTTCGCGCAGGCGCAGTTTTCCGGCGACGTGGAATCCCTCGCGCAAGGACGATGGCAATGGAACGCGTGGCTCGATGCGCGCGGACGCGTGCAGGCGTTGATGCAACTCGGACGCGTGGGCGAAGACCGGTACCTCGCGATCCTGCGCGGCGGCGATGCCGAAAGACTGCGCGCAGATCTCGGCCGCTATTTGTTGCGCTCGAAAGCACGCGTGACGGCGCGCGTGTTCTCGGGCATCGCCGGCGACGCGGTGCCGGCGGGACAAGTCGATGCGGACGCGCAGGGCGAAATCGTATTCGGTTACGGCAACCGCAGCCTGCGCCTGGAATCGTTCGGGCGCCATGCCGACGCGGAAGCCTCGAACGCATGGCGGCTGGCGGACATCCGTGCGGGCTGGCCCACCTTGCCGGCAGGCGACGAACTATTCCTGCCGCCGGCCTTGGGTCTGGAAAGACTGGGCGCCGTGTCGTTCGACAAAGGCTGCTACCCCGGACAGGAGATCGTGGCCCGGCTGCATTACCGCGGCGGCCACAAGTTCGGCCTCTGCCATCTGCGCGGACCGAACTGGCTGGAACCCGGAGGCACCTTCGACGCGGGTGACGCCGGTCCTGTCCGGGTGCTGGATTGCGCGATTGCCGATGGTTCAGTCGAAGCCTTGGCGGTCATTTCCAAATCGCAATCGAGCACAATCAGCATCTTGGATCACCAATTCGACGTCGTATCGAGATACGACGCGTAACGTGATCTAAACGCCCGCGAATCCCTTACGGTATTTTTACATCCTGGCACTTGCGCGGTCGCAAGGCCGCCCCTACCCTTCGCGCAGCTTCGCAAGCCGGGTTTGACTCGCGACCCGGTCTGGATGCGGTCCGGAAGTCCGCACCGCGTACCAGACGGCGACGTTCGCCGATTGCACAAACGTATTGGCGCAATGCGGAACCCTGCCAGCCCCGGCCCTTTGCCGGCGATCGCTTCCGGGCCCGGGCCAGTATCCATCCACTTGCGGCACACGCCTGCGGGCGCGCCGTGATCCAAGCCAGGTGCCGGCCTGATCCGGCATGTGGTGCCCTCATAAGGAGTCGACCCAATGACCTTGGGCCTGCTACTCGGAATGATCGCGCTGCTTCCACGGCCGGTCGCCGACCAAACCTGTCTGGCAGCCACCGTGTACATGGAGGCGCGCAGCCAACCGACCCGTGGCCAGTTGGCGGTCGCGGAGGTCGCGCTGGACCGGCTCGACATGGGCCGCTACGGCAACACCGTTTGCGA
>DAIMZS010000438.1:0-1587 GCA_036733825.1 Rudaea sp.
TCCGCGACTATTCCCCGGCCGGGCGCGTGCCCGTGCT
Source organism: Rudaea sp. (assembly GCA_036733825.1). GTDB lineage: Bacteria > Pseudomonadota > Gammaproteobacteria > Xanthomonadales > Rhodanobacteraceae > Rudaea. Next base: position 38 of record DAIMZS010000438.1, read on the forward strand.
GATCGACGGCGACGTGCATGTCTGGGACTCGCTGGCGATCTGCGACTACGTCAACGACTATTTCCTCGACGGCCGCGGCTGGCCCGCGGACCGCGCCGCGCGCGGTTGGGCGCGCGCGATCAGCGCCGAAATGCATTCGGGCTTCGCCGCGCTGCGCACGCACATGCCGATGAATACGCAGCGCCAAGGGTCGACGCCCGCGATCGGCGCGGACACCGCCAAGGATATCGCTCGCGTCCGTGCGCTCTGGCGGGAAGCGCGCGAAGCCCACGCCGCGCAGGGCCCGTTCCTGTTCGGCGCGTTCTCGATTGCCGACGCGATGTACGCGCCGGTCGCCTCGCGTTTCGTCAGCTATGCGGTCGAACTCGGTGCGCACGAGCGCGCCTACGTCGACGCCTTGCTGGCCCTGCCGGCCATGCGCGAATGGTTGGCGGAGGCGGCGACTGAGCCGCTCATGTCGGAGCACGAGAAAACGACGCCGTGAACACCGCCGCCACGACCGCCGCCGCGGCCTATCGCAGCGCGTTCGTAAAAATGCTCGCGGGCGCGGCGCTGATCTCGACGACCAGCATTTTCGTGCGCTACGCGCACGTGGCGCCGACCGTGTCGGCGTTCTATCGCCTCGCCTTCGGCGGCGCGATGCTGCTCGTCATCCTGATCGTGCGCGGCATTGCCCCCACCTCTGGTCCTCCCCCGCATGCGGGGGAGGAGGAGTCGGCCTCGCGCGTTGCGCGAGATCGACACTCGAGGCCATCCGTGGCGGCGCGTTTCGGCTGGCGCGACGCCGCCTGGCTCGTCGTGCCGGCGTTCGCGTTCGCGATCGATCTGATGATGTGGCATCGAAGCATCCACTACATCGGCCCCGGCCTCGCGACGCTGATCGGCAATTTCCAGGTTTTCGTCATGGCTCTGGCCGGCGTCGTGTTCTATCGCGAGAAGCTCGGCTGGCGCTTCGCGCTCGGCCTTGCGCTGGCGATCTTCGGCCTTTGGCTGATCGTCGGGCAGGGCTGGTCGGCGCTGAGCGCGGACTACCGCCTCGGCGTCTTGCTCGGCGTGCTGACCGGCATCGCCTACGCCGTCTACATGCTGACCCAGCGCCGCGCACAGCTGCGCCGGCCCGCGCTGACGCCGCAGATCGCGTTGTGCGGGGTCAGCTTGATTTGCGCGGTCATGCTCGCCGTCGCGGTCCTCGCCGAGGGGCAGAGCTTCGCGATTCCCGACGGCCAATCGTGGGCCGCGCTGCTCGCGCTCGCCTTCTTCGGCCAGGTGCTCGGCTGGGTGCTGATCTCGCAGGCCATGCCCGTGCTGCCGGCTTCGCTCGTCGGCCTGCTGTTGCTGCTGCAGCCGGGGCTGTCATTTGTGCTCGATGTGATCCTGTTCGCACGCCCGACCACGCTGAGCGACTGGATCGGCCTGGTGCTGTCGCTGCTCGGCATCTTCGTTGCGAGCCAGCGAAGCCGCAAATAGGGCTGTCGCCCTGTGATGCGCGTCTTTGAAATTGGACGTCTAAACGCCTAAACGTCTTGACATCCAAATTTATCGTCCTTAGC
>DAIMZS010000439.1:0-1584 GCA_036733825.1 Rudaea sp.
TTGCGCTGGATCGGCGGCGTGAAGTTGCCGGCGAAGCCGCCGCCGGTCGCGTAGAGCACCTGCACGTTCTGCAGCTGCGTCGTGCCGATCGGGAAGCTCGCCTGCGCGACGAGCCAGAACGGCAAGCCGCTTTGATCGAAGGTGTACCATGCCGCGAAGAATGTACGCGTGGCGCCGTCACCGTTGTCGTACACCTGTGTGAGCATGCCCTCACCGCCGTGCGTCGGGTCATACCACGAGCCGGTCAGATAGCCGTTGACCGCCATCGGGGCGAACGCCGCAGGATAGGTCTGCGACGTCGGATTGTAGTCGGGCACGGAAATCGTAAACTGACTTCCTGACGCTGGATTGCCGCTCGAATTCGTGTAGCCGTTCCAGAACCGAATCGTAAAAGCGTTGTTGAAATAGAAAAAGCCGAGGCTCGGGTTTGGATAGTTTTCGAGCACGTAGGTCGCGCTATTGATGACCGGCGAGCCGACCATCGTGTCGGACACCACCGTATTCGGCTCCGACGCCACGCGCACATAGTCGGTGAAGTTTGGATTGTCGAAGGTGATGTTGCCTTGGGCGATGCGCACATCCGGATACAACGGGTAGATCTGGGTGTCACCCTCGTAGGCGGCCTGACGCTGAATGCGCATCAGGGTAGCGCCGACGTAGCCGGCGTCCGGGTTGTAACTGAGTACGTCGCCGCTGCTGCTGCAGGCGACGCGCCAAATCGTGATGGTCACGTTTTCAGACGTGGTCTGACTGTTTGTTCCTAGTGTTACCGTGCTGCTGTACACCGGACCTGTCGGCGTCACCGGCAACGGCTGGATCGCCGTCGATGGCGACGGCAGCGTGTCGGAGAAGCAGCTCGCCGGATAGGCGCGATAACTGCTCGCCGTGAGCTCCTTGCTGGTGGCCGCGGCGGGAGCGGCCGAACGCACGGCGAGCGCCGCGCGCTTGGCCTGCACGGCGCTGAAATCAGTGTGAGGACCGCTTACAGCAACCGCGCTGCGTTCGGCGGCGAAAGTGGACGACATGAGCGCGCACGCAAGCAGCGCCGCGCCGGTAAGGACGCTTTTCGAGGACAACGACATGATCAACTCCTCCAGGACCCGGATGGCGGCGATTGTAGGCACAACACCGGTGCGCCGCGGTTAACGACTCGTGAATACGCGCGCGGCTTGCGATAATGCGATGCAATCGACAACAGAACACTGACGAACGCTCATCCATGCAGCTCGTTGACATCGGCGCCAATCTCACCCACGAATCCTTTCGCCATGATTTCGACGCCGTCCTCGCGCGCGCGCAGGCGCACGGCGTCGCCCAGCTCGTCGTCACCGGCGCCAGTGCGCACGGCACGCGCGAGGCGCAGGCGTTGGCGCTCGCCCACCCTGGCCGGCTGTTCGCGACGGCCGGCGTGCATCCGCACCACGCCGCCGACTTCAACGCGGAAACCGAGTCGATGCTGCGCGAGTACCACGCCAAACCCGAGGTCGTCGCCGTCGGCGAAACCGGACTCGACTATCACCGCAATTTCTCGCCGCGCGAGGCGCAACTGTTCGCGTTCGAGCGGCAGTTGCAGCTCGCCGTCGA
>DAIMZS010000440.1:0-1578 GCA_036733825.1 Rudaea sp.
GCGATCGAGCTCGGCTGGATCGTCGCCGAATACGGCCGCCAGCCGTGGGCGATCGAGGGCGTGCTGCCGACCGCGCTCGGCGTGTCGTCTGTCTCGGCCGGGCAGGTGCTGTTTTCCCTTTGTGGATTTGTGATTTTCTATACTGCGCTCGCCGTCGTCGACTTCTTCCTCATGCGCCGCTATGTGCGCCGCGGGCCAGACGGGCTCGGCATCTTGCCCGCAGCGAGTCCTGCCATGGGAGGCGTGTGATGGACTACGAAACCCTGCGCCTTATCTGGTGGCTGATCCTCGGCGTGCTGCTGATCGGCTTTGCGGTCATGGACGGTTTCGACTTCGGCATCGCCGCGCTGCTGCGCGTGCTCGGCCGCAACGACGAGGAGCGCCGCGTGCTGCTCGAAACCGTCGAACCCGTGTGGGAGGGCAACCAGGTCTGGTTCATTCTCGGCGGCGGCGCGGTATTCGCCGCGTGGCCGTTCGTCTACGCCGCGGCGTTCTCCGGCCTTTACCTCGCGATGTTCCTGCTGCTGCTCGCCTTCATCGTGCGCCCGGTCGGCTTCGGCTACCGCAACAAGCTCGACCATGTACGCTGGCGCAATGTCTGGGATTGGGTGCTGACGGTCTCCGGCTTCGTGCCGATGCTGATCTTCGGCGTCGCCTTCGGCAACCTGTTCCTCGGCCTGCCGTTCCGCCTCGACGCCGAAATGCGCATGAGTTACGAAGGCGGCTTCTTCGGCCTGCTGACGCCGTTCGCGCTGCTCTGCGGTCTGGTCAACACCGCCATGCTGCTGACCCACGGCGCGAGCTACGCTGCGTTCAAAGCCGACGAATCGCTTGCAGAGCGCGCCGGCCGCTTGGCGCGCATCACCGCGCTTGCCTACATTGTTTTGTACCTGCTGGCGGGTGCGTGGCTCGCCTTCGGACTGCCAGGCTACGCCGTCGTTTCGCCGCTGAACGGCAGTGCGCCGTCGAATCCGCTGCTCAAACAGGTCGTCGTGCAGGGACATTGGTTCACCGGCTACGCCGCGCATCCGCTGTTCTGGCTCGCGCCGCTGCTCGCCCTCGCCGCGGCTGCGGCGAATATCGCGTTGTTGTCGGCCGGACGCCACTTCGCCGCGTTCCTGTGCAGCGCGCTCGTCTGCGCCGGCACGATCCTCTCGGCCGGATTGGCGCTGTTTCCGTTCCTGATGCCGTCGAGCCTCGACCCGAACAGCAGCCTCACCGTTTGGGATGCCTCGTCGAGCCGCAGCACCCTCGGCATCATGCTCGCCGTCGTGATTCTGTTTCTTCCGATCGTGCTCGCCTACACGAGCTGGGTCTACCGCGTATTGCGCGGGCGCGTGACGCTCGAGCAGATCCGTCACCATCTCGGCTATTGACCTTCGAGGAGTCGCCATGTGGTATTTCAGTTGGGTACTCGGTATTGGACTCGCCTGCAGCTTCGCGATCCTCAACGCGATGTGGTTCGAGGTGCACGCGGATTCGCAGGCGAATACTTCGCGCGACGATAGCTAGTTTTTGCTCTCGCTCGTCATTCCGGCGGTTTTTAACAGCCGGACGGCTGGTCAAGCCGGAATCCAG
>DAIMZS010000441.1:0-1577 GCA_036733825.1 Rudaea sp.
TGCTGCTCGTGCTGACGTTCTTCACCGCCGCGGCGCTGTGGCTGCTGCTGCAGGCCGAGTTCCTCGCGATCGCGCTCGTGCTCGTCTATGTCGGCGCGGTCATGGTGCTGTTCTTGTTCGTGGTGATGATGCTCGATGTCAAAGTCGAGCCGCTGCGCGAAGGTTTCGTGCGCTATCTGCCGATCGGCGCGATCGTCGCGGTAGTGATGCTCGCGGAAATGCTGGGCCTGATTGGTTTGAAAACCATGTCGGCGCAGGCGTTGCCGCCGAATCCGGCGGGCACCTCGAACACTGCATGGCTCGGCCAGGCGCTGTTCACCCAGTTCCTGCTGCCGTTCGAGATCGCGGCGGTGATTCTGACCGTGGCCCTGATCGCCGCGGTCGTGCTGACGCTTCGCCGCCGCGTCGGCGTCAAGTCGCAGAATCCTTCAAAGCAGGTCGCGGTGAAGGCGAGCGAGCGCATCCGTATCGTCAAGATGGCCAGCGCGGGCAAGGGAGCCTCCACGCCGTGATTACACTTTCGCACTACATCGTGCTCGGCACGATTCTGTTCTGCATCTCGGTCGCGGGCATCTTCATCAACCGCAAGAACGTCATCGTGCTGCTGATGTCGATCGAGCTGATGCTGCTGGCGGTGAACACGAACTTCGTTGCGTTTTCGCGCTTTCTCGGCAATGTCGACGGCCAGGTGTTCGTATTCTTCATCCTCACCGTGGCGGCGGCGGAGTCGGCGATCGGGCTTGCGATTCTGGTCACGTTGTTCCGCAACCGGGCGACGATCAATGTCGGCGAAATCGATTCGATGAAAGGCTGATCAGCATGCAACTGAATCCCACCATCCTGCTGATCATCGCCCTCGCGCCGCTTGTCGGCGCGATCGTCGCCGGCATTTTCCGCAACCAAGTCGGCCGCGTCGGCGCGCATACGGTGACGATTGCCGGTGTCGCGCTGGCCTGCGCGCTGTCGTTCTATGTGCTCTACCAGCTCGTCTGGGGTGGGGCGCAGCCGTACAACGCCAATCTCTACACCTGGTTCCAGGTCGGCGGCATCGATGCGCATGTCGGCTTCCTCGTCGATCGCCTCACCGCGATGATGATGGTCGTCGTCACCTTCGTCTCGCTGATGGTGCACGTCTACACGATCGGCTACATGGACGAGGATCCGGGTTATCAGCGCTTCTTCGCCTACATCGCGCTGTTCACCTTCTCGATGCTGATGCTGGTGATGAGCAACAACTTCCTGCAGCTGTTCTTCGGCTGGGAAGCGGTCGGCCTCGTCTCGTATCTCTTGATCGGCTTCTGGTTCAAACGGCCGACGGCGATCTTCGCCAATCTCAAGGCGTTCCTCGTCAACCGCGTCGGCGACTTCGGCTTCCTGCTCGGCATCGCCGGCGTACTGTACTTCTTCCATTCGCTCGACTACGCGACCGTGTTCGCGCACACCGATGCGTTGAATGGCAAGACGCTCGCCGTCATCGGCGATCCGTGGTCCGCCGCGACGGTGATCTGCATCTGCCTCTTCATCGGCGCGATGGGCAAGTCGGCGCAGGTGCCGCTGCACGTGTGGCTGCCCGATTC
>DAIMZS010000442.1:0-1577 GCA_036733825.1 Rudaea sp.
CAAAGAAAGTGACCCGCTCGCAGGGATGCGAGCGGAAAGGCGAAGGGATGCGCCCTCAAGCAAATCAAAAGCAAAGGTACTGACGAGAAGAAAAGCTGGATTCCGGCTTCCGCCGGAATGACGAGCAGCGGCACACCCGCGAAAACTCCGCGGCGCGACAAAGCCGGGGGGATCGGCGACAATATGCGTCCCCTTCTCCAAATCTATCGGACGATACGTCATGCCGAGCCGCAAGGAACTAGCCAACGCCATCCGCGCCTTGTCGATGGATGCCGTCGAAGCCGCCAAGTCCGGGCATCCGGGCATGCCGATGGGCATGGCCGATATCGCGCAGGTGCTGTGGGGCGATTTCCTCAAGCACAATCCAGGCAATCCGAAGTGGCCGGGGCGCGATCGCTTCGTGCTGTCGAACGGGCACGGTTCGATGCTGCTGTACTCGCTGCTGCATCTGACCGGCTATGACCTGCCGATCGACCAGCTGAAGAAATTCCGCCAGCTGCATTCGAAGACGGCAGGCCACCCGGAAGCCAGCGAATTCCCCGCTATCGAGACGACGACCGGGCCGCTCGGTCAGGGATTGGCGAACGCGGTCGGCTTCGCGCTGGCGGAGAAGGTGCTCGCGGCGCGCTTCAATCAGGCCGATTGCGCCATTGTGAACAATTATACTTATACCTTCCTCGGCGACGGCTGCCTCATGGAAGGCATCTCGCACGAGGTCTGCTCGCTCGCCGGCACGTGGAAGCTCGGCAAGCTCATTGCGTTCTACGACGACAACGGCATCTCGATCGACGGCGAGGTGCACGGCTGGTTCACCGACGACACGGCCGAGCGCTTCGACGCCTACGGCTGGCAGGTGATCGGGCCGATCGACGGGCACGACGCCGACGCGGTCAAGGCGGCGATCATCAAGGCGCAGGAAAACGAGAACAAGCCGAGCCTCATCATCTGCAAGACGATCATCGGCTGGGGCGCGCCGACCAAGCAGGGCACCGAATCCACGCACGGCTCCCCGCTCGGCAAGGACGAAGTCGCCGCGACGCGCGCGCACATCGGCTGGAACTATCCGCCGTTCGTCGTGCCCGACGAAATCTATCAAGGCTGGGACGCGAAAGCGAAGGGCGCTGCGGCCGAGGCGACGTGGAACGAGGCCTTCGCGCGCTACAAGAAACGATATCCCGAACTCGCCGCCGAGCTCGAGCGCCGCATCAAAGGCGAGCTGCCGGCCGATTTCCACACGCAGGCCGACGCGTTCGCGCGCAAGCTGCAGGCCGATGGTCCCGTCGTCGCGTCGCGCAAGGCCTCGCAAATGACGCTCGACGCATACGGCCCGCTGCTGCCGGAATTGATCGGCGGCTCGGCGGATCTCGCGCCGTCGAACCTGACGATCTGGAAAGGCTCGAAGGACGTGCAGTCGAACGACGCCAAGGCGAACTACGTGCACTACGGCGTGCGCGAGTTCGGCATGAGCGCGATCAGCAACGGCCTCGCGCTATACGGCGGCTTCATTCCGTACGACGCCACCTTCCTCGTGTTCTCCGACTACGCGCGCAACGCGGTGCGCATGTCGGCGCTGATTC
>DAIMZS010000443.1:0-1572 GCA_036733825.1 Rudaea sp.
TCGGTCAACACACGCTCGGCCGCGACTATTTCGTCTCGGACGAGATCTGGCGCGCTGAGCACGAAAAAATCTTCTTCCGTTCGTGGATGCTCGCCGGCCACGTCTCGCAGCTCGACGCGCCGGGCAGCTATTTCCTGTTCGAACTCGGCAGCGAGAGCGTGATCGTGCTGCGCGACCACGACGGCGAACTGCGCGCGTTCCACAACCATTGCCGGCATCGCGGCAGCAAACTCTGCCGCGAGGCGCAGGGCACGCTCGGCAAAGCGATCCAATGCCCGTACCACGCCTGGACCTTCGGTCTCGACGGCGCGCTGCGCGGCGTGCCGACGATGACCGAAGTCCCCGGCTTCGATCCAGCGAACTATCCCCTGCATTCCGCCGCGCTGACGAATTGGGAAGGCTTCCTCTTCGTCAACCTCTCGCCCACGCCGGCGCCGTTCGCCGAGGCGCTGCCCGGCCTCGCCGGCCGCTTCCAGCAATGGCGCACACCGGAGCTGCGCGCCGCGGCGCGCAAAGTCTACGAGGTCGACGCGAACTGGAAGCTGATCTTCCACAACTTCAGCGAGTGCTATCACTGCCCGCTCGCGCATCCGCACCTGAACAAGCTCACCCCGTTCCGCAATTCGGAGAACGACCTCGACGAAGGTCCCGTCCTCGGCGGCCCGATGTGGATGAACAACCGCGACGGCAGCATGACCATGGGCGGCGAGCGCTGCGCCCCCACCCTGCCCGGCGTGACCGACGCGGAACGCGGCAAAGTATACTATTACAGTCTGTTCCCAAGCGGCTTCCTCTCGTTTCATCCGGACTACGTGATGATGCATCGCGCCGTGCCGATCTCGAAGGACCGCACACGCGTGATCTGCGAATGGCTGTTCGAACCCGATGCGATCGCCACGCCCGGCTTCGATCCGAGCCCGGCCGTCGAATTCTGGGACCTGACCAACCGCCAGGATTGGGAGCTGTGCTCGAACGCGCATCGCGGCGTCACCTCGCACGCCTGGGAGCCCGGCCCGTATTCGGAACTCGAAAGCCAGCTCGCGGCGTTCGATCGCCAATACCTGCGCTCGCTCGGCGAGGACGCGACCGCCGCGCGCCGCGCCGGCTGAGGGAAAAGGATGCGCCAGGTAGTGGTCCAATTTGGATTTTGCTTTCCGTTCGTGGTGATGCTTCGACAAGCTCAGCACAGGGTACGCTACGCGTATCGAACCACGAACGGCAATCTTGGCGTGAAGTTCGCCCTTCGATACCTCAGGGCGAACGGGCTCTGATTTCAAACTAGGCCGCACGTACGCCCGCCGCGGTTGGCGGGGCTTCATCGCCTGCGCTTACAATCGGGCGGCATGTCATCGCAGCCCGCTGCCGTGAATTCACCTGCGCGCATCGCGCAAAGCTTGACCGCGCACGCGCTCGAGCGCGCCACCGGCGCGGAACTGAGCGAAGGCAACGCCGTCGAGCTGCTGATCGACGCGCGCGCGCATTTCGACGCGTGGCTCGCCGCGATCCGCACGGCGCAAAGCAGCATCCTGCTGGAAAACTACATCATCGTCGACGACGCCGTCGGCCGCGAAT
>DAIMZS010000444.1:0-1571 GCA_036733825.1 Rudaea sp.
TCTTCGCCACTTCGCACATCTTCGGCGGCCTGACCAATCCGGGCATGGACCGCGACCTCGACGGCGTCGAGTTCTGCGACGCGCCCTGGCTGTTCGACGCCGTCGTCGGCCTGCCGCGCCACAGCGACGTCGCCAACTCGCTGGAATCCGCGCGCGGCGCCGGCGCGCGCCTGTTCGCGATGGGCATGGACGCGTACGCGCTCGTGCCGTATCTGGACTGGATGAGCCAGCATCACGACGCCTATCTGCCCGGCGCGACCGGCCAGCTCAGCAACGACGGCAGCGGCCGCGTGCAGCGCCTGCTGAGCTGGGCGCGCTTCGCCGACGGCGTCGCCGCGCAAGTCAGCGGCGGCCTGCAGCTGAGCACGCCGACGCCATAGCCCGGGCCGGGAATGACCAGCCGCGGAATCGGGGAATTCTGGGAAGACGCCGCGCTGGCCTTCATGCAGAAGGCCGGGCTCAAGTTGATTGCGCGCAACTTCCACTGCCGCTACGGCGAGATCGACCTGATCCTTCGCGACGGCAACACCCTCGTTTTCGCCGAAGTGCGCTATCGCCACGACGGCGCACGCGGCGACGGCAAGGCTTCGGTCGGCGCGGCGAAGCAGCGCAAACTCGTACAGACCGCGCAGATCTTCCTGCAAGCTCATGCCCAATTCGCCGACCTGCCCTGCCGTTTCGACGTCATCGGCTGCAGCGGCACGCCGCCGCACGCCGCATTCGAGTGGATTCAGCATGCTTTCGACGCGATCTAAAACACCTGCGCGTTCAGCGCCGAGTCACTGCCTGCGCGCAACCGTAGCTCACCCAGCCCGGCACGTCCGCTCATGAATCGCACCAAGTATAGAGTTGTACTTTTGCTCATCGCCGCCGTTCCGATGCTGCACGGCTGCCTGCTCGCCGTCGCCGGCGCGGGCGTCGCCGCCGGCGCCGGCGTGGCGCACGACCGGCGCGAAGCGAGCACCGTCTTCGACGACCGGCGCCTCGCGCTGCGCGCGAGCGATGCGATCAACCGCGACAAAGCATTCGTCAACGACGACAACTTCGTGCACACCGTCGTCTACAACGGCACCGTGCTGCTCTGCGGCCAACTGCGCAGCGCCGAACTCAAACAGCGCGCGCAGACCCAAGTCGAGCCGCTGGAAGGCGTCAAGCGCGTCGTCAACGAAATCGAAGTCACCGACGAGCCGATCGGCTTCTGGCGCCGCCGCGCCGACAACACGATGACCGCGCGCGTGAAGACCGCGCTGCTCGACATCACCAGCCTGCCGGGTTTCGACCCGAGCCGTGTCAACGTGACCACGGTCAACAGCACCGTTTACCTGATGGGCTTGGTCGACCACGAAGAGGCCGAGGCCGTCGTCGACGTTGCGCGCAATGTCGCGGGGGTGGCGAAGGTGGTGAAGGTGTTTGAGTACACCAACTCATAACGCCTTTTTGTCATTCCGGCCTCCGCCGGAATTCAGCTTCTTAGCCGTCATTCCGGCGGAAGCCGGAATCCAGTGCCTTTGCTTCTTTGGGGGCGCATCCCTTCGCCTTTCCGCTCGCATCCCTGCGAGCGGGTCACTTTC
>DAIMZS010000445.1:0-1563 GCA_036733825.1 Rudaea sp.
CAAAGAAAGTGACCCGCTCGCAGGGATGCGAGCGGAAAAGCGAAGGGATGCGCCCTCACGCAAATCAAGAGCAAAAGCGCTGGATTCCCGCTAAGAGCATGCGGGAATGACGAGCCGAAGCGAAAGCTGGATTCCGGCTTCCGCCGGAATGACGAGAAAGAAGCTGGATTCCAGCTGCGCTGGAACGACGAGAAAAAACTCAGGGGTCGACCCCAAACAATCGGCCGATCCCGGCCGTCGCAATCATCGCCAGCGCACTCCAAATCAGCACGCGCAGCGCCCCAGGCAACATGGGCGCGCCGCCCGCGCGCGCGGCAACCGCGCCCAGCACCGCCAATGAAATGAGGGAAGCGATCGCCACCGTCAAACCCAAATGCGACGGCGTCGCAAGCAGCACGGCGATCAGCGGCAAGGCGGCGCCGATCGAGAAACTCAGCGCCGACGTCAGCGCCGCCTGCAGCGGGCGCGCGCGCTGCTCCTCGGTCAGCCCGAGCTCGTCGCGCAGATGTGCGCCGAGCGCGTCGTGCGCGGTGAGCTTGTCCGCCACCTGTTCGGCGAGCGGGCGGTCGAGGCCGCGGCCGACGTAGATGTTGACCAGCTCCTCGCGCTCGCCGCGCGCGTCGGTGGCGAGCTCGTGCTTCTCCAGGTCGCGCTCGGCCCGTTCCGCGTCGCTCTGCGACGAAACCGATACGTATTCGCCGGTCGCCATCGACAACGCGCCGGCGACGAGGCCGGCGACACCGGCGATCAAGACGTTGCCGCGCGCCGCGTCGGCGCTGGCGACGCCGATCACCAGACCGGCCGTGGAAAGGATACCGTCGTTCGCGCCGAGCACGGCCGCGCGCAGCCAGCCGACGCGGCCGCCGACGTGGCGTTCGCGATGCCGGCGCATGGACGCACTTTCGACATGTCTCGTCCGCATCGATTACAGCTCGTGCTCGCCGCCGAGATCGTCGTGGTACTCCTCGTCCGCCTCGAAGCGCAGATGCTTGACGCTGCGGCCGTGGCGGCGCACGAGCTTCAGCGCCTCGATGCCGACCTTGATGTGCTTCTCCACATAGTTTGCGGTGATGCTCTTGTCGCTCGCCTCGGTCTTCACGCCTTCGGGAATCATCGGCTGGTCGGAAACGAGCAGCAGCGCGCCGGTGGGAATGTGGTTGGCGAAGCCGGCGGCGAAGATCGTCGCGGTTTCCATGTCGACCGCCATGCTGCGCGTGCGGCGCAGCAGATCCTTGAAGCCTTCGTCGTGTTCCCAGACGCGGCGGTTGGTCGTGTACACCGTGCCGGTCCAGTAGTCGTGGCCGAGGTCGCGGATCATCGTCGACACGCCGCGCTGCAGCTGGAACGCGGGCAGCGCCGGCACCATCGGCGGCAGATAGTCGTTCGAGGTGCCCTCGCCGCGGATTGCCGCGATCGGCAGGACCAGGTCGCCGAGTTGGTTTTTCTTCTTCAAACCGCCGCACTTGCCGAGGAACAACGCCGCCTTCGGCGCGATCGCGCTGAGCAGATCCATCACCGTCGCCGCGTTCGGCGAGCCCATGCCGAAATTGATCAGGGTGATGC
>DAIMZS010000446.1:0-1562 GCA_036733825.1 Rudaea sp.
CGCTGGCTGAACTGGGTGCTCGACCGCCAGTTCGCCACGCTGCTCGTCGCCGTCGCGACGCTCGTGCTGACGATCATTCTCTATATCTTCATTCCGAAAGGCTTCTTCCCGATCCAGGACACCGGCCTGATCCAGGGCATTTCCGAAGCCTCGCAGTCGATCTCGTTCGCGGCGATGAGCGAGCGTCAGCAGGCGCTCGGCAAGGCGATTCTCGCCGACCCGGCGGTGGAATCGCTGTCCTCGTTCATCGGTGTCGACGGCACGAATACGACGCTCAACAGCGGCCGTTTCCTGATCAATCTCAAGCCGCACGGCACGCGCGACGGCGTGGAGACGGTGATCGCGCGGCTGGCCCAATCGACGCGTCAGGTCACCGGCATCGCGTTGTACATGCAGCCGGTGCAAGATTTGACGATCGAAGACCGCGTCAGCCGCACCCAGTATCAGTTCACGCTCGGTTCGCCGAGTCTGGCCGATCTGAACGAATGGGTGCCCAAGCTGGTCGATGCGCTGAACAAGCGGCCGGAGCTCTCCGACGTGGCCAGCGACCTGCAGTCGAAGGGACTACAGGCCTACCTCGACATCGACCGCGACACCGCCGGGCGCCTCGGCATCACGCCGGCGGCGGTCGATCAGATTCTCTACGACGCGTTCGGTCAGCGCCTGATCTCGAACATCTATACCGAGTCGAATCAGTATCGCGTCGTGCTCGAAGTGCAGCCGGAGCTGCAGAAGGGGCCAAAGGCGCTCGACCGCATCTATATTCCGGGTTTGTCGAACGCGAACAGCGTGACCTCGTCGACGAGTTCGCTCTCCGGCGTCGGCACGCCGCAGGGCGCGACGCCGGGCGTGTCGAGCGGCACGACTCAGGCGGCGATCGAGAGTGCGCAGCTGCCACTGTCCACGATCACCAGGTTGAACGAGCGCTACGGGCCGCTGCTGATCAGCCACATCGGCCAGTTCCCGGCGACGACGATCTCGTTCAATCTCGGGCCGAACGCCTCGCTCGGCGCCGCGGTCGAGGCGATCAAGCAGACCGAAAAGGAACTCAATCTGCCGGCGAGCATCGACACGCAGTTCCAGGGCGCGGCGCTCGCGTTCCAGGCCTCGCTGACGAACACGGTGCTGCTGATCCTCGCCGCGATCGTGACGATGTACATCGTGCTCGGCGTGCTGTACGAGAGCTTCATCCATCCGATCACGATTCTGTCCACCTTGCCCTCGGCCGGCATCGGCGCGCTGCTCGCGCTGATGATCGCGCGCACCGATCTCGGCATCGTCGGCATCATCGGCATCATTCTCTTGATCGGCATCGTCAAGAAGAACGCGATCATGATGGTCGACTTCGCCCTCGACGCCGAGCGCAACCAGGGCATGCCGCCGCGCGAGGCGATCTACCAGGCCTGCCTGCTGCGCTTCCGCCCGATCCTGATGACCACGCTCGCCGCGCTGTTCGGCGCGTTGCCGCTGATGCTCGGCACGGGCGTCGGTTCCGAGCTGCGCCATCCGCTCGGCATCACCATCGTCGGCGGCATGATCGTGTCGCAGATGCTGACGCTGTT
>DAIMZS010000447.1:0-1561 GCA_036733825.1 Rudaea sp.
CGCACCAGTGGTTCGGCGATCTCGTCACCGTGCCGTGGTGGGACGACATCTGGCTTAACGAGGCGTACGCGACCTGGGCGCAGGGCAAGGCCACGGTGGCGCTGAGGCCGGAATATCTGGGCGATCTCTCGCGCCTGGAAGGCACGCTGTACGCGATGAATGCCGACAGCAAGCTGTCCGCGCGCAAGATCCGCCAGCCGATCGCATCGCAGGACGACATCGAGAACGCCTTCGACGGCATCACCTATCAGAAAGGCGCGGCGGTGCTGCGCATGTTCGAAGAATGGATCGGTGAAGACGTCTATCGCGACGCGATGCGCGATTATCTGGCCAAGCACGCGTTCGGCAGCGGCGATTCCAACGACCTGATCGCGACGATCGCGCGCGTCAGTGGCAAAGGCGAGACGCTCGCGCGTGCGATGCGCAGCTTCCTCGACCAGCCCGGCCTGCCGCTCGTGCACGCCGAGTTGAAATGCAACGACGGCAAGGGTGCGATCGCGCTGCGTCAGTCGCGCTATCTGCCTTATGGCGTGCTCAGCGAAGGAAATCCGCAGTGGCAGATTCCGGTCTGCGCGCGCTTCGGCCGCGACGGCAAATCGGAAAAACAGTGTTTCCTGCTCGATCAGCCGAGCCGCGAGTTCGCGCTCGATAGTGGCTGCGCGCAGTGGGTGATGCCGAACGCGGAAGCCTCGGGCTACTACCGCTTCGCGCTCGACAAGAACGATTTCACCGCGCTCAAGGATCACATCGCCACGCTCGCGCCTGCCGAACGGCTGGTCTACGCCGACGCGATTTCCAGCGCGTTCCGCCAGGGTGTGATCGGTCCCGACGTCGTGCTCGAGGCGATGCCCGCGCTGGCGTCCTCGGACGTGCCGCAGATCGCCACGGCGCTGTTCGGCTCGTTCGACTGGATCCGCGAGCATCTGGCCACCGCGGCGACGCGTCCGGCGCTCGATGCCTACGCGACGAAGCTGTATGCCTCGCGCCTGAAGGAGCTCGGTCTGCACAAGCGCCCCAATGACACCGATGCAACCACGCGTCTGCGCGTCGGCATCGTCGACCTTCTCGCGCTCACTGTGAACGACAAGGCGCTGCGCGCGCAGCTCAACAGTGAGGGGCGTGCCGCGCTCGGCCTCGACGCGGGCGGCAAGGCCGACCTCGGCAAACTCGATCCGGATATCCGCGGCATCGCGCTCAAGGTCGCCGTGCAGGATTCCGGCGAAGCGGCGTACAAGGCGGTGCAGGAAGAACTCAAGACCAATCGTCAGACCAAGCAGCGCTACGAGTTGCTCGCCGCGCTCGGCGCCACGCACGACGCCAAGCTCGGCGAAGACGTGCGCAACTACGGCCTGACGCCGGCGGTGGCAGTCGGCGAGATTCCTTATCTCTACAGCAGCCATGTCGGCGAAGAAGAAAACCGCGGCGCGTTCTGGACCTGGCTCAAGCCCCACTTCGACGCGTTGCGCGCACGCCTGCCGGACTCGTACCAGTCCGAACCGATCGGCCTGGCCGGCGCCGGCCGCTGCAGCAAGGCCGAGGGTGAAGAGGTGCGCGAATGGTT
>DAIMZS010000448.1:0-1548 GCA_036733825.1 Rudaea sp.
GCGCTCGGCGGGGTCGCGCATCGGCCGTGGCGAATCCGCGCCGCTGAAAACGCATTGATCGGCAAGCCGCTGAACGATGCATCGATCGGCCGGGCCACCGATCTCCTGCTCGACGGCGCCCGGCCGTTGTCCGAGAACCGATTCAAAATCGCCCTGGCGCGCCAAGCCGTGCGGCGGGCCCTGACCGTCGCGGAGGGAACATCATGAGTGAAGTCTTGCTCGGCGCGGATGTGAGCCGCGTCGACGGAGCCGACAAAGTCCGCGGCCGCGCGCCTTATGCCGCGGAATTCGGCGGCAAGAGTGCCGCGCATGCCGTCATGGTGACGAGTACCGTACCGCGCGCCGAGATCGTGGGCTTCAATGCCTCCGATGTGGAGAAATTGCCGGGCGTGCTCGGCGTGATGACGTGGCAGAACGCCATCAAGCTGCCTGACGGTGCCGAAAGCGGCGTCGAAGCCCCCTCGCTGCGCGCGCTCAGCTTGCTGCAATCGCCTCGCGTCGCCTATCAAGGCCAGCCGGTGGCGGTCGTGATCGCCGACACCTTGGAGCACGCGCAATATGCTGCCGCTGCGCTGCGCGTCCAATATCGGCCGGACACCGCCGCGCTCGACTTTCACGCGGAGAAATCCAGAGCCTATGCACCGAAAACGGCGAATCAGTCTCCCACCGCGTCAGCGCGCGGCGATGTCGAGCGCGGACTCGCCGCGTCCCAAGTGCGTGTCGACGCGGTGTATACGACGCCGGATGAAAATCACAATCCGATGGAGCCTCATGCCACGGTGGCGGTCTGGCATGGAGATCAATTGACCGTCTGGGATGCGACCCAAGGCGTTGCCGGAGTACGCAAAACTTTGGCGAAGAAGCTGGGCGTCGAATCGTCGCAGATACGTGTCGTTTGCCCTTACGTCGGCGGCGGTTTCGGCTGCAAGGGCTCGACTTGGTCGCACACAGTGCTCGCTGCGATGGCCGCCAAACGGGCGAATCGGATGGTTCGCCTGGCGCTGGAGCGCCCGCAGATGTTCGGGCCGGTCGGCAACCGGCCGCGCACCGAACAGCGCGTGATCCTCGGTGCGAAGCACGACGGCACCCTGCAGGCGATCAGCCATGAAAGCCTGTCGACCACCTCGACGCTCGAAGACTGGGTCGAACCGGCCGCGGTGATCACGCGCATTCTCTATCGCTGCGACAACGTCAAAACCGACCATCGCCTGGTCAAGCTCAATATCGGTACGCCGACGTTCCAGCGTGCGCCCGGCGAAGCGACCGGAAGCTACGCGCTGGAATGCGCGATGGACGAACTCGCGGTGGCGCTCAAAATGGATCCCGTCGCGCTGCGGCTGAAAAATTATGCCGAGAAAGACGGCAACGAGAACAAGCCCTTCTCCAGCAAGTCGCTGCGCGAATGCTATCGGCTTGCCGCGGAGAAATTCGGCTGGTCCAAGCGCAGCCCGGAACCGCGCAGCATGCGCGACGGCCGCGACTTGATCGGCTGGGGCATGGCGACCGCCAGCTATCCGGCCAACCGCCAGAAAGCCAGCGCCAAGGTGC
>DAIMZS010000449.1:0-1539 GCA_036733825.1 Rudaea sp.
AGACGAGTTCGTTCGCGGCGTCGCGCACTTCGACGAGCGCATGCGCTTCCTGCGCGGGCGCATCGGCCACGGGCACCGCGACGCTGGCCGTCGCCGTCAGCGTGCCTTTCGCCTTGCGCAGGTAGCGCACGCTCATGCCTTTGGGAATCCAGCGCTGGCTCGGCGCGATGCTCACCTCGGTGGCGAGACCGCCGGCGAGTTCGGCGGCGTTGCACATCGCGATCGCGTGCACGGTGCCGATGTGATTGCGCACGCGGCGGCGGTCGCGCAGCACGACGACACAGCGGCCGGGCGCGAGCTCGTCGACCAGCGGCGCGATCGAGGCGAAGTAGGGTGCTTTGAAGCAGATCAGGCGGGTGAACGTCCAACGGCCGGCGGCGGTGCGGCCGAGGAGGCGGAAGAGTTTGAGGGACGAGGTGGCCATGAAAGCAGAGCTTTTTTGCTCGTCATTCCCGCATGCTCTTAGCGGGAATCCAGCGACTTTGCCTTTCTCATTTCAATGGAGCAAAGGCACTGGATTCCCGCTTTCGCGGGAATGACGAGCCTATTCACGCCACGCTGCGCAGCGGCGGCTGCCGGTTGTGCTTCACCGCCGACGTCAGTTCGACCGGATCGAAGTCGTCGACGGCGATGAATTCCAGCGTCGCCGCGCGCACGCGTTCGAGCAGCTTGCGCTCCTCGCTCGTGATCGCGCCGAGCTGCTCGGCTTCGGCGAGCTGCGCGGCGGCGTCGAGACTCTTGAGCGCGCCCGATTTCTGCGCCTTGGCGAACTTGCGCTCGATCGGTTCGGCGGCGATGACGTCGGGCAGCAGCGCATTCATGCGGCCGACGACGTTGTTCGCGTTCGGCGTGAGGTAGGTCCACTCGGCGAGACGGTCGCGCGCTTCGTTCGGCGCCATCAGCAGTGCGGCGACGCGATGGCCGAGGCGGTCCGACGGCGGCACTTCGCGCCGGCCGAACGGGAACACGAGCGCGCGCAACAGCCAGGCGGCCGGACGAATGGGGAAGTTGCGCAACACGCCGTCGAGCGCGTTCTGCATGCGATAGGTGCAGTCGTGAAAGGCCCACGCGAGCAGCGGCTGGTCGGCGACCGGCCGGCCCTGGTCTTCGTAGCGCTTGAGCATGGCGCTGGCGATATAGAGGTTCGACAGCACGTCGCCGAGGCGCGCGGAGAGGCTTTCCTTGAATTTGAGCTTGCCGC
Source organism: Rudaea sp. (assembly GCA_036733825.1). GTDB lineage: Bacteria > Pseudomonadota > Gammaproteobacteria > Xanthomonadales > Rhodanobacteraceae > Rudaea. Next base: position 1,202 of record DAIMZS010000449.1, read on the forward strand.
CGAGGAGCAGCATCGCCGAGTCGGCGACGAGGGCGAGATTGGCCGCATAGCGGTTGAGTTTGCGGTAGTAGCGCTTGGTGTATTTATCGCCCGGCGCAGAACCGATCTTGGCGAACGTCAGGCCGAGCACGAAACTGCGCGCGGCGTTCGAGAGCGCAAAGCCGATGTGCGCGAACAGCTCCCGGTCGAACGCGCGCAGGCGCGTGCCGTAGTCAGGGATCTGCGCAGCCTGCATTTCCTTGAGCACGTGCGGATGGCAGCGGATCGCGCCCTGGCCGAAAATCATGAGGCTGCGCGTCATGATGTTCGCGCCTTCGACCGTGATCGCGATCGGCGCG
>DAIMZS010000450.1:0-1536 GCA_036733825.1 Rudaea sp.
CGGTGTTGTAGCGTTCGGAGCGCGGATCGAAATTGTGCGAGCCGATCACCGCGATTTCGCCGTCGATCACCATCGACTTCGCATGCAGGCCCAGGCGCACGCCACTGCGCTTCAACGGCGCGTTTCGATACTTGCTGCGTGCGCGGTCGCGAGCCGAGTTGGCGGACGCGGTCGCGGCGGCGCCGAGATCAGCATAGTTCTCGACAATGTCGGCCGCCTCCGCCGGAAACGGCTTGAACTCGTGGATTTCGAAACCGAGCTTGAGATAGCGCTTCTTGTACTTGTACGACAGCGCATAGACGTAGAACGCATCGGTTGCCGCCAGCGAGTTGGTCGAGACGACGACGCGCGGCGGCTGCGCGCGTTTGTGCAGGTCGCGGAAGAGGCGCCGCGCGGTCGAGCTGAGCACAAGATAGGGCGTCTGCAGCACGATTTCGGATTTCGCCGCCTGGAGCAGCGCGCCGAGCGGCCGTGTGGATTCGCGCTTGGCTTCCGACGGTTTGCCCGGTGTGTCGGAAAAATAATCGACCCGGCCGACGCGCAGCGCGGCGTTCGTGAAATGCTCGCGGACGAAATTCGCGTCGTCCGCGCGGCGCAACAGTTCGGCCACGCGCGGCGCGTTGCGATACGCGTGCGTCGTGTAGCGCGGCGCGGCGATGCCGGCATCGAGGATGTCGTCGGCGACGTCGCGCAGGCGGCTCAGCGGCACGGTGTGCGGCGAGTTCCAGAACGCGTTGAACGAACTGCGCATCGCTGCGCCGACCGGGCCGGCGGCGAGCAGGTCGCGGTCGCGATAGTCGAACTCGCCGTCCCAGTCATAGTAGCGATTCTCGTAGTTGCGCCCGCCGACGATGCCGATCGCGCCGTCGATCAGCAGCATCTTGTCGTGCATGCGCTGGTTGAAACGCCAGAAACAGCAGAGCAGGCCCGCGGCGAATTCGAGCGGCGGTGTCGAGGCCTTGTGAAAGGTGGGGTTGTAGACGCGGAACTCGAAGTTCTCGTGCGCGCGCGCGAGGGCCGCGTACAGGGTTGCGTCGTCGAGCGAGAACAGCTGGTCGGCGATCACGCGCACCTTGACGCCGCGGCGCGCGGCTTTCACCAGCTCATCGAGCACGAGGTAGCCGGCATCGTCCTCGCTGAAGATGAAGGTCTGGATTTCGATGCTGCGCTGGGCGCTGCGGATCAGATGTAGGCGCAGCAGCAGCGAATCTTCGCCGCGATCGAGCAGATTGACGTAGTGCACCGGCGCGGCCGGCGTGGACTGCCGTAGCGCGTCGGCGACGAGCGCGCGGTAGGGCGAGTCGATCGCGCAGGCATCGGTGCGTTCGAGCGGGCAATCGAGCGTGTGGTCCTGCGCGGCGCTCGCGGTCGCCGCGGCGCGGCGCGCGTGGATCGGGTCGAGCGCGCAGCCGGCGCAAAGGGCGGCGCAGAGGAAGATGAGCAACGAAAGAAGACGCACGCCCGATCTTTGCGACGACCCAAAGCCCTCCCCTTCAAGGGGAGGGTGGGGTGGGGATGGTGTTGACAACAGCCTTG
>DAIMZS010000451.1:0-1519 GCA_036733825.1 Rudaea sp.
CCGCTACACCTCGATGAGCCTGCCCTACCACATCGGCAACGGCTGGTTCGGCGGCTTCCTGCCGACGACGGCGTTCGCCCTCGTGTTGGCCACGGGCAACATCTATTCGGGGTTGTGGTATCCAGTGGTCGTCGCGATCGGCACGTTCATCATCGGCTCGCTGTTCCTGCGCGAGACGAAAGACGTCGACATCACTAAATAATTCCTCAACCGTGCAATAAAAAAGGCCGGAAGCTGCGACTTCCGGCCTTTCTTTTTTTTTGTCGAAACGGCTGCTAAGCGCGCTTCACGAGGCGGATGATCAACAGCAGGATGATCGCGCCGATCGCCGAAGTAATGATCTGGCCGATGACGCCGCTGCCGACCGTGATATTCAGAACATGTGCGCTCAGCCATCCGGCGAGCAGACCGCCGACGATGCCCACGATGATGTCGCCGATCAGACCGAACCCGCCGCCTTTCACGACGACTCCGGCCAGCCAACCGGCGATTGCACCCACAATCAAATAAATGACCAGTTCCATGCCCACGCTCCTGAGTGCGGTCGGTTGACCGCGGACTCATTTTGCGCGTTGTGATGGAGTTGTCAAAGCGCGGCGCAATAAATTCAGCGTGCCCGGTCCGCACGCGTATCGGCGTCTGGAGTTGGCGCGTTCGCCGGCGCATTCGCATCGGACTTGGCGAGCTTCGCCTTGCTGCGCAGCGCGCTCACTTCCGGATCGATGTACAGCGTGGTTTCGGGCTGCGCGTTCTGCGCAATCCGCGCCGCGGCCAGGCCGAGGCCGAAAACGAGCAGACTGCAGCAGCCGAGGACGAAGCCGATGCCCATCAGGCTCGGCGAGGCGGTGGTGAAAGACACCCCGAATCCGACGATGGCGACGGCGAGCGATATCCAGCGCATGATGACCCCTCCTGTACCGCGCATGCTGCCATAGACGTACCGTCGACGCGAGGACAAGTCGACGCAACGGCGGCAACGGGGCGATCTGCGGCGGCAATGGCGGATTCCAGCGGCCGCATTAGAATGACTGCGTCGATGCCGTAGCGCGCGGAGGCGATCATGGAACATCTGCAGCAAATCGCATTGGCCGGCGGCCTGGCCTGGGCCAGCGGCATCCGTTTGTACGCGGCGATTTTCATTGTCGGCCTGCTCGGCCGGCTCGGATACGTTCACTTGCCGGCCGACCTCGTCCTGCTCGAGCACAACTGGGTGCTCGGCGCCGCGGGCGTCATGCTCGTGGCCGAGTTCCTCGCCGATAAAGTGCCGGGATTCGACTCGATCTGGGATTCGATCCACACCTTCATCCGCATCCCGATCGGCGCGCTGCTCGCCTGGGGCGCGATGGGCGATCAGGGCCCCGCGCTGCAGATGGCCGCCGGCATTCTCGGTGGCGCGATCGCCGGCGGCACGCATCTAGCCAAGGCCGGCGCGCGCGCGGCGATCAACACTTCGCCGGAGCCGTTTACGAATTGGACGGCAAGCGCGGGCGAGGACGGTCTGCTGCTCGGCGGACTTTGG
>DAIMZS010000452.1:0-1500 GCA_036733825.1 Rudaea sp.
TGATCGGCGCCGTGCGTCCGCGCAGCGTGCTGTCGATGGGCGGCTATGTGGCCGGCCCCGGCGGCATTGCCGCGTGGCTGCGCGGCGTGCCGCTGATCGTGCACGAGCAGAACAGCATTGCCGGCGTGACCAACCGCATTCTCGCCCGGTTCGCCAAGCGGCGTTTGTGCGGTTTCGCCGGCGCATTGAAGGACGGTGAATGGGTCGGCAATCCGGTGCGCGCCGACATCGCCGCGTTGCCCGCGCCCGCGGAGCGCTTCGCCGCGCGCGCCTCGTCGGCGAATTTGCTCGTGCTCGGCGGCAGCCAGGGTGCGCGCGCGCTCAACAAAGTATTGCCCGCTGCGCTGGCGATGATGCCGCAGTCCGCGCGGCCCAACGTCCGCCATCAATGCGGCGCGAAGTTCGCCGACGAAGCGCGCGCGGCGTATACGCAGGCGGGCATCGAAGCGAGCATCGAACCGTTTATCGATGACATGGCCGCCGCATACGCCTGGGCCGATTTCGTCGTCTGCCGTGCCGGCGCGCTGACCATCGCCGAGCTGTGCGCGGCCGGCGTCGGCTCGCTGCTCGTGCCGTTTCCGTTCGCGGTCGACGACCATCAGACGAGCAATGCAGTGTGGATGGTCGATCACGACGCGGCGATGCTGACTTCCGAAGCCAAAGTCGATGCCAAATTCCTCAGCGGCTTGTTGCTGATCCAGAACAACCCCGATGCGCTGCTGAAGATGGCCGAGGCCGCGCGCGCGCTCGCGAAGCCGCAGGCTGCAGCGAATATCGCCGACATCTGTCTGGAGGTGGCCGCATGAGCTTCTTGTTTGCCGCCGCCAATAAAGCCCTCTCCCTCGACGTAGTCGGGGGAGAGGGTTGGGTGAGGGGGCGCTTTTCCGAAAAGCGGAACGCAATGCAATTGCGCAGCGCGGCCCCCTCACCCCGTGCCCTCCCCCCCGACTGCGCGGGGGAGAGGGGGAGTGATCGTCGCGCGCTGCGCGCGCGACCGGCTCATCTCATTGGAGCGGCCGCATGACTCCGCAGATCGCCCACGCCACTTCGGATTGGATTCGCGAATCTTCGCGCCGCGTGCATTTCGTCGGCATCGGCGGCGCGGGTATGAGCGGCATCGCCGAGGTGCTGCACAACTTGGGTTACAAAGTCAGCGGCTCGGACAAAGCCGATTCGGCGGTGACGCGGCATCTGTCCGCGCTCGGCATCAAGATTCATAAGGCGCACAAGGCGAGCAACGTCGACAAAGTCGACGCCGTCGTCGTCTCGAGTGCGATCAAGGCCGACAATCCCGAAGTCGTCGCGGCGCGCGAACGCCGGCTGCCGGTGATGCCGCGCGCCGAGATGCTTGGCGAACTCATGCGCTTTCGCCGCGGCATCGCGGTCGCCGGCACGCATGGCAAGACGACGACGACGAGTCTCGTCGCTTCGGTGCTCGCCGAGGGCGGCCTCGATCCGACCTTCGTCATCGGCGGCCAGCTGCTCGCCGCGGGCACGCAC